>JAYTMY010000227.1:0-56246 GCA_043748535.1 Lentisphaeraceae bacterium | reverse complement strand
GTATTCTCTACACCGTTCTGCGGCCCAAGCTGCAAAACAAAGTGTGGCGGGATAGCTCAGTTGGTAGAGCAGAGGACTGAAAATCCTCGTGTCGCCGGTTCAACCCCGGCTCCCGCCACCAATTTTTTTTGCCCAAATTACCCCCTTCACCATGATCCTCACCAGCCTACAAAACGACCGAGTCAAAGCCATTGTCCGCCTCCGCGAGAGACGTGACCGGGACCGGGAAGGCTTGATGTTGATAGAAGGTTATCGCTCCCTTATCCGCGCCGTTGATAACGGCGTTTTCCCGAAAGAAGTCTACACCTGCCCCGGCTTCTACCTCGGTGACAACGAGGATGCGCTGATCGAACGCTGCCGCGCCGCCGGAGCCGAGATCTTCCAGTGCACTCCGCCCGTTTTTCAGAAGATGACCTACCGCGAACGCCCCGAGGGTCTGCTCGCCGTCGCGCCTTATCTCAGCCGCAAGCTGGAAGATTTGAAACTTGGTTCCTCTCCGCTCCTCATCGTCGCCCAGTCGATCGAAAAACCGGGCAATCTCGGCACCATCATCCGTTCCGCTGACGGCACCGGCGCCGACGCCCTCATTCTCTGCGACCGCTGCACCGACTTGTGGAACCCCAACGTCATCACCGCTTCTACTGGCATGTGCTTTGCCCTGCCAATTGCCGAGGCCGGCACTGCCGACACCTTGAAATGGCTGAAGGCGCAAGGCATCGCCATCCTTTCCGCGACGCCCCACGCGACGACCATGTACACCGATGTCGACATGACCGGCCCCGTCGCTATCGTCGTCGGCGCCGAGCAATATGGTTTGACCGAAGACTGGATGAAGGAATCGACGATTAACGTTCGGATTCCGATGCTTGGCAAGGCCGACTCCCTCAACGTCGCCACCGCCACCACTTTGATTCTCTATGAGGCGGTCCGTCAGCGCGGCCGCCGCGGCTAAGTCATGTTGACTCGGGAAGAGGAGCGGATCTCTCGCATCCCCCGCAGCATCGGCCTCATTCTCTGGCTTCGTTTCCTCATCTACGCCGAGCTGGCTTGGCGCGGACAGAATGTTTGCGTCTTCCGCATCCTCGTTATCGCCGATTTGAGCGCCGGTATTCTGCTATTCCTCGGTCGCCATCGCGCCGCGCAATTGCCGGTTTTGATCGGTTTTCTTGCTTCCGGATCGGGTTTTCTGCCGGGCTTGCTGCTGCACGACTCGAGCTGGCGGATCGGCATGGAAGGGCTGGCCACCTGGGTCGCCACCTTGACCTATTTCCAAGCGCTTCGCCTGATGTCTCGTTTTGCCGCCCATGAACAGCGATTGGCGCTGCAGAAAATCGTTGCGACGAACGATGATGGCGAAGGGACGGCGGATTGAGTCACCGCCATTTTTCAGCGGCCTGGATCATTCGAAATCAGGAGCTCAGCTCCGGGAGTGAGAGAACAGGGGAGTCGGGGAGTTCGTAGACTCCCAGACTCTCTTGCGCCCAGCTCAGGACCGGGGGGTAATCGAAGCTCAGAGCTGTTCGTCTTGGCATTTGCCAAGCTGGATCCGGGGCAACAGACCTGGTTTCTCTTGCTGATCTTGGTTCCGGCTGAGTAAGTTCTCTGACGCATCCTCGTATCCTCCTCGCGTTCATCGCAATGACGACGAATGGATGCAGCCAGAAGCGACGTCCAATAACCGGAAGAATTCCTTTTGTGTATTTCGTGGTTCCAGCTGCCTGCATCTGCGTCTTCTGCGGTTAAATTCATCCCCTTTCTTACCCCAACTTCCAAGCCCACTGACACCTCATGAAAACCGGCCTCCTTCTGATCCAGCTCGGCTCGCCCGATTCGCCCAGCGTCCCCGACGTCAAGAAATACCTCCGCCACTTCCTCGGCGACAAACGCGTCGTCGATAACGGCGGGCCGATGTGGCCGCTGATCCTCAATCTCTTCATCCTGCCCTCGCGCAGCCCGAAGTCGGCGCACGCCTACGCCTCGATCTGGGATGGCCAGGACTTTCCCTTGATCAAACACACCCGCGACTTCACCGAGGCCCTGCGCGCCCGCCCCGAAATGGCCGGAATTCCCCTCGAAACCGGCTACATCATCGGTCGCCAAAGTGTCAGCCAGTCCTACAAGAAGCTGCTTGATCAAGGCTGTACCAAGATCCGCGTCATCCCGCTTTTCCCGCAGTTCTCCGAGACCACGACGCTGTCGTGCAGGGACTGCCTCGACGCCGCCATTGCCGAGCATGGGGCTGGTGCGCGCATCGACTTCGTCGAGGACTTCCACGCTGCGCCGGCCTACATCGATGCGCTGGTCGCAAAAATCGACGCGCAATTGGCGGCGAAACCGGCCGAACGACTGGTCCTGTCTTTCCATGGCCTGCCGATCCGCCGCATCCGTTGCGGCGACCGCTATTTCGACCAGTGTGCCGCCACCGCTGCGCTGATTCGTCAAGGGCTCAAGAACATCGATCATGAGCGCGTCATCCTCAGTTTCCAGAGCCGTTTCGGTCGTGAACGCTGGCTCGAACCCTCGACCGAAGAAACCCTCAAGAAACTCGCTGCCGAGGGGGTGAAATCGATCGCCATCGCCTGCCCGGCGTTCACCGCCGACAACCTTGAGACCCTCGAAGAAATCGGCATGGGTTTGAAGGAGATGTTCCTCAAAGAAGCCGGTGCCGGATCGAGCTACGATCTCGTCCCTTGCCTCAACGCCGATGCGGATTGGGTCGCCGGTTTTGTTCGCGATGTGGCGCTGCCGGCCAGCGGCACGGCTCATGCCCTGCCGCCCTGCGAGCTACCCGCGGGATTGGTCATGGATCAAGGTTGCTGCGTCGCCAAAAACCACTGCCCCGCCTGCCCCTACAAAGGACTACCGAAACACCCCGACGGCTCGCTCTCGCCCGGCGATCGCAAGAACATCAAAGTCATCTTTCTTACTCTTTTCCTCGACCTCGTCGGTTTCGCCATCATCATTCCGCTCTTCCCGGCGATGCTCAAGCACTACCAGGAGACCGAAGGAGCCGGGACGATCTTCCGTTGGATGATGGATCATCTCACCAGTCTCACCGGAGTCAGTGACGAGATGCAGAAGGCGGCCTTGCTCGGTGGCGCTCTCGGCGGACTCTATTCCTTCCTGCAATTCCTCCTCGCGCCGCTGGTCGGCTCGATCTCCGACCGTGTCGGACGCAAGAAGGTTTTGACCGTGTCGATCATGCTCGGCGTCTTGGGTTATCTGACCTGGGGCTTGGCGGGTAGCTTCGCCTTGTTGCTGGTGTCCCGCGTCCTCTGCGGCATCTCCGGCTCGAACATCTCCACCGCCACGGCGGCGGTTGCCGACATCACCTCGGCGAAAACCCGTTCGGTCGGCATGGCCAGTATCGGCATCGCCTTCGGCCTCGGCTTCACCTTCGGCCCGGCCATCGGCGCCTTGTCAGCGATGTGGGACCCGACCCAGACCTTCCCGGGCCTGGTGCAATATGGACTCAACCCCTTCTCCATCGCTGCCTTTGTCGCCATGGGACTGTCGATTCTCAACCTCTACTGGGTGCGTTCGCACTTCACCGAGACTTTGTCCGACGAGAACCGCGGCAAGGCCCGTGAAGAAGCCCGCACGGTCAACCCGCTGAAGCTTTTCCACAGCGAAACTTATCCCGGCGTCACCGGGGCGATCTGGACCAACGCCCTCTTCCTGGTTGCCTTCGGCGGTGCCGAACAGATGCTGACCTTCCTCACCGACCAGCGCCTCGGCTACGGACACGGTGCCAACGGCCTGATGTTCCTCTTCATCGGTATCATGTTGTCGCTGGTTCAAGGCGGCTATGTTCGCCGCAAGGCGCCGATTGTCGGCGAGAAAAAAATGGCCTTCCGCGGCCTCGCTCTGCTGATCCCGTCGATGCTGCTGGTGGCGCTTGCGGGTGAGCTGAAGAGCACCCCGCTTCTCTTCCTCGGCTTGACCTTCATGGTGCTCGGCTCGGCCTTCACCATTCCCTGCATCACCGCCTTGTGCTCGATCTACACCCCGGCTCACGACCAGGGACGGGTGATGGGGCATTTCCGCTCGCTCGGTGCCTTGGCCCGCGCCATCGGCCCCGCCGTCGCCGGCCTCGCCTTCTGCAAATTCGGCTTCACCGGCCCCTACCTGCTGGCGGCGCTGATGCTGCTGGTGCCGCTGTTTATTGTGAAGGGGCTGCCGGAGAGTAAGAAGTGAGCTCAGAAGATCAGTCAGATCGGACCGATCTTCCCAGCTTCAGCCGCCCGCGCTTGCGCTCCGGCGGCGGCTATCGCCAACTGAAGAGCTTTCAGATCACCACGATCATCTACGACGGCACGGTGTTTTTCTGCGAGCGCTTCATCGATTCTCATTCGCGCTTGATCGACCAGATGGTGCAAGCGGCTCGTAGCGGACGCCAAAACATCGCCGAAGGCAGTCGCGCTGGCACCGGCTCAAGCCAGACCGAGATCCGCTTGGTCAACGTCGCTCGCGCCAGCTTGGACGAGCTGCTGCTCGATTACGAGGATTTCCTGCGGCAGAAGCGCCACAAAATGTGGGACAAGACCGATGCAGCAACTGGCGAAGTGCGACGGATTCGTTTCACCGAAGTGGATTTCCCGGCCTTTGATCCGCAGCGCCCCGACGATCGGCGCGATCAATTCGGCCCCTATGTCCCCTGGCTGACCAGAGGCAAGCGAGAAGAGGTCGCCAACACCCTGATCTGCCTGATCCACCAAGCCAACTACCTGCTGGACCAGCAGATCAGCGCCTTGGAGCAATCCTTCATCCAAGGCGGCGGCTACAGCGAACAACTGGCGTCGGCGCGGCTCGAGTTTCGCCGTGGCGAAGGCCAAAAACCCGATCAGTCAGATCGGACTGATCTTCGGGCGAAAGCGCCCGCTTGCCCGAAGTGTTCGCAGCCGATGCTTCTCCGTCGCGTCCGCCAAGGTGAGCGCAGCGGCGAGCAGTTCTGGGGCTGTTGCCAATGGCCGACATGTGACGGCAGGAGGAAGGTGTAAGGATGCTTGCGAAAATCATGAAAGCGCTTGTTTCAGTGGCACTCGGGAGCTGGATCCTCTCCCTCTTATTATTTGTTGTGGATGCTTACCTCCATGTCCCCGTCCTCAACACTCTTGCGACCTGCACCTGTGTTCTCGGTGGTGTGCTCATCGGCTTGCTTCTCTTCATTTGCGCGATCGCGGTTCCAGTTTTTATTGTCACTGGTTTCTTGGACGTCATGAAAGCAACGAAGAAATGGCCGGCCGCCGAAATCAGCGATGACACTTGGGGACGACTCAGGCGTGAGGCTGGAGAGTCCCACTGGGAAGGATGCCGTGAGCATCCCACCTTTGCCGCCTTGTATATCAGCTTAAAAGATCCGGGGAACTTCCTGCCAGCAATGAATAACTTCTGGCAAGAGCTCGAACGGCATGATCAGGCTGCACAAAATCACCTACGCGCCAAAAATGCAGAGCTACGCGGCTCCTGGGAATTGACAGGCGTTTCCCAAGGCGTCGATCCGCTGACAGTTGAGCTGAGCTATTCCCATCCCGACGATGAATACGGCGGCTGGGATGTGATCTTCCTGGCTGGTGAAATTAAGGATTCTGTTTATGGCGACTGAAGTCAATGGTGCTCACTCCCTCATCTCCTCCTGGAGCGGCGGCAAAGACAGCTGCTTCGCCCTGATGCGCGCTATCGCTGCGGGACACCGTCCCGTGGCGCTTCTCAACATGATGAACGAAAACGGCCAGATCTCGCGCTCCCACGGCTTGCCGGAGGAAATCCTGCGTCGTCAAGCGGCGGCGATGAAGCTGCCGATTCTCGCCATCCCGGCGTCCTGGGGCGATTACGAAGGCTTGTTCATCGGTGCTTTGCAGCGGCTGAAAGCAGAACACGGCGCAACGGCGGCGGTCTTTGGCGACATCGACCTGCAAGGTCATCGCGACTGGGAGGAGAAGGTCTGCGCCGCCGTCGGGCTGCAGGCTCTCTTGCCCTTGTGGCAAGAAGATCGCCTCGTTCTGGTGCGTCAGATGCTGGCCTCCGGGATGCGCTGCGTCATCACTTCCTGCCAAGCCTCGTTGGGCGCGGAATTTATTGGTCGTGAGCTTGATGAAGAAGTCATCGCTGACTTGATCGCCCGCGGCGTCTGCCCCTGCGGCGAAAACGGCGAATTCCATACCGTGGTCACGGACTGTCCGCTCTTTGACAAGCCCCTTGAGCTGCCCAGCCACCACGTTCTACGACACGGTGACTATCTCTTTGCGGAGTGGGCAATCGATTGAGTGAATCTCGAGCTTATTTCTCGCTCGGGGCTTCCGTCGCCGCCGCCATTTTCTGGCGGTGTTTCCACCAGGTGAGAACCGGCGGGATCATCGACACGAAGATGATCAGCAGGATGATTTTTTCGGTGTGGCGCTGAACAAACGGAATGCCGAAGAAGAAATAGCCGAGAACCGACAGGCTGACGACCCAGATGAAGGCGCCGATGACATTGAAGAAGCCGAAGCGGCGGAAACCCATATCGCCCATGCCAGCGACGAAGGGGACGAAGGTGCGCATGAAGGGAGCGAAGCGAGCATAAATGACGGCCTTGCCGCCGTGTTGCTCAAAGAAGTCGTGCGTCGCTTCGATGTGTTTCTGCTTGACCCAGTTTTTGCGCAGCATCCATTCGCCGAACTTGTGGCCGACGCTGAAGTTGAGGAAGTCGCCGGCAATGGCCGCAAAACACAGCAGCGGAATCATGATCATCAGACTCATGCCGGTTTCCGCTTTGGCGCAGAGACCGCCAGCGACCAGAAGTAAGGAGTCGCCGGGCAGGAAGGGGACAAAGACCAGGCCGGTCTCACAGAAGATCACCACAAAGAGCAAAGCGTAGATCCACAGTCCGTAATCTCGGACGAACTCGATCAGGTGTTTGTCGACGTGAAGAATGAAGTCTACGAGGTTCATGAGGGCATCCTTTTCTGTTTCGGCTGGCGATTCTACCCGGATACCGCCGTCCTGCAAGGGGGCGATGATGAAGGAAAGATGAAGCGAGAAATAAAGCTTCGGGCGGTTACAGTCGGGGCCGAACTGTTTGAACCTCGGAAATCGCTTCTGTGCCCATGCCTCTGCAAAATTGTCTTATCACCGGCGCCTCGGGTTTTCTCGGGCGCGTCATCGCTCGTCAACTCGCGGCTCGCGGCGCCCGCGTCATCGCTTATGGACGCTCATCCCCGGAGGCTCTTCTGCGCGAAGGTGTCGCCACCTGGGTCCGCGGTGAGCTCGATGACGCCGAAGCCTTGAGCCGTGCTTGCGCCGGGGTCGACACGGTATTTCACGTCGCCGCCAAGGCCGGCGTCTGGGGTTCTTACGACGATTATTTCCGCCCCAACGTCCTCGGCACCCGCGCCGTCCTGAGCGCCTGCCGCAAGGCCGCCGTGGCCCGCCTGGTCTTCACCTCGTCACCCAGCGTCGCTTACGGTGAAACAGGGATCGACGGCGGCGATGAGTCGCTGCCTTATCCGAGCCGTTATCTGACCCATTATCCCGCCACCAAAGCGCAGGCGGAACGCGAAGTCCTCGCTGCCAATGGCCCCGGCCTCGCCACTTGCGCCCTGCGTCCGCATCTGATCTGGGGACCTGAAGACGGCAATCTTCTGCCGCGCCTCATTGCCCGGGCCAAGGCAGGGAAATTGATCCAGGTCGGCGATGGTTTGAACAAGGTCGACGTCAGCTATGTCGACAACGCCGCCTGCGCCCACATCCAAGCAGCGCTTGCCCTGGCCGACACCGGTGCTCCTGCGGGGAAAGCCTACTTCATCGGCGATGCCGAGCCGGTGCTGCTCTGGCCGTGGATCAACCGCCTTCTGGCCGAGCTCAAATTGCCGCCGGTGAAACGCCGGATCTCCTACGCTGGCGCCCGTCTTCTCGGCCGCGGCTGCGAGGCGGTCTGGAGTCTCGGACGCCTCAGCGGCGAACCGCCGATGACCCGCTTCGTCGCGGCTCAGCTCGCCACCAGCCACTGGTTCCGTCACGACGCCGCGGCCCGTGACTTCGGCTACGCCCCCGCCATCGACAACAACGAAGGGCTGCGGCGAACGGTCAGCTACGAATTAAGAATTAAGAATTAAGAATTAAGAATTAAGAATTTAGCAACCGGAGAATGAGCATGGACGAAGCTGAGAAACCGAAGAAAAAAGTCACTAAGGCCAAGCCTGCGGCGAGCGCAAAACCCAAGTCTGCGGCGAGCGCAAAACCGAAGGCCAAAGCAGCGAAAAAACCCTTGCTGAACGAGCTTCATGATCCCCATGCCGAAGTCAATGGATTCATCCGCGATTGGAAGACGGCGCGCAATTTGAAAATTCCTGGCGATCACAAGGCCTGTGGCAAGCAGATGGAAAAGGTGTATCAGGCCTTGGATCGCTTCGACATGATGGCCGCGATTGATCACCTGGAAAAGGCCATAAACGCAGATCCGAGCGCCATTCACCCGCTGACGCAATTCATCCGCCTGTGCTGCGGCGAAGACTGGCAGAAGCGCTGCGATTACCTAGAGGCGATCAAGGAACAGATCGACGAAGAACTCGGCTTTGATCCGGAGATCGAAATCAACATCGTGCAGAAAGAAGAACTCCTCCTGATCGTCACCGAAACCGCCGAAGTCCTGTTCGAGCTCAAGCGCTACGAAGACATCCAACCCTTGATCCTGATGTCGCTGCATCGCCTCGGCCTCGATGAATCCGCCTCGGGCCTGATTGTCCTCAGCATGTTTGCCGCCGCACTGGCAGGTGACTTCGACATGCTCGCCATGTTGATCGGGGATGGCGATGCCTTCGATGACATGCCGGCACAGCTTGCTCCGGTCGTGCTCTTCATGCACATTCGCAAGGGCAATGACGCGGCAGCGCAGAAATCCCTGGCGAAGCTGCGTCAGGATGCACCCGTCATGGTCGACTTTTTGTCGGGTAAAATCGACGCCGACCAGTGTTCGCTGGATCTTCAAAACGAGGGTCTGGTGGCGGAGGCGATTGCGATCGATAAATTCATCGCGCCCTTCTGGAGTAAGCACCCCGAAGGCCGCGCCTGGTTGCTGCGGAACTCCTTCGTTCGGCGATGAATTTCTGGGCAGAACCCGGCCCCTGGTTCTGCCTGGCGCCGATGGAGGAAGTCACCGACAGCACCTTCCGGGAAGTCGTTGCGTCGAGCGCAAATCCGGGGGCGCTGCGGGTGATGTTCACCGAGTTCACTTCAGCCGATGCGCTTTGCCATCCCCTCGGGAGGGAAAAGGTTCGTCATCGCCTGGTGGTGAATGCCAGTGAAAAGGCCATTCTCCGGGCCAAAGGCATCCGCTTGGTGGCGCAGCTTTGGACTTCGCGTCCGGAGAAGCTGGCCCGTGCGATCCGCGAGGTATTGGCGCCGAGTGGCGATTTCGACGGCATCGATCTGAACATGGGCTGCCCCGTGCCGCAGGTCTTGAAACAGGGCGCGGGCTCGGCCTTGATCGGCTGTCCCAGCCTCGCGGCTGAGCTGATTTGCGCCGCCCGCGAAGCCTCGTCCCTGCCGGTGTCGGTGAAGACCCGCATCGGCCTCGAAACGCCCGACACCGAAGCCTGGTGCCGGGTTCTGTTGGCGAGCCGTCCCGATGCTATGATCCTGCATGGCCGGACCCAGAGCCAGCAGAGCAGCGGCCTGGCGGATTGGGACGAAATCGCCAAGGCGGTGGCTTTGCGCAACGAGCTTTCTCCTGCGACCCGGATCCTCGGCAATGGCGACGTGCTCGATCTTGCGGCGGCCGCAGAAAAGTGTCGCCGTCACCAGCTCGACGGGGTGATGATCGGCCGCGGCATTTTCGCCAATCCCTGGCTTTTTGCTCCCGGCTTTTTACCGAGTCGCGAAGAGCGCATCGCCGCGTTTCGGCGTCACGCCGAGCTCTTTTTCGCCGATTGGGACGACGACAAAAATCCCGCCACCTTGCTGCGTTTCGCCAAGATCTACCTCAAGGATTTCCCTGAGGCGGCGGCGCTGCGCGAGGTGATTGCGAGGAGCGTCGAGCGGGTGGCTTCTTCCGGGGGTGCTGCCATGCTGGCGGTGTTGCGGCAGGAGCTAGAACGATGAGGTTCTGGCAAGGACAGGCTCAGTGCATTATTCATCAATAATATCCTTGCACAAAGCTTTGATTTCCGGGTCGGGATCATCAATGTATTTCTTAATGAGATTGATTTGCCATCCGGATTTCTTGAAGTTGTGGCGAGTTTTTATGTCACCATGTGCCGCTTGAAGCAGTTCTTTTTCGAAATCCTCAATTTTTATTTTTTGTGATTTTATTATTTCTTCTCCGATTGGTTGGCGAGTAACGATAAGCCGGTCTTCAGCTCGCCAAGTGGTCCTAGTTGAGCGACAAATGATATCAAGGAATTTATTTATTGAAATATCATCAAGGTTGCAGTTTATTAGAGGCTCAATGAAGTTTTTTCTATCGCCCTCTAAATTCCATTTAAAGATTCTTTTGTCCGGATCCATGGCCTGTATTTTATTTGCCAACTGCTCAAGGGCATCCTCCAATTTTGTGTCCTCGTGTAAGATTTTAGGGATTGGCATCTGACACGCTCCTCGTCCAGTTGAGATAACGGATTCGAGTCTAGGTATCCCAGAGTTTTTAAACATATATAAATAATCTTGGATTTTATCTCGGTTTTCTTCTATCCACTTGTCAGGTGTTTGATCCGCCGCGTTTTGGGTCGAAATTAAAATCTTAATCTTCTCTTTCACTTCAAGGAATATTTTTTCATTAATATTTTCTTCTCTAGGCATCTGTATGCTATAGATTTCTAGAGTGTCATTGTGGATTAAGAAACGCATATCGGTATTACTGAGAATTGACCTCAATAATTTAACGAATGAATGGCTTTGTTTTTCCATAGTTATTTTCGGTGATTTGTCCGAAATGTCTTGAACTATGAAATAACTCAAACCACGCTTCTCTGGATCAATACTTCTGGCAGATTTAATAAGCTTTGAGATGGCTAGATTAAAATATTCATTATTGAGTTCAAAGTTTGGTATATCTTGATCAAAAATAAATTGACAACGGGGGTTGTCGTAGGTCAGAATTTGTTTACACAAATCCGCGATATTCTTGTCCTTATCATTAAGGTGGTCGATCAAATAATCTTGAATCTTTGGCCGGATTCGACAAAGTTCAGCTTGCGCAAAAACCTTCGATACGGCATCGCCGTTTAAATATTCGGCTATTAATTTTGCCCGAAGCTCGTCAGGATTATCTTTTTTATTTGCAGGTGTTTGGGATAGAAGGCATGGGCTGAGCGACAGCAGAAATGCGAGAAGCCATTTCTTTAGCTTGCAATTCGAATTGCCAGTATGTGAGTTCATAAAGCCTCCTTGTTTTTGATCAGTCTCACTCCACTTCGATCTCGACCTCATAACCCGATTGCGAGCGGATGTTGAGGACTCCGGCTTCGAAGATCAGGTATTGACCCCGGATGCCGATCAGAGGCGAATGGATGAGGGGGGATTTTTCGAAATTGAAGGAGTTCGAGATTTTGCTCGGCCAGCTCAGGTGCGGGTAGGCGAAACGAAGCAGGCGGCCGGAGGGCAATAAGTGCTCTTGTTGAGTCGGATTCAGCAGCGACCGAGCGTGGCTTAGGCACTGGTCGAAGGGGGTGTCGCAAGTCTCATTGACCAGCATGCGTTTCCAGTTGGTCTTGTCGCTCATTTCCTGGGAGATGGCGAACTCGGCCTCGCCGACTTCTTTGCGCGAGGGAAAGAGGCCGATGATCAAGGCTTCGCTGGCCCCTTGGTCGATGAAGCGGGTGGGGACCTGGGTGCCGCGGGTGATGCCGACCTTTAGGCCGGAGCTGCGGGCGAGGTAGAGGGCGTGTTCCTGGAAGCAGTGTTTCAGGCCCCAATCGGGGTCGCGGCAGGTGCCTTTGTCGAAGTGGCAGGTGTGCGGCTTCATAATGCACATATCGGTCTCGGCGAGAGTGCTGAAGCAACGCCAGCAGTAGCCGTCGGAGAAGCTCTTTTTCGTGCCCTTGCCGCAGTTGACGCAGAAGATCTTGCCGCTCGGGCGAAGGCGGATTTCGCGGCCGAGCAAGGCGTTCATCGGCAAGCTGGCGGTCACCTCGTCGGTCTTGCTGCCGGGTTTGCACAATTCGAGAGTGTAGTCGACGGCGTCGTCGGCGCCGTGACTGACGGACATTTTGCGCAAGCAGCCGCTGATTGTCATGGGTTTTATGGGTTGTAAGGGTTTTATGGGTTGTAAGGGCTATGAGGAGCGCAAGGAATTTGAGGAAGGCACTAAGGCGGATCGTCCTTCGCGCCCATAAACCCCCTGCAACCCTTACACCCCTTAGAACCCCTGTAATTCACATCGAGCCGATGACCTCTTCGAGGAAGCTTTCCTCGAGGGCGATGGAGTAGCTGCCGCCGTCGAATTCCTTCATGTGGCCGATGCCGTGCATGAGGACGAAGCGGATGCGGCCGCTGCGGCTTTTCTTGTCGGTGTGCATCTTGGCGACCAGTTCGGCGACCGGGATGCGTTCGGGGACGCGGCTCGGTAGGCCGCAGGCTTTGAGCAGGGCGATGACGCGTTTTTCGTCGTCAACGCTGATCAGTCCGAGTTGGCGAGCGATGGCGCATTGGACGGCGAGGCCGATGGCGACGCATTCGCCGTGGAGGAGTTCGTAGCCCATCAGGGTTTCGAGGGCGCGTCCGGCAGTGTGACCGAGGTTGAGAACCTGGCGGAGGTTGGATTCGCGTTCGTCACGGACGACGACGGACTGCTTGATCTCGCAGTTCTTCCAGGCGATGTGTTCGCAGGCGGCGGCGTCGAGGGAGCAGGTTTTGGGCGAGGCGATGTCGGCGATATGCTTCTCCAGCCAGAGGAAGAAGTCGGCATCGGCGAGGCAGGCGTGTTTGATCGTCTCGGCGAGGCCGCTGCGGATTTCACGGGCGGGCAGGGTCTTCCAGGTATCGATGTCGATGTAGACCTTGCGCGGCTGATTGAAGAGGCCGATGAGGTTGGTGGCGGCAGGGGTGTCGACGGCGGTTTTACCGCCGACTGAGGCGTCTGCGGCGGAGAGCAGGGTGGTGGAGTAGGTGAGGAAGGGGATGCCGCGGCCGAAGGTGCCGGCGGTGAAACCGGCGAGGTCGCTGACGACGCCGCCGCCGAGGGCGATGAGGCCGGAGTCGCGGTTGAAGCCGGCGGCGAGCATGTCGTCTTCGAGCTTGGCCTTGGTCTCGCGGGTCTTGTAGATTTCGCCGGCGGGGAAGGTGAAGAGGGTGACCTTGTGGACTCCGGCGGCATTGAGTGCCTGCAGAGCTTCGTGGGCGTAGAGGCTGGCGACTTTTTCGTCGGCGACGAGAGCGATGCGGTTGGCGCCGGGGAGGATGCCATGGGCGACGTCGTGGGCCATGGTGGCGAAGAGGCCGCGGCCGATGGCGATGTCGTAGGAATCATCGACGACACGTTTCAGGGGGACATGGAATTTCATCTGAGGGGGCTCCGGTTGTCGCGAAAGCTAGGGCGGCGGCGGCAGATGGCAAGTGCAAGAGGGCGAAAGTCGATGCCGACAGGACACGCTTTGGATAAGGCCGAGGCAAAATCGCGACTGGCACTATCTTCGGGGTCTTGCAAGAATTTCTAGGGAGAAACAGATGTCTGGTTTCATCTTTGCTGTTGTGGCTGAGACTCAGGGTTCAGTGTTGCGCCAGTTGCTGGTGCAAGGCGGCACGACGCTGATCATCCTGATCGTCATGTCGGTGCTTTGCGTCACCTTGTTTGTCTACCTGTATCTCAACATCCGGCCGGAAACGGTGGCGCCGAAAGCGGTGATGGAGGAGATGGAGAAATTGGCAAGAAGCAAGGATCACCAGGGTTTGCATCGTGTCTGTGCGACGGTGGAATGCCCCGCAACGGCGGTGGTGGCGGCGGCGACGGAAGAAGCTGTGGCTGGCGGCGAAGATGTGATTGCCATGCGCGATGCGGCGGAGTCGGAAGGCTCGGTGCAAGCTGCGGCCTTGGGCTCGAAAGTGCGTTGGTTGCTGGATATTGCGGTGGTGGCGCCGATGATCGGTCTTCTCGGGACCGTGGTCGGCATGCGCGAGGCTTTTGCCGGGGTACAGTCCGACATTGAAAAGGTCAAGCCGGTCTTGCTGGCCGGCGGTGTCGCCAAGGCTTTGATCACCACGGCGGGCGGTATCGTCCTCGGCGTGTTGGCAATGATTCTCTACGCGGTGATGCGTCACCGTTGCGATGCGGCGGTCTCGGTGCTGCAGACGCGCGCCGGCCGGGTCGTCCGCATCCTCTGTCGCCGCTGAGGACGCGATGGACTTCCGCCGCCGCCAGAATCGCGAAGAAGTGGGCTTTCAGCTCACTCCCATGGCCGACTTGTTTTTCGTTCTCATCATTTTCTTCATGACGATGTGGATCTACAAGGAATACGAGCGCAATCTCGAAGTGGTGGTGCCGAAGGCGACTTCAGGTAAAAATGCCGATCGGGCACCGGCAGAGCTGATCGTCAACGTCACGCGAGGCGGGCGTTTCATCATCAACGGCGTCGACAAAAATCCGAGCTCGCTCGATTTGATGTTGCGGGCTGTGGCTTCCTACGATCGTGCTCAGCCGGTGATCATCCGCGCCGATGCGGAAGCGCCCCATCGCTATTTTGTCACGGTCTTTGACCTCTGCCAGAAAAACGGGCTGGAGAATGTCCGGATTGCCACCTTGCCGATCGAGAAGTGAAGGGGGGTGGGACGCAGTTTAAATCGCTTAAGCAGTTTAACCGGTTTTTAGGCAAGCGAATCTAGAACAGGAAAGGGATTCAGAGATGAAAGAAGCTTCCGCTGTGCTGATGATTTTAGCCACGCCTTTATGGTCCCAGGTGGCCGACCCGGCGGCGGATGCCGCAAAACTGAGCCCTGTCGCGGATGTCGCAAAACTGAGCCCTGTCGCGGATGCCGCAAAACTGAGCCCTGTCGCGGATGCCAAAGCTTTGTCGACGCTGCCATCTCCTCTGCCCTTGGTTTCTCTAGTGCCGGTGGAGGAGCAATGGGCGATGGCGGAGGGTTTGTTCCGTCGTGGTTTTTACGATGATGCGGAGGCGGAATATCGGGCTTTGGATCGGGATGGCGTCGAAGAGATTCGCCGCGGCAAGGTTTTATTGAGATTGGCCGACTGTGCCGACAAGAAGAAATCGGCGGTGGTGTCGAAGGAGTTTCTCGAGCGTTATGTCAAACTGGAGAAAGATGCCGGATTGCGGGAGAAGGCGCGTTTGCGGATCGGCATGACCTTGGCGCAACTGGGCAAACGCAATGAAGCTTTGGCTGCCTTGGCGGGATTGGATCGCAAGGTTGAGGACGGTGCGCTTTGGGAGAGTGGTCGTTATGAGAGCGCGAGGATTCTCCTGGCCGAGAAGAGACGCGACGAAGCGGCGGCAATATTTGCGGAACTAGCGGCGTTGCCATGGGACGCATCCAGTCTGGTTCGCTGCTTTGCCAGTTTCGTCCACGGCGAGGACTTACGCGGCAGCAAGAAATATCAGGAATCTCTCGGCTTTTTCCGTCGCGTCGCGGAAGCTTCGGGGGCGCCTCCGGATCTGCGTGAGGCTGCTTGGCTGCGGTGCCTGGAAGTGAAGACTGTGGGGGGCGACAGCAATGGCGTGGTCGATCTCTACCAAGCGTTCAAGAGCAGTTTGCCGGAGGCGAAGCAATTGCCGGAAGCGGCCTTGGCAGCGGGTCGCGCTTTGTTGACTCTCGGGCGCTCGGCGGAGGCCTTAAAGCTTTTAGAGGACGGACGCAGTCTCACCGGAGGGGCGGGAGCCGATCGATACATGTTGGTGGGCTTGTCTTGTTATGCTTTGCAACGGGACGAAGAAGCTTTGGCGGCTTTTCAGTCGGCTGCGGCCGAGCCTGCTTCTCAGCAGGTGGCGGCGGCGGTGTCCCAGCAACTGCTTTGTCTGGTGCGTTTGCAGCGGCACGAGGAATGCCTGAAGCTGGGGCAGCCCTTGCTGGGCCCGGGGGTCAACCCCTCGGTGCGCAGCGATGCGGCTTTGGCGATGGCACGCAGCGCCGTGGCTTTGAAGCGTGATACGCGGGCGGACGAGTTGTTGGATTTGGCCTTGCGGGAGGCGCCCCCCGAATGGCCCTCCTCGGAAGCGGCGGCGCGGCTTTTGGCGAGTGAGCGCGGGCGTCTGGGGCAGCACGACAAAGCGGCTGCCGCCTGGCACATCCTCTCGGCTCGGGCGCCTGCAGCGCGCAACGATGCCGAGCTGGAGGAGGCTCTGGCTTTGCGCCGCGCCGGTCAGAATGGCCGCGCCTCGGTCATCTACGCCGGCTGGCTGGAAAGATGCCGCGAGGAGCCGCGGCGTTTCGACGTCGCCTGCTCCTTGATTGAAACCTTGGCGGCCGATGATCACAGCGATCAGGCGTTTGCGATCATGGCGCAGACTCGTGTCGGAGCCGATCCGGCGCGCTTGGCCTGTCTCGATGTGCTCGAGGGGCGCCTGCGTTTCCAGCGGCATGAAGCGGCCCTTTGCTTGGAAAAGATTGACCGGGCCTTGGGGGACGTGACTCTGCCGCCTGAGAGACGTGGTGATGCCTTGCTGCTGCAATCGATGGCGCGGATGGATCTACGTCAAAACGAAAAAGCGGCGGAATCGGCGGCGGAACTGGTGACCTCGGGCTTGCGTCCGGCCTATGGTTTTGACGGTCCGCGCAAAGAGGTTTTTGCGCGTTTATTGGAGACCTGGGGGCGCGGCCAGGTGGCGGCCCAGCTGTATGCGGAATTGGCGGATGCGCCGGAGGCGGCCATGCGCAGCGCGGCAGCTTCCGGCCGGGCGCGTCAGGCCGCTCGCGAGGAGAAGTGGGAGGAAGCGGCAGCCGAGGCGGCGAAGGCCTTGGATCTTGCTGGTGCCGATCGTGGCCGACGGGCGGCGGCGCTGGTCGCCGCAGGAATCGCGGCGAACCGGGATGCCGAGCGCTCCATGCAGTTATTGACCGAGGCCTTGGCCTTGGCTCCCGAGGACGACGATGATGTCTGCGCCGCCGCGACTCTTCTGGCAGAGATCCGGGCGGGCCGCGGCGAACACGCTGAAGTCATGCGTCTGGCGGCGCGGGCTTGGGTGACCCGGAGTCATCCCTGGTGGACACCGCGAGCTTTGCTGGCAGCGCGGGCGGCGGCGAAGGCTTTGAACAAGGCGGAAGAAGTGGCCGGATTGGAGAAAGAACTGCACCAACGCTACCCTGCCGTGCAGATTCCTGTGGATAAGCTGGAAATTATCGTGCCAGTACCGTCAAAATGACTTTGCGCTCAGCGCAGCCCGGTTATATTGAGTCGATCCGGTGCGTCCGGTAAAATCGTAAGCCGAAGGATGTAAATCATGCCCGTCCCGAAAGTCATCATCTTGTCTGAAGTCATGCGCGGCAAAAGCTTCGAACTGACCAAAGACCTCTATTCCATTGGTCGCTCGGAAGAGCGTGACGTCTGTATTCCGGACGGCACCATCAGCTCCTATCACGCAGAATTGATCAAAACCGACGTCGGCTACACGGCTCGCGACTGCAATTCGACCAACGGCACCCGTGTCAACGGCGTTCGGATCACCGAGCAGGCTTTAAACAACAGCGACATCCTGCAAGTTGGCGGCGTCGAAATGCTCTTCGACTGCGAAGACAAAGCCAACGCCACGACCCAGACCACGACCCAAACCAAGATCAACATTCAAGATCTGGATCACACGGTTTATGCGCCTAACGATGCCAAGATGGGCAACATTTACGGAGCGTCGAAAGCTGCTTCGGGTAGCGGCGAAGACTCGAAGGTCAAGATCCTCTTCTACGTTTTAATCGGCGTTCTGGTGATCATTGTGGTGGTTCTCGCGGTTTTCCTAATCAAAAAATTAAAGTAATGAATCCTACTCATGAGTAATGACGGCGACGATCAAAACGGCGAAGGCCGCGGCGAAAAACAAGGTGGCTCCTTCCAGGCTTGGTTCTGGTGGCTGCTGGTCATCGGCGTCATTGTCTTGTTGGTTGTTGTTAGCAACAAGCAGGAAACGGCAGCGGCCAGCAAGGTCTTGTCGCAGCCGGAATTCATGACCAAAATCAATGCCGGCGAAGTCGATGAAGTTCGCTTTTACGCTGAAGGTGGCACCTATGTTCAGGTCGAATATCGTCTGACAAAAGACAAGGATCAAAAGGATAAATGGGAAAAGATTGCGATTGTCGGTCCTGAGCGCCTTGCACAGCTTTTGGAAGAGAAAGGAATTCGATTCAGCGTCACTCGGCAAGATGGTTTCACGGCCATCCTTCTCAATTTCGTTCTGCCGCTTCTTCTCATCGGTGTACTTTTCTACTTCCTCTTCGCCCGCCAGATCCGCAACGCCGGCAAAGGCGCCATGCAGTTCGGTAAGTCCCGTGCCCGCCTGATCACTCCTAATGCCGACAAGGTGACCTTCAAGGATGTTGCCGGTATTGACGAAGCCCGCTCGGAAGTTGAGGAAATCGTCGACTTCCTGCGCGAGCCCGCGAAATACCGCAATCTCGGCGGTCGCTTGCCTAAAGGCTGCTTGATGGTCGGCCCTCCCGGCACCGGCAAGACTCTTTTGGCCCGCGCTATCGCCGGCGAAGCTGGCGTGCCTTTTTACTCCATCTCCGGTTCGGACTTTGTCGAAATGTTCGTCGGTGTCGGCGCTAGCCGCGTTCGCGATCTGTTTGAACAAGCGAAGAAGAGTCAGCCCTGCATCCTCTTCATCGACGAAATCGACGCGGTCGGTCGCGCCCGTAATAATGGCGGTGTTGGCGGTGGTCATGACGAACGCGAACAGACCCTCAATGCCCTCTTGGTAGAAATGGACGGTTTTGAGGCCAATTCCTCGGTCATCGTTCTCGCCGCCACCAACCGCGCCGACGTCCTTGATGCGGCTCTCTTGCGTCCCGGTCGTTTCGACCGCCGCATCAGCGTCGATCTGCCCGATGCCAATGGCCGTCTTCAAATCCTCAAGGTGCACGCCCGCAAGGTCAAGATGGACGCCAGCTGCGACCTCGAAACCACCGCCAAGGGCACCCCCGGTTTCTCCGGTGCCGATCTCTCCAGCTTGATCAACGAAGCCGCCCTGATTTCCGCTCGTCGTAGCCTGAAAGCAGTTTCTGCCGCCGAGCTTGAAGAAGCTCGCGACAAGGTTCGCTGGGGTCGTGAACGTCGCTCGATGCGGATGTCGCAAAAAGAACTCCGCAACACCGCGTATCACGAAGCCGGCCACACCATCATCTCGCTTTGCTGTGACCACGCCACGCCCTTACACAAGGTCACCATCGTGCCCCGCGGCCAAGCTCTTGGCGCCACCTTCTTCCTCCCTGACGAAGACAAGTATTCCCGCACCCGCAACGAGTTGCTCGATTCGATCTGCGTCGCCACTGGCGGCCGCTTGGCGGAAGAAATGGTCTTTGGCGACTTCACCAACGGCGCGGCTGGCGACATCCGCCAAGCCACTGCCATTGCTCGCAAGATGATCTGTGACTGGGGCATGTCGGCTCGCCTCGGCTTCCGCTATTTCGACGATCAAGGCGAAAACCGCCTGTCGAAAGACTTCTCCGATGTCACGGCTCGCATCATCGATGAAGAGGTTCAGCTCATTCTCGATCAACAGATGCAACGCGGCCGCGATATCCTGACCACTTATCGTGAAGGCATGGATAAACTGGCCACACTGCTTCTTGAAAAAGAAACTCTCAACGCTGACGAGGTCCGTGAGGTCCTTGGTTTCGCGGCTAAGGTTAAAGAAGAGAAAGCTCCTCTCGTGATTTTTACTCCTGATTCACCGGCCGTAAAAACCGATGCCCCTGACACCCCTGGAAACCTGGAACCGGCAAATGCCAGCACTTGAACTGACAGACAAAGGTCTCAGGCTGCACTTACACGTGCAGCCCGGTGCCCGTTGTTTTCAGGTCGATGGTCTCCATGGCGATGCCATGAAGGTCAAGATCGCGGCACCTCCGGTCGATGGCAAGGCCAATGCCGCTTTACTAGTGTGGATCGGCGAACTCTTCTCGATTTCCCGCTCGAAAGTGCAATTGATCAGCGGCGAGTCTTCTCGTCGTAAAACCGTTCTCCTCGCGAGCGAAGACAAAGCTCAACAAGCCTTGTGGCAAGCCCTCGGGCTGAAACTGATTGGAGGCCAAGGATGAAGTCCCGCTCGGTCACCGTCATCAATCCTCTCGGTATTCATGCCCGTCCTTCGGCCATGATCGTCCGCAAAGCCGCCACTTTCCAATCGCAGTTCTGGATCGAGAAAAACGGCAGCAAAGTCAATGCCCGCAACATCCTCAACATCATGACTCTCGCCGCCTCGAAAGGGACGGTCATGACCCTGATCACCGAGGGTCCCGACGAAGAACAAGCTTTGGCCGCTTTGGCCGATCTCTTCGATACTGGCTTCGGCGAGATCTGACTTCAGACTTCCAGTGAGCTCAAGTATGTAGTCCCGGCTTCAGCCGGTGGTTTCCCGTTCTTCACTCACGCAGCTTGAGCTCAACACCCGGCTGAAGCCGGTACTACAAACCATGATTTTGTGACTCTCAGACGCCCAGCTTCAGCATCTCGATCACCAGTAATTCCTCCCCCTTGACCTGAAAGCGGATGTTCCAGTCGTAGAGGCCGACGCCGTAAATCCGTTCGGGATCGTCGTGATAAGCCGGCCGCGGATCCTGGCCGAGGATTTCCCTTAAGCTGGCGAGGAGATCAGGAATACGGCTGGCGCGGACAACGGCTTCGGCCTCGACTGAAAACGCCACTTTTAAGGCCTTGGGGCCGCCTTCGCTCGTCCAAGCGCCATTGGCTTCGGGTGCGCTGTCGGCGTAGGGAATAAAGGGCTTTAAATCGATAATTGGAGAGCCGTCGACGAGGTCGAGTCCGGCGACTTCAAGAATGCCTTTGTCGGCGTCCACACGGATGATGCGGCAGAGGGAGAGGCCGATGGGGTTGGGACGGAAGGGGCTGCGGCAGGCCCAGACGCCGATGCGGGTGTTGCCGCCGAGGCGGGGCGGACGGACGCTAGGGCCGCGGTCTTCGGCGAGGTGCATCCACGAGATGACCCAGAGGTGGGAGAAGGCTTCGAGTCCGCGTAGGGCTTCGCGGGCGTGGTGCGGATCGCTGAAGTCGAAAGAGGCGCGGGTGTGCTGCAGCAATGCAGCTTGGCGCGGGATGGCGAACTTCTCCCGGAAGGGGGTTCTGGCCCGGGCCACGGTGGCGAGCTTGGGCTCAGCGTCGGGGTGTGGCGAGGAGGACATGGCGAGTCACATTGACAAAGGGCATGGTGGCGGCGTCGAGGATGTCCCAGCCGGCGCTGCGGATGTCGTCGCTCATTTCTTCGCCGCAGATGAAAATGGCGGCTTTGGTGGTGATGGCGGCGAGGGCGCGTGCCATCGCCAGTTCGCCGTCGCGATCGCGGGCGCAGCGGTAGCCGTAGGGGAAATCGACGAAGGCCAGTTCGGTGCTTTGTTTCCATTCCCGGACGTCGGCGATTTTGAGATCGGCGATGTAGCCGAAGTGTTCGAGGTTGGCGCGACTCATGCCGATGGCCGAGGCTTGCAGGTCGATGCCGGTGGCGCGGAAGCCCATATCGGCGGCTTCGACCAGGACCGAGCCGGAGCCGCAGCCGGCATCGAGCAGCTCCTTGCCGTGCGGGGCGAGGGCGTTCAGGCAGAAGCGGGCGAACTGCGCTTCGAGGGCGCTGGAGAAGGTTTTGGGTTTGCGGCTGTGCACCGTCCATTTCTTGCTGGCTTCGTTGACGATGCGGCCGAAGAGCCATTCCTCGCTGGTGCGGGTGAGGAGGAAGCGAACTTTCGGATTTTTCAGCTCAAAAGTGCCTTTGATGAAGGGCAGGAGTTGGTACAGATCTGGGGTGCTCGGCGACGGTTCGTGGCCGATGGACCGCATGTCGACCATGGCTTCTTCGACTCGCGCTAGGCGCTCGGTCAGAAGGGCGCCGAGGCTGGCGATATCCGGAGCGCGGGCGATCAGCTCGACGGCTTTTTCGATGCAGGCCGAGTGGGTGATGTCCTGAGGAGAGGAAGCCAGTAAATACATGCGTTTACCGGGTGGCGGTTCAAAGCCGAAGCGGGCGCGCATTTCGAGGCGGACCAGTGGCCAGCTGTTGTCGTGATATTTGAGCAGGTAGAGGGTTTCAAGAACCGGCGGCACGAAGAGCTCCTGACAGTCGTTCCAAGTTGCCGGCTTCGTTCTGGACGTAGGAGGCGACATTGGCGAGGCTCTGGCTGTCATCGGCTTTGGCGCAAGCCTGGGAGATGACTTCCAGGTTTTCGCCGATGGTGGCGATCTCCAACTGTACCGATTTCAGGTAGCTGTCGTACTGCTTGCAAGTGTCTTTGACGTTTTCGATATAGCGGCAGCGCTCAAGGTTGAGCGCGGCAAAGCGGCAGAGTTGCTGCAGGGTGGTACGTAGCGGCGTGGGGATGCGGTGGGTGGCCAGCATCTTGTCGGCGTAGACGATGCCCATCAGTTCGCCATCGACCATCAGCGGCAGACAGATGACGGAGCGGATTTTCATGTCGCGCATCGAGTGGGTGGTCTGGCGTTCATCGGCTTCATCGACGATGACCGAGCCGTTGCTTTCGAGGCAGCGGCTGACAATGCCGCGGCTGATGCTGAACTGCTTGTCAGAGAATTCGCCGCCGCCGGAGCGCTGTGAGCAGATTTCTTTGAGGTTGAGCTGGTCATCATTGGTTTCGACCAGGAAGGCGTAACCACGCTCGAGACCGCTCAGGGGGAGGAGCCAGCTGACAACGGTGCTGAGCAAATCGCGTTGGCTGCGGCAGGCGATCAATTCGTTCTGGGCTGCCATCAGCGACATCAGCAGGCCCGGGGAGGGGTGGATGGCGTTGATTTTGTCGTTGCGGAGCTGGCTGCGGGCGGCGTCGGAAATGCTGGCAAACTGAGCTTGGCTGAGCATCAGGTGCTGATAGCGAAACTCTTCATCGCCGATGCTCAGGACGGCGCCGTCAGAGACTCTCTGGCGGGTGCCGCGGGCAAGGGGGTGGCCGGCGAGATGGCATTTCATGCCTTCCAAGGCCTCCACCATCAGTCCGTCTTTGCCCGGAAACAGCTTTAAATGGACCGAGCCAAGGCCGGGAGTCGGGAGAGTGATGTCACAAACCGCGCCGCTGCCGGCGAGAGTTTCATGCGGCAAGAGCCCGATGATGAACTCACTCGGAAGGACGCCCGTGCCATTGCTGCGCAGCAAGCCCACGCACATCGGTTCATCACATTTCTCACAACGCACCTGGCCTTTCATGGCCAAGGCGCCGCATTGCGGGCAGTTAAAGGTCGTACTAGCCATGGACACTTGCTCCTTGAAAGGCTGTCTTGATGGAAGGTCAGGAATCGTCGGCAATGTAGTTCAAGGCTAGCTCACTTACAAGGAATTCCCGGGGATTCCTCCTGCCTTTGTAGGATGCTGGTGAGCTAGACGTGGACTGGCGGAGAAGATCGGCAGGAGCATTGACGCTTCACCTAGGGGCCCTATCGTTCGCGGCGAACACCTGCAAATCGCGATTATCCATAATTCCCTAAGGAAGCTTCTTTCTGCGACTCCCCTTCTTCATCGTTGACACGGTTTTCTTTTTCGGCTCACTCGTGCCGCGTGCTTGCCATGGTTTTCTTTCTTGGCTCGGGGGGCTTTTTCTGCGTCTGATCCGTTTCCGGCATGCCATCGTCAAAAGCAATCTCACATTGGCCTTTGGCGAGGAAAAAGCGAAGGACCTCTTGCCTCGCGTCTACCGTCACTTCGCCATGACGACTTTGGAGATCCTTCGTCTACCGCGCCTTGGCAAAGAAGGCATCCTTGCCGAAACCGAGCTGGTCGGTTTTGAGCATCTTGACCGGGTTAATAAAACTGGTAGAGGCGTCATCGTCATCAGCGCCCACACCGGTAACTGGGAGATGTGCCTGTCGTCCCTAGCCACCAGAGGCATCAAGACCAGCGTCATCGTCAAGCACCTGCGCAACATCGACGATGCCAAACTCTATCATCGCATCCGCGGTCAATACGGGGTGAATTCGATGATCAAGGAAGATTCCAGCAAGCAGATCATTCGCCTCTTCCGCGATGGCCATGCGGTGGCTTTTGTGCTCGATCAGCGGTCAGCTCGCAAGGAAGGCGTCTTCGCCACCCTCTTCGGTAAACCCGCCAGCACTTTCGCCTCTCCCGCGATTCTCGCTTATCGCCTGAAAATTCCGGTCATCGCCATCTTCGCTCACCGCCGCCCCGATGGCCGCCATATGACGGTGATCCAACCGGAATTCGAGCTGCCGCGGGACTTGCCGCAGGACCAGTTTGTCCCCCTCGCCACCCAGATGATGCAGGACTGCTTCGAGAGGCAACTGCGGGAATTCCCTGAGCAGTGGATCTGGATGCACCGCCGCTGGAACAAGGAAGGTCGCAGCACCAGCGAGTCGGCGCCGGAATATCTCTCGGGATCGAAATGATCCAAATTCAGTCCTCAAGCCCTTCGGATCTCTGTCACTAACCCTGTCCAAAAACAGATTCAGAGTTATTTTGTGCGCGCTTTCCGCAACCCCAAGAAAACCCAAGGACATAACATGGCTATCAAAGTTGGTATCAATGGCTTCGGCCGCATCGGCCGCAACGTTTTTCGCGCCGCCATCACCCGTGGTGACGTCGAAATCGTCGGCATCAACGACCTCCTCGATGTCGATTACCTCGCCTACATGCTCAAGTACGACTCGGTTCACGGCAACTTCAAGGGCGACATCAAAGTCGAAAACAACACCCTCATCGTCAACGGCAAAGCCATCCGCTGCACCGCCGAGAAAGACCCCGTCAACCTGAAATGGAACGAAATCGGCGCTGACGTCGTTATCGAATCCACCGGTTTCTTCCTCGACGACGCTGGTGCCCGTAAGCACATCACCGCTGGCGCCAAGAAAGTCATCATCTCCGCCCCCTCGAAAGACGAGACCCCGATGTTCGTCGTCGGCGTCAACACTGACTCCTACAAGGGCCAGGACGTCGTCTCGAACGCCTCCTGCACCACCAACTGCTTGGCTCCCATCGCCAAGGTTCTGAACGACAAGTTCGGCATCAAGCGCGGTCTCATGACCACCGTTCACGCCGCCACCGCGACTCAGAAAACCGTTGACGGCCCCTCGTCGAAAGACTGGCGCGGCGGACGCGGCATCCTCGAGAACATCATCCCCTCGTCCACCGGCGCCGCCAAGGCCGTCGGCAAGGTCATCCCCGCCCTCAACGGCAAGCTCACCGGCATGTCCTTCCGCGTCCCCACTTCGGACGTCTCGGTCGTCGACCTCGTCGTCGAACTGAACACCGAAACCAAGTACGAAGCCATCTGCGCCGCCATGAAAGAAGCCTCGGAAACCACCCTCAAGGGCATCCTCGGCTACACCAACGATGAAGTCGTCGCTACTGACTTCCGCGGCTGCACCCTGACCTCGATCTTCGACGCCAAGGCCGGCATCGCCCTCGACGGTACCTTCGTCAAGGTCATCGCTTGGTACGACAACGAGATGGGCTACTCCAACAAGTGCCTTGACCTCGCCAAGATCATCAGCAAGTGATCTGAAGAGTTTCTCTGCCCAATCCCCCGCCTGCAAAGGCGGGGGATTTTGCTTGCCCTCAAGTCTCATCCGCCATTGCTTGCAGACGAGATTGGCTCATATTGGGGGGCTAACAATTCTAGGAGAAGTCCATGCCCGATAATGCCAAGGTCGAACAAGCCGTCACCGATATCCTCCATCACATCGGTGAGGATCCTTCCCGCGAAGGTCTGCAGCGCACACCGCACCGCGTCGCCAAGATGTTCAAGGAGCTGACCACCGGCTACTCGATGAACATCAAAGACATCATCAACGACGCAATGTTCACCGTCGATTACTCCGAGATGGTCTTGGTCACCAACATTGAATTCTACTCTCTCTGCGAACACCACATGCTCCCCTTCTTCGGCCAGGCCCACATCGCCTACATCCCGCGCAATAAAGTCGTCGGATTGTCGAAGATCCCGCGCATTGTCGACATGTTTGCCCGTCGCCTCCAAGTTCAGGAAGCAATGACCCAGCAGATCGCCCAGACCCTGATGGACGTCCTCGATCCCCACGGCGTCGGCGTCGTTATCGATGGCCACCACATGTGTATGAGCATGCGCGGCGTCCAGAAGCACGCAGCGCAGATGACCACCTCGACCGTGCTCGGCGTCTTCAAGGACAAGGAAAAAACCCGCAGTGAATTCATGGATCTAGTCAAAGGCAGCCGGATGAAGATTCGATGATTGACTACCTTCCCTTGTTGATCGCCACCCTGGTGATTGCCGGGATTGTCGTTTTTGCTCTTCGATTTTCCCGCAATCTCCCCTGTAACCCGGTTTGCGGCGCCTCTTGTTCTCCTAGCCAAGGGAAAAAGCCGGACTGCAGTGAGCCGATGTTGCCGGGCCCGGCGCTCGAATCGCTCTTTGTTGTTGCCGGGGCCCCCACTCCTGTCCTGCCTCATACCTTGCCCTTGTCGGCATGGCCCTTGGTCGCGACGCAGCTTCCCGGACGGATCTGCCCGGCCGATCCCGAAGTGGTGAAAGCCGAGCTCAGCCGTCAAGGACTGGATCCCTCGGCGCTGCAACTGACTGGCTTCCTCCCGGATGACCTGAAGGCTATCAATGCGCTCTGCGATGGCCGCTTCGAGATCCGGGTCGAATTCCCGGTTCCAGGTCAGCCTCTTGCCCTGCTTTTGCTCCCTGTCGCAGCCTGGCCCGGCATTGATGCCGAGCACACCCTGTGCCGCCTTTACCCTAAATTCTGATTCTGGAAAAAGACCATGAAATTCGAACTCGAAGCGGGCATCGGCGCCCATCCGGTGAAACTGGGAATGAAGAGCGACGAGCTCCGACTCGTCCTTAAAGCCATTCCCAAGATCCTCAAGGAAGGTCCTGATCAAGGCCAGCCTGGAGAAGACTACGATCGCCTCGGCGTCACCCTGTTCTACCGTCCCGATGGCAGCCTCGAAGCCGCGGTGTTTAATCGCAAATCCCTCGTCATCTGGGAAGGCCGCGACTGCTTCAAGCTTGGTTTTGCGGAGCTCGCAGCGGCGCTCGAAGAGCTCGATCCCGAGCTCGAATACGACTCTGCCGGGTGCACTTCATTCAAGCTCGGTATCGGATTTTTTGCTCCTGAATGTGAGGAAAATCCCACTGGCCCGATTGACTCGATCATCTCTTTTGCCGAAGGCTATTACCTCCAGGGTGATGAGATCGATTGAGTGCTCCTGAAAGCTTTTTGACCGCGGATTGACCCGTCAAGGTCGATCGCCGCGACACGGCAGGGCGCAGCGCTGGATCAAAACACCAAGCGTCCTTCTTCTCTCAGACTGCAGTAGCGCAAGGGGCCGTGTGCGGCGGAGCCGACGATGATGTGATCGAGGACTTCGACGCCCATCACTTGCCCGGCCGCGATCAGGCCTTCCGTCACTTTCAGGTCCTGTGGCGAGGGGGAAGGATCACCGGAGGGGTGATTGTGCGCGACGATGATCCGGGCGCAGTCGTGGCGGATGGCGCGACGGAAGACTTCTCGGGGGTGGACGCTGCTGCGGTCGAGCGTGCCGCGCGTGATCATTTCGCTGCGCAAAAAACGGTTGCGGGTATCGAGGAGGAGGACATGAAACTCCTCTTGATCGGGAGTTTCGAGACGGGATAAAATCAGGCGTGCCACCGTCGCCGGTTCATTGAGCAGGGCTTGATCGACGGGCAGCTCCCGCGCCAAACGGCGAGCCAATTCAAAGACGGCGCGCAGCGAACAGGCTTTGGCCGCGCCGATGCCCTTGATCCGGCGCAGCTCAACCACCTCATAACGACCGAGCCGCCCGAGTTGATGGTCGGCGTTAGCGATCAATTGGCGCCCAAGCTCGACGGCGGAGGTGTCTGCGCAACCCGAGCCGAGGATAATGCCGAGTAACTCCGCATCGCTGAGCGTGGCGACTCCCGCATGCATCAATTTTTCTCTTGGGCGCTCAGCTTCCGCGAGCTCGCTGATTTTGGGCCAGACCATGGAAGTCTCCTTGTGACTGATTCATCATATCATCATAAAAAGACGCTGACAAGATTGAGTTACTAAAAAAGTCAGCATTTCGATCTCTAGGCTTGTTTTTTGGTGATCAGAGGGCATCTTCTGCGCCTATTCTGTACCCGTAGCTCAGCTGGATAGAGCGAAGGTTTCCGAAACCTTAGGTCGGTGGTTCGAACCCACTCGGGTATACCACTTTAGAGCTGATTAGTAAGCATTTAGAGCCACTGCAAGAGATTGCTGTGGCTTCTTCGTTGGTCGTTTGATGGCTATCGTTCCCCACTGGGCTCGTCGGCATCCTGCCGGCTGCGGGCATGCGCTTTCGATTTCTCCATAACACCCATCCAAGGAAGATCCAAACTCAGCCGGCAGGATGCCGGCGAGCCCAGTGGAGAGCAACAGAACGCAGAACAAGCCGGCAGGATGCCGGCGAGCCCAGTGGAGGAGCTTCACTCGCGATTCTTGAAGAAGGGCAGCAGCTTCACCGTCAGCCACACCATGCCGAGCAGCAAGAGCTGGGTGACGAAGAAAAACAGCTCCACCCGCTGGATTCAATAGTTTCAGAGTTTATCGCGGATGGGCGACTCCGGCCGGCTCCCCGGACAGGCGGGATAGCGAGGGCAGCCCCAGAAATTTTGACCTTGTCGGCTTTGCCGCAAGCTCATCGGCGCTTGACAGCGTGGGCAGGGAGGCGGAGCGGGATTCCGTTCCGACTGGCGCTCGCGGCTCAATTGCTCGCGGAAGCCACCCTTGGTGAGGAAGTCGCGATGCTGCGACTCGATCTGCCGGACGAGGTAGCGGATGTTGCGTTCGATCAGGATGAGCAGGGTGTTGGCCACGACTCGATCATCGGCATGTTCCAGCCAAGGGCGGAGCTGTTCCTGCTGGTCCAGAATCCGCAGGCAGGAGAGCCGGGCCAGATCTTCACCAGGTGGAAAGGGAACGAGCTGGATTTGCCGGAGTCGTTGCGATTCAGGGGACTCGATGGCCCAGGGCGCTTCGCCGCCACGAAGCAGCCAACTCTCGTAATCGCCGCGAAGTTCGCTGAGGCTGGCCTTGGCGACATCAGTGAGTTTCATCTCGGTTTCCTTCGAGGTGCCGGAGCGATCGGAACCCTCGATGATGTTCATTTTTCCCGAACGGGCCGCCTGCGTCATCTGATCGTATTGGCGTCCCGTCGGGTCCAGCTCGCGGGTGAGAAAGCGTTGGCAGAAGCGCTGCGTCGCCAACTGGATGACGCCGGCGAGGAGAAAGCTGTCGAGGCGGCGATAGCCGCCGGAAGTAGACAAAGACATAGTAGCCTCCTTTTTTGGGTGTGATCGACATGCGATAGGCTAAAACATTTTTGCTCTGATTGCAAGTTTTTCTAAGAAGAAAAATGAAAAATCAGCAGTCAGCGGTCAGTCGTCAGGAGTCCTTGTTTTGTTGGCTGAGAGCTGACGCCGGACTGCTGACGCCGGACTGCTGACGCCTGACGCCGGACGCCTGACGTCTGACGCCTGACGTCTGACGCCTGACGCCTGACCGCTGACGCCTGACCGCTGACGCCGGACGGCTGACGCCTGACCGCTGACGCCGGACGGCTGACGCCGGACGCCGGACGCCGGACGCCGGACGCGGACCGCTGACGCCGGATTGCTGACGCCTGATTGCTGACGCCGGACGCCTGACTGAGATCAGAGGTCCGCCGTCAGCTGTCCCTTGTTCTGGCAGAGGTCAGAAGTCCGCCGTCAGGCGTCCTTTGTTCTGTCAGAGGTCAGAAGTCCGCCGTCAGGCGTCCCTTGTTCTGGCAGAGGTCAGAGATCAGAGGTCCCCCGTCAGGCGTCCCTTGTTCTGGCAGAAATCAGCGGTCAGAGGTCCGCCGTCAGGCGTCCCTTGTTTGCCATCACTCGCGATTCTTAAAGAAGGGCAGCAGCTTCACCGTCAGCCACACCGTGCCGAGCAGCAAGAGCTGGGTGACGAAGAAAAACAGCGCCGCATCGCCGTGAATGCGGTTGTGATCGAGAAGCTCGAGCAGCGCAAACACCGCCGCCGTCATCTGGCCGCCCAAGAGGAAGACCAGCAGCGTCGCCAGACAGGTGCGGAGGAAGCCGATCTTCTGAAAGCCGATGGCCAGCAGGGTGAAAAGGGCGAGGAGAAGGAGGATGGGGAGAAGATAAGTCATGGTATTCTTTGGTTCGAAGATTGCGTTTGATATTATGAGCATGTGAGCACTACTCTGGGTTAACTAAACTCCATTTACACTGAGGATTTCAACGAAAATGATCCGCTCTGATTTTCATCTGAATAATACCTTATTTATTGGATATCATTTTTTATATCTCTATACATTTTATCGCACTCAACATGCCATGGCTTATTAGGAAATTCTAGAGTTGGCATGAATGGGTCTCTCGCTTTGTAAAGTTCTTCGTCGTATTTTCGGTAATCCTCCGCCCTAATATAAACAGTGAATAGGTGTTTGTCGCTTTCATCAGAATAAACAACCTTGATATCCCAGCCATTCTTGAATAGCAATGGAATATCACGCCCATATGCATCCTCAACTTTACCTATAGCCTTGTAATGAGCAGCCCGCTGTTCTACACGGCTCAATTTTTTGGTGATCGTATAATTCATCGTCAGCAAATCACCATCGAATGTAGCGCCTTTAAAAACAGTCATTTCATCGACTTGCTCAGGAATTCCCTTATTAATCTGCACAACAGCATCCGCCATTTTTGATCGCTCAACACTTTTTTGCAATGCAAGTTGAATGAAATACACAATCGCTACAATTGCTATTACCAATATAAAAATTCGAATTAGCTTCTTGGATTTTTTTTGGCTTTCAACTTGCATTGAAGCCGTACGACGGGATCCACGATTAATGGCATTTTTACGGGGTATTTGATTGGAAACTAAATCACGATCAATAAAATCACCAGCTGGTTTTTTCTTGTCAGCTTCTTTAGGTACATGAATTATATTTTGGCAATTCGGACAAGGGAGGTTCATCCCCAGTAAATCCAGTGTCAACTCTAGTTGTGCATTGCAATGAGGACACGAAATTTCTAGGCTCATAAAAATCACTCCAAATATTAAATATTAAAACATTAAAAGTACGCGCCCCCTCACAAAAATGGGAGGGGGCGCAAGTTTCATGTCAAACCTCAGTGCGAGCAGCAGCCGGACTTGTGGGTGGCGGTCTTTGCGGCGGCCGCGAAGTTCTTCTTGATTTCGTTGAGGGCGGAGCCGGCTTTGAACCAGACGATCTGTTGATCGTTGTAGGTGTGCTTGGCTTCGATGGTCTCGGAGGAGCCGTCTTTGTGGTGGAGGACGACATTCAGGTTCTTGCCAGGGGCGAAGCTGGCGAGGCCGAGGATGTCGATCTTGTCGCCTTCCTGGACCTTGTCGTAGTCGGCGGCGTTGGCGAAGGTGAGAGCGAGCATGCCCTGCTTCTTGAGGTTGGTCTCGTGGATGCGGGCGAAGGATTTCACCATCACGGCGTGGACGCCGAGGAAGCGGGGTTCCATGGCGGCGTGTTCGCGCGAGGAGCCTTCGCCGTAGTTCTCGTCACCGAAGACGATGGAGCCGATACCGGCGGCCTTGTAGGCCTTGGCGGCTTCGGGGACTTTGACGAATTCGCCAGTGATCTCGTTCTTGACCTTGTTGGCTTCGCCGTTGACGAAGTTGGTGGCGCCGATCAGGAGGTTGTTGGAGATGTTCTCGAGGTGGCCGCGGTACTTGAGCCAGGGGCCGGCCATCGAGATGTGGTCGGTGGTGCACTTGCCCTTGGCTTTGATCAGCAGAGCGGCGCCCTTGATGTCCTGGCCGTTCCAGAGGGTGAAGGGCTCGAGCTTCTGCAGGCGGTCGGAGCTGGGGTTGATGCTGATGGTGATCGCCGAGCCGTCGGCGGCGGGGGCCTGGAAGCCGGGGTCGTCGGCGTGGAAGCCTTTCTTGGGCAGCTCGTCGCCGGTGGGGAGGACGAGTTTGACCTGTTCGCCTTTGGCGTTGGTCAGGGTGTCGGTGGTGGGGTCGAAGAGGAGCGAACCGGAGATGGCGGCGACGGCGGCCATTTCGGGCGAGGAGACGAAGGCGTGGGTGTTGGGGTTGCCGTCAGCGCGCGACTTGAAGTTGCGGTTGAAGGAGTGGACGATGGTGTTCTTCTCGGCTTTGGAAGCACCGTCGCGGTCCCACATGCCGATGCAGGGGCCGCAAGCGTTGGTCATCAGGACGGCGCCGAATTTCTCGAAGATGGCCATCAATCCGTGGGCTTCGGCGGTGGCGCGGACCACTTCGGAGCCGGGGTTGATGATCAGCTTGCACTTGGGGGCGATGCCTTTGTCGAGAGCCTGCTGGCAGATGCTGGCGGCGCGGGACAGGTCTTCGAAGGAGGAGTTGGTGCAGGAGCCGATGAGGGCGGCGCTGACGGTGGTGATCGAGTCGAATTCTTTCACCGATTCGGCCATGTTGCCGACTTCGAAGGCGCGGTCGGGGGAGAAGGGGCCGTTGTAGTGGGGCTTGAGGGTGTTCAGGTCGATTTCGATGACCGAGTCGAAGTACTTGGCGGGATCGGCTTCGATCTCGGGGTCGCACTGGAGGTATTTGGCGACTTTGTCGGCGGCGGCGGCGACTTCAGCGCGGCCGGTGGCGCGGAGGTAGCGGGCCATCGAGTCGTCGTAGGAGAAGGTCGAGGTGGTGGCGCCGATTTCCGCGCCCATGTTGCAGATGGTGCCTTTACCGGTGCAGGAGAGCGAGCGGGCGCCTTCGCCGAAGTATTCGACGATGCAGTTGGTGCCGCCTTTGACGGTGAGGATGCCGGCGAGCTTGAGGATGATGTCCTTGGGCGAGGCGAAGCCGTTGAGCTTGCCGGTGAGTTTCACGCCGATGATTTTGGGGTATTTCAGTTCCCAGGGGAGGCCGACCATGGCGTCAACGGCGTCAGCGCCGCCGACACCGATGGCGAGCATGCCGAGGCCGCCGGCGTTGACGGTGTGCGAGTCGGTGCCGATCATCAGGCCGCCGGGGAAGGCGTAGTTTTCGAGGGCGACTTGGTGGATGATGCCGGCGCCCGGTTTCCAGAAGTCGATGCCGTATTTCGAGCAGACGCTGGAGAGGAAGTCGTAGACTTCGGCGTTTTCTTGCTTGGCGAAAGGCAGGTCGGTCTTGGCGTCGACCTTGGCGGTGATCAGGTGGTCGGCGTGGACGCTGGAGGGCACGGCGACTTTGGCGCGGCCGGCGGTGGTGAACTGGAGAAGGGCCATCTGGGCGGTGGCGTCCTGCATGGCGACGCGGTCGGGGTTGAAGTCGGCGAAGTCCTTGCCGCGGGTGTAGGTCTTGGATTCGGCGCCGGGGATCAGGTGAGTGTAGATGATCTTCTCGGTGAGGGTCAAGGGACGATTGAGCAGCTTGCGGGCGGCGTCGACGCGGGTGACGGTGTGGGAGTAGACTTTCTGGATCATGTCGAAGTCGAAGAGCATGTTCTCACCTGGGTTTTGGGGTTGTTATCTTTGAGTCAATCAGACACACTCTAACTAGAAAAGGCACTATGGGAAGAGGGGAAATTTCGTGTGACAAGGAAAAGAAGAAAAAAACGGGGACACAGCTGGGACACAAGTGGGATACAACGGGGACACAACAGGGGAATCGAGCAAACACAGCAAGTCCCCCGCTCACTTCCCGGCCCCCCTCATTCCCCGAGTCTCGAAGCCTCACCGGCTCCAGTCGGGCGTGACTTCGCGGAAGCTCTGGCGTTGGCCGCGGGCGATCTTGAAGATGAGGGCGACTTTTTTGGCGGTGCGGGCCTTGTCGAGGGTGGCTTGGAACTCGGCCAGGGTTTTGACTTCGACGCCGTCGACGGCGAGGATCTGGTCGGTGGCGGCGAGTCCGGCGAGGGCAGCCCAGCCGGCGTTTTCGACGCGGGCGATGATCAGCTTGACCGACTTTTCTTCGACCTTTTCGCTCAAGGCGAGATCGAGACATTCGAAGTTGGTGGGGGTGATTCGGATCTTGCCGGAGGGGTCGGGCTCGAGGGTGCATTTGAGGGTCTGTTTAGCTCCGTCGCGGACGATACTGAGCTCGATATCGGCATCGGCGTCGAACTGCTTCAAAAGGTTGCCGAAGACCTCGCCGTCTTCCTTGCGCGAGGCCTTGATCGGCAGGCCGGAGAGGGCGGTGAGGATATCGCCGGGCTTGACGCCGGCCTTGCTGGCGGGAGAATCGGCGGCGACGGTGGTGATGCGGATACCGGCGACGGTGGCGATGCCGAGGGCTTCGCAGAGGCGGGGAGTGACGACTTGGCAACCGATACCGAACCAGGGTTTGGCGGCGCTGGCGGGAGGCTGGGTTTCGGCGGGGCGCTGGACCACGATCGGCGAGACGAAGGTGGCGGTGCCGCGGAGGATTTCGACGGCGACCGGCTTGGCGGGATCCTTGACCGAGCGGATGGCGCTTTTCAGCGATCCGGCATCGATGATGTCCTTGCCGTCGAAACGGGTGATGATGTCCCCGGTTTCGAGAGGGAAATCAGAGACATCGGCAGGGCGTCCGGGGCGGCGGGAGTGGACAATGACGCCTTTCGAGTGGAGGCCGCGTTTGCGTTCCATCGACTCGGAAACGCTGAAGTCGCGGACGACGATGCCGAGGCCTTCTATCTCTTGTTCCGGAGCCTTTTTCATGCCGCGCTCGATGGTCCGCAAGTCGAGGTCGATCTCCTTGCCGTCGCGGCGGAGATGGAGCTTGACCAAGTTGCCGGCGGGAGTGCTGAGGACGCGCCAGTTGAAGAGGGGGATTTCCTCGGCGTAGCGGCACAGCATCGGCTCGCCGTTCCAGCTCAGGATGAGGTCGCCCGATTTCAGCCCGGCATCGGCGGCGGGGGAGTCTTTGAAAACGGTGCTGACGAGGGCGCCTTCCTGCGGCATTGAGCTGAGCAGGGGCTGCACTTCGAAGCCGGCGTAGGAGCGCGAGATGCGGCCGTGGTCGATCAGTTCGGCAGAGATGCGGCGGGCGATGTTGGCGGGGATGGCGCCGCCGAGCGAGGCGATGCCGACTTCGTTGACGCCGACGATCTGGCCCTTGAGGTTGATCAGGGGGCCGCCAGAGTTGCCGGGGAAGATGACGGCGTCGTGGCCAATCCAGCGCATCACTTCGGGCGGGACTTCGCCTTCCAGAGAGAGACCGCCGGACATGTGGCGCGGCGGGATCATGTCGGTGATGGCGACGATGCCGAGCGTGATCGATTGCGACAGGGCGCCGGGAGAACCCATGGCGAGCACCGGGTCGCCGACTTTGACCTCGTCGCTGTCGCCAAAGTCGACCGGCTCAATCGGCGTCTGGATCTTGCGTTGCGACAGGTCGACTTTGATGACCGACAGGTCGACGAGCGGATCGAGGCCGACGAGGGTGGCATCGAGGCTTTGTTTGTCGCTGAGCATGACGCGGAGCTTGTCGGGGTAGCCGGTGACGTGGAAATTGGTGAGGATGTAGGCGGTGTTGCCGTCGATGCGGAAGATGGTGCCCGATCCGGTGCCTTGCTGGCGCACGGCGCGGCCGTCGTCGTGCTGGTATTGGACGACTTCGACGCGGACGAGGGCGGGCAGGACGCGGGCGATGGCGGTGTCGACGCGGCTGCGGTTGACGGTGTTATCGGCGTTTCTTCCGAGGAAAGGCCCGGTCTGGCAGCCGGTGCTGTAGAGGACACTGGCGCAGAGGGCGGCGACGCCGCAGAGTGAGACAACTTTCATCGTGGGAATCTCCAGAATTTGAACAGATGAAACGAGACGCAGGGGCGTGATTTTTTACGCTACAAGCGCAAAGAAAGCGGGCCACCCGAAGGTGCCCCGCTGGAGAGAGAAAATAAATTCGAAGATCAGTTCGGGATGACCAGTCGCTGACCAGGATGCAGAACTGCATTCTCAAGCTTGTTCAGCTTGATGAAATCAGTGGAAGCTTTGATGTTCTGATTCTTGATGATGCGTTTGACCGAGTCGCCAGGCTTGACGGTGTAATACTGTACGTTGCCGTTAGGTTGCGAGACAGCAACCGTGCTTTTCACGCCCGACGATTTGACCGGCTCGACGGCTTTGCTGCTCATCTCGGTTTTGGCCGAAGTGTTTGCGAGATCCGCATGTTTCGGCTTCGAATCGCCGCTGGTGGCGAAGTAAAGAAGACCGAGACCGACGACGTGAGCGGCGGCGATGGTGATGAAAATCGGGAGACTGCTGGTTTTCATGGGTCATGATTCCTAGTGGTTCTTTACTTAATTCTAGCATGGTATGCTTGGAAATAAAAGGGATCAAGGGAATATTTTCGCGCCATTTACAAAAATAAGCCCTAGCCCAGGAATGATTTAAATGCCTTTTGCCACCCTTTCTTTCGACGAAGCTTGCGATTATCTCCACCTCGGCAAAGCCGACTTGGATCGCCTGGTGTCGAAACGCGACATCCCCTTCCATCACACCCGGGGCCAAGTGATCTTCCGCAAAAACGAATTGCGCGACTGGAATGTCAGCCGCCTGCTTTGCCCGAAAGTCGGCGAGGAACACGCCGGCAAGGTCGACAAAGAAGCGCGGCGGCGTCAACACTGCGCCCTCGGCCAAGGCCCTTTGCATGAATTGCTGGTCGACGGCTCCTTGATCCCCTTCCTCGACGGCCGCAGCAAGGCCAAGGTCCTGAAAGCCCTGGCCACGGCCGCCTTCCAGACCGGACTGGCTGCCGACGAAGATGAAGTTCTGAAGCTTCTTCTCGAACGCGAAGAAGACTGCCCGACCGGCATCGCCGACGGCATCGCCTTCCCCCACACCCGGATCCACAGCGAAACCCTGTTCTTTGGCGACTTCATCATCATCGGCAAGATTCCCAATGGCATTCCCTTCGGCGCCCTCGACGGCCGCTTCACCGACATCTTCATCATGCCCTGCTGCAGCGACGACGTATCGCACCTGCGCATCCTGTCGCGCCTCGCCCTGATGCTGCGTCAGACCGACCTCGCCGACGGCCTGCGAGTGTGCGAAACTGCTGAAGAGATGCGCGAAGCCTTCATTCTCCGGGAACAGGCGCTGCCCAATCGAGTCTGAGTCGTTCAGGAACCCCGTTATGACGCGACTTCTGCTGATCCTGATTCTTGCCGCTTTCCCCTTGTTCGCCCAAGTGGACGAGCCGCCGAGCCGTGTCGATAACTCGCGTTCGCGTTACTTCCCGCCGATCAGCAATCAGGGCCAGATACAGAACTGCTCGCAGATGAGTGCCATCTGTTACATCTTCACCTACGAGACCAATCGCCTTCTCGATCGCGATTCCTCCGATCCGCGCAACCTCTTTCCGCAGTACTACACCTACAACTTCATCAACGCCGGTAAAAACGCCGGCACCTGGATTCACGATGGCTGGAAGGTCGCCCAAGAGATGGGCGTGCCCGACTCCCGCACCTGGGGCGAACAGCCTTTGGCCTTCAGCGGCGCCTGGATGGATGGTTATTCCCGCTACCTCGAAGCCGCTCATAATCGGGTCCATGACTGGGAGTATTTCAAAGGCGACAATCTCGAAGGTCTCCGCCGCCTGAAGCGCTGGTTGTGGAATTATGAAGGTGGTAACCGCCTCCACGGCGGCCTCGCCTACTTCCATGCACCGATGAAAAACCTCAAGTTCGCCATCGTCCCGGAAGGTCTGCCGGAAGCCGGTCGCCAGATGATCCTCGCCTTCGGCAACGACTACCACCACGCCATGACCTTTGTCGGCTACGATGACGAAGTCGGCTACGACTTCAACGGCGACGGACGGGTGAGCAACGACGTCGACATCAACGGCGATGGCGTTGTCGACATGAAGGACTGGGAAAAAGGCTGCATGATCATGTGCAACTCCTGGGGCTATGAGTGGGCCAATGAAGGCCGCTGCTACATTCCCTATCGCCTCTTGGCTCAGGAGTATTTGAAGGGAGGTATCAACCTCGGGGAAATCGCGATTGTGAGAGTATTCCAATCCGTTCCTCGCCTGGCTTTGCGTCTCAAGATCGAGTCCGATCGTCGTGATCAGGTTCTGCTCGAGCTGGGAGCCCGCCCGGCCGGTGCCGCGGCCGAAAAAGCCATTTTCAAGCCGATGATTTTCTCGGCCCAGTCCTATCTCGGCGCCACTAGCTATCTCGGCGGCAAGCCGGGCCCGATTGAAATCGGGCTGGACATCAGTCGTCTCTTGGTGCAGTCCGGCAAGCCGGAGAAGATTCAAATTGAACTGCGTCGCTCGATCAAGGATGGCAGCGTCAAAGCCCGCATCCACGAAGCGGAATTGATCAGTTACAAGCGCGACGGCAGCGAGTTGGGACGCAGCGCCTTGCCGATCGGCGACGGCTCGTTCTCCTTGGCCCCCGCCGCCTGCCAAGCGGTGATCGAGACGGCTAGATGAGCATTCGCTGCGGCGAGCGCAAACTCATCACCACGGCCAGCCATTGAAGCCGGCGCGGTATTCCATCCACTCGTCCCACCATTCCTGCAGCTTGTGAAGCATGTCTTCCGTGGCAATGAAGCCCCAGATCGCCATTCCCGAAGCAAAAACCAGGCCGATGCCGAAGGTCCAGAGAGCGACTGTTTTCGACAAGAACAAGAGCGGGCAGGCGATCAAAAAAGCCAGCGCTCCAGCGGACAGAAAGCCCATCAGGGCGTAAATGCAGCGCGCTCCGATGGGCTTGGATTGAGATTCCTCGGACATAAATCACCTCCGTTGCACTAACAGGACCCCGCCGAGAATCAGGCCGCCGCCGGCGAGGAGAGACCAATGCATCTCCTCGTTCAAGAAGATGATTGACGACAGCACGGCAAACACTGGCACCAGATTGGTGAAGACCGCGGTACGAGCGGCGCCGATTTTCTGAATCCCTTCGGCATACCAGATGAAGGCGACGGCGGTGCCGAGCAAGCCCATCAAAGCGAGGGCGGCCCAGGGCGCCGGATGCGAAGCCGCCGGCTTCAGATGCATCAAAGCCGGAATCGCCAGCGGCAGCAGCATCAGCGTACCGATCAAGGAGGTCCAGGTGGTCATCGCCAGCAGCGACAAGCCCAGCTCCTGATTCCGGACTTGGAAGCGGCGCGAATAGAGGGAATAAGTCACCCAACAAGCGACGGCTCCCAGCATCATCATTTCGCCTTTGCCGAAGCCAAGGGAAGGATGATTGAGATCGCCTCGGAGAATCACCACCCAGGCCCCCGCCAAAGCGAGAAAGAGACCGAGGAAACGCGACCAGCCTAGCGCTTCCCGCAAAAACAGGATCGAGCCGACAGCGATCAAGGCCGGCGACAAGGCGATGATCAGCGAAGCTCGCGACGCCTCAAGGCTCTGCAGCGCGCCGAAAATCATCATGTTGTACAGGCTGACTCCGGTCACCGCCAAAAGCACGGCGCCGCGCCATTGCCGCCGCGGCAAGGCCGGCAGGCGCCCTTCCAATCGCCAACAGGCGAAGAGCAAGGCCAAGGTGGCGCAAGAATATCGGACAAAGGCCGCGGCAGCCGCCTCCATGCCATCGGCACCGATCTTGGCCCAGACAAAGGCCATGCCCCAGATCAAGGGCACCAGCAAGAGCCGGGCCCAAAAGGACCAGGGGTGCGGAGGTGTGATCGGCGCCGACATCGGGGAATCCTTGGCGAATTGCGGTTTGCGAGTTAAGGGTCAAAACTAAGCTACGGAAACCCGATTGCCTGGAGGGGCGGGTTTCCGCAGTGTCAATTTTACGAAGTCTTAACCGGTGATTTGTTTGACCAAGCCGCTGAGGACTTTGCCGGGACCGACTTCGACGAATTCAGTGACGCCTTGCTGATGCATCCAGCGCACCGATTCGGTCCAGCGGACCGAGCCGGAAATCTGCGAGCACAGGCTGTTCAAGATGGCCTTGCCGTCGTAGGGACGGGCGGTGAAGTTGGCGAGCACCGGAGTGCCGGGCGGGTTGAAGACGAACTGGCGGGCGAAGGTCGTGAACTCTTCTTGCGACGAGCTCATTTCACGCGAGTGGAAGGCACCGGAAACCGGCAGCACGACATAGCGCTTGGCGGCAGCGGCCTTGAAGGCGGGCTCGGCGGCGATGATGTCATCCTTCTTGCCGGAGATGACGGTCTGCAGCGGGGAGTTGAAATTGGCGACGTCGAGCGAAGCGAGGCCGGTGGACTTCATCACTTCTTCGACTTTTTCGGCGGTCATGCCGAGAACCGCGGCCATGCCGCCGCCTTCGACCTTGAACATGATCTCGCCGCGGCGGGCGACCAGCTTCAGGCCGGTGATGAAATCGAAAGCGCCGGCAGCGAACAGGGCGTTGTATTCACCGAGCGAGTGACCGGCGAGATAGGCGGGGGCCTCGGCACCGGAATTGACCCGATCGAGCCAGGCAAGAGCCGAGACGACGTAAAGGCAGGGCTGGGTGTAACAGGTCTGGTCGAGCTTCTCTTTCGGGCCGTTGAGGCAGAGATCCTTCACCGACCAGCCGAGAGCCGCATCGGCGGCGGCGCAGAGCTCGGGGAATTTATCGAAGAGTTCGGCTCCCATGCCGATGGATTGCGAACCTTGACCGGGGAAGATGACGGCGATGCTCATGTACTGACTCCAGATGATGTTGTTTTTTGAACCCGCGCACTTTAGCCACATCAGCCCGTCCCGCCAGTCGTTCGCGTCCGCAGGATTTTTAAGACGCTGAACAATCTCCGGCTGCTTGCCGCCCGTCGCCCTGCGGCGTAGCTTTGCCCGATACATCAATGCCCAAAAGGATTTTTATGCTTCCCGTCGACGCCGCCCGACTCGCCGCCCTCCGTGCCGATTTTCCGATTTTGCTGAGCCAGGTCCGAGGCAAGCCCCTCTCCTATCTCGACAACGCCGCCACCACCCTCAAGCCGACGCCCGTCGTCGACGCCGTGACGCGGCATTATCGCGATGAAGTCTCCAACATCCACCGCGGCGTCCACTTCCTTTCCGAGCAGGCCACGGCGCAATACGAGGAGAGCCGCAGCAAGGTCCGCCGCCTTCTCAATGCCCGTGAAGACGCCGAGATCATCTTCACCTCCGGCACTACCGCGTCGATCAACCTCGTCGCGCAAAGCTGGGGCCGCAGCCAGCTCAAAAGCGGCGACGAAATCCTCGTCACCGGGATGGAGCACCACGCCAACATCGTCCCCTGGCAGATGCTCGGCGACGAAAAAGGCGTCGTCCTCAAGCACATTCCCTTCCTTCCCGACGGTAGTCTCGACATGGAGGCGGCGCGCCGCCTCGTCGGCCCTCGCACCAAGCTGCTTTCCTTCGTCCACACCTCCAATGCACTCGGCACCATCAACCCCGTCACCGAGCTCATCGCCCTGGCCAAAAGTGTCGGTGCCTTGACCTTGGTCGACGCTGCCCAGGCGGTAGCGCACGGTCCGCTCGACGTCCAGGCCCTCGGTTGCGACTTCCTCGCCTTCTCCGGCCACAAGCTTTACGGTCCGACCGGCATCGGCGTCCTCTACGGTCGACACGAGCTATTGGAGAGCATGCCTCCGGTCACCGGCGGTGGCGACATGATCCTGTCGGTCACCTGGGAGAAAACCCTCTACGCCGCGCCACCCGCCCGTTTCGAAGCCGGCACGCCGCACATCTGCGGGGTTCTCGGCCTCGGCGCCGCCATCGACTGGCTGCTGGCTCAGGGCTGGGATCTCCTGCAGGGACAAGAGGAACTGCTTCTCCGCGAAGGCACCCGGATGCTCAGCGAAATTCCCGGACTGAAATTGATCGGCACGGCGCCGCACAAGACCTCCATCCTGTCCTTCACTCTCGACGGCATCCACCCGCACGATGTCGGCACCATTCTCGATTCGGAAGGCGTCGCGGTCCGCACCGGCCATCACTGCGCCCAGCCGGTGATGGACGCCTTTGGCATCCCCGCTACCGCCCGCGCCTCGCTGTCGCCCTACAACACGGCGCAAGATCTCGAGCGCCTCGTCGCCGGCATCCGCAAGGCGCAGCGACTCTTCGCCTGAGCGGCGATAGATTCCGGACATGAAAACCGAAGCCGCGATCCGAAACACGACTTTACTAGGAGGCTACCGGGCTCTCCAGATGGCGCTGTTCCCGGTCTCGGTGATCACCCTTTTTCAAGCTCAGCATCTCGGCCTGGACATGCGTCAGACCCTGCTGCTGCAGGCAGTGGCCTCGGTGACCGTGGCGGTGTTCGAACTGCCCTGCGGCTGGCTCGCCGACCGGATCGGCTGCCGTCGCAGCCTGCAGGGCGCGGCCTTGGTGATGATGGCTTCCTGGGGCGTCTATCTCGGCGCGGATGGCTTTGCCCTCGCAGCCTTGGCGGAAATCCTCCGCGGCATCGGCTGGTCGCTGGTTTCCGGCTGCGACGAAGCTCTTCTCTACGAGTCCCTCAAGGTCCAGGGGAAGCAAGGCGACTACACCCGATGGAACGGCCGCCATGCGTTTTATGGACAATGCAGCGAGGCGGGCTGCGCCATCGTCGCTGGCTTCCTTTACAGTTACAACTGCCGCCTGCCTTTGATCTTGGCGGTGATCTGCTGGGGCGCCAACTTCTTTATTGCTGGGCGCTTGCAGGATGCGCCGCGGGAACGCCAGCAAATGCGCGGCTGGGACAGCGGCGTTCGCCTAATTTCCGGTCACTGGCGGGATCCGGCGGTGTTGTGGCCGACGGCCCTGTTTATCTGCCTGGGCCTGGCGTCTTATGTCAACGTCTGGACCATTCCGATCTTTGCCGTCGAAAACGGCCTGCCGGCGGCAGCGGTCGGTTTACTGTGGGCGACGGCTAACCTCTGTGTCGCCTTCGGCTCCTTGATCAGCCACCGCCTTGAGTCGCGCCATACGGTCCGCCTGGGACTTCTCGCCTGTCTGCTGATGGTCTGTTTTTCTTATGCCGGCTTTGCCAATACCGCGACCTTTTGGACCTTCGCCTTTTATTTTCCCCTGACTTTGGCGCGCGGCATCAAATCCCCGCTTCTGATGCACGCATTGCAACGTCGCTTCCCCTCGTCGGACCGGGCGGCTTTGCTATCCGTGAACTCCTTGTTTTTCCGCAGTGCCGCGGCGCTGCTTTTTGTCGTCACTGGCTGGTCGCTGGACTGGTGTGGGCATCAGGCGACCTGGACTCTCATTGGCAGCTTCCTGGTGTGTTGCGGACTTTTTATTGTCATTGCTGGCAAGAAGCATCTTGAGCGCTGAGGATTTCTCACTTCGGAAAAGGCCTCGCGGCTGGAAAATGCTTTGACTCCCCGTAGAGTCGGCGAACTTAAATAGCCCCCAGCCCCAGCCGCTTAATGGAATCAGTCACCCCGGTCACCGCCGAGCTTCTGCTCGATCTCCTTGAGCAGCGCAAGCTCGAGGAGATTCGTCGTGAACTGGAAACGATCCAGCCGGCGGACTTGGCCGACATCTTGGAATCCGTTAAAGACGACGATGCTCGACTTGAGCTCTTCGGTTTGATGGATGACGAACGCCGCTCCGACGTTCTTCTCGCCATGGAACAGGATCACGTCGACGAGATGATCGACGACATGCCGGCCTCGGAAGTGGCCGCCATCGTCGAGGAAATGGCACCGGATGACGCCGCCGACTTCTTGAGTGAGCTTGAAGACGATCGCGCCAGCGAAGTCTTGAAGGAGATGGAGGATTCCGACCGCCGAGACATCACCCAGTTGTTGTCCTTCGACGAAGAGACCGCCGGCGGCATGATGACCTCCGAGCTTTGTGCCTTCCCCGCCAACATGAAAGTCGGCAACGTCCTGAAGGCCCTCGGTCGCGCCGATCTTAAGGATCCCGTCACCTACGTTTACGTGCTCGATCCCAAAAGCCGGGAATTCCTCGGTACTTCGCCCCTCGTTCGGCTGATCAGCGTCGATCCCTCGACGCCGCTCGACAACATCACTGACCGTGACCATGTCTGGGCCACGGTCGACATGGACTCCGAAGAAGTGGCGCGGATGTTCCGCCGCTACAACCTCTGGGTCATGCCGGTTCTGGATGGCAAACACCGCCTCGTCGGCCGCATCACCGCCGATGACGTTCTCGATGTGTCGATCCGCGAGGCCAGCGAAGACATCGCGCAGATGACTGGTACACCTGACTTGGCCGAAGAAGACGAGGTGTCGGTCCTTCGCACCATGCGGATGCGCTTGCCCTGGCTGCTCGTCACCCTCGGCCTCGGGATGACCAACTGCTTCGTCATTCAAGGTATGTTGCGCGACATCGGCCTGCCCATAGAAGCCCGATTGGCGATCGCCATTCTCGCCAGTTTCCCGCCGGTGATCATGGCGATGAGCGGCAACTCCGGCATGCAGGCCGCCACCATCTTTATCCGCGAGATGGCGCTGGAGAAAATCCTGCCGTCGCAATATGCTCGCCTCGTCGCCCGGGAAAGCCTGATCGGCATCGGCATGGGGCTCGCCTGTGGACTGCTCGCCGGCATCACCACGTGGATCTGGCTGCATCTCTCGCATATCGATGTCTCGCCGCTCAACGATATCTCGCTGGCGCTGATCATCGGCATCTCCATGCTCAGCGCCATGACTACCGCCTGCGTCATGGGCACCATCATCCCGATCTGCTTGAAGAAACTCGGCATCGACCCGGCGCTCGCCGCCGGCCCCTTCGTCACCACCCTCAATGATATCTTCTCGTCCTTGATCTATTTCTTCATTGCCCGCGCCGCCATCGAGTTCATGATACAGCACGCCTAAAAAACTTTAGGAAATCTGCTCTCTTCGCTTTGACGCCGAGAAAATCTCGCTTATACTCTGTGCACCTCCAAGGAGGCGGGATAGCCAAGCGGTTAGGCAGAGGTCTGCAAAACCTTTCAGACCGGTTCGACTCCGGTTCTCGCCTCCAAATTTTTTTGCCCGGATGGGGTAAGACCTTCACGGGTCTACCCATCCGGGAGTTTTTTTGTGAAGAAGTTGTTTTTCGTCGACCTTGAGATGACTGGCCTTGATGTCGATACCAATCGCATCATCGAAGTGGCGGTTTTGATCACCGATCTGAAGTTTAATATCCTCGAGCGCTACACCCGCGTCATCTCCTGCCCGCAGGAGTTCATCGACAAGATGGACACTTGGAACCGCGACACCCACAGCAAAAGCGGCCTGATCAACGAAATCCCCCGCGGCAAGAATCTCGCCGAAGTCGAGATGGAAATGGGCAACCTCGCGAAGCGCCATTTCCCCGATGAGAAGATCATTCTCTGCGGCAACTCGATCAGCCTCGACAAGCAATTTCTGCAGAAATACATGCCGCGCTTCTCCCAGCACCTGCACTACCGCATCATCGACATCTCCTCCTTCAAAGCGATCTTCCAGTGGGTCCTCGACGTCCGCTTCGGCCGCGGCGAAACCCACCGCGCCCTCGATGACGCCGAACAGGCACTGACCGAGCTCAAGCTCTATCTGTCGCTGCTCGACCGCGCCAAGGTGCCGGCTTTGGCCCAAATCCAGGGCATCTTTGAAGCGAAATTGCTGAACTGAATCTGAACTGGGACACAACTGGGAGACAGTTGGGACACGACTGGGACACGACTGGGACACAGTTGGGGGAGCTCAAACACTCAGCCATTCCAGCTTTCAACTTCTGGTTTTTCGTTGCAAGACTTCGTCGCTGGTCGCTGTTGTTCATGCGCTTGCTTTTCAATCTTTCAACCTTTCAACCCGGTTCCATTTCGCTCAACTTGCGCTCCGCCATGCTTTCCAATCTGCCGAAGGCACTTAATCTCTGAGTTCTCCAATCTGAACTCCGGAATCCCCATGTCGAACTTGACCCGCCTGTCGCGCGCTGATGGCGCTGAAATTCTCCTCCTCGGCACCGCTCACGTCTCGCAAGACAGCGCCGATGAAGTCAAGCGCCTGATCGAAGAAGAAAAGCCGGATTGCGTCGCCATCGAACTCTGTGAGGCGCGCTTGAAAAACATCCTCGATAAAGAAGCTTGGCGCAAGACCGATCTGGTCAAGGTTTTTCGCGATGGCAAGACGATGCTTTTGATCAGTAACCTCGTGCTCGCCTCTTACCAGAAAAACATCGCCAAGAAGCTCGGCGTCAAGCCCGGCCTGGAAATGATCCAAGCCTGCGACTCCGCCGCCGCCGCGGGGCTGACGCCGCAGCCGATCGATCGCAATGTCCGCACCACCCTGTCGCGCACCTGGGGTCTGATGAGCGCCCAAGGTAAGCTCAAATTCCTCTCCAGCATCTTCGGTTGGAATGCCCTGATCGCCAACCTGCTGATCTTCCTCGTCGTCCTCGGCTCCTTCTTCATCCCCGAGTCGAAGCCCGTCGCCGCTGTTGTAGTTCCCGCAAAAACGGACAGCGCCCAAGTGAGTAGTGCCGCTGCTGCCACTACTGCCACTGCGGTTGCCGAAAACACCGGCATCACCAAGAAGCAGTTTCTCCTTTACGGTCTGCTGGCGGCCATCGCCATCAGCTTCATGCCGATCGGGCGCCGTCGCGAAACGGCTTCCGAAGGCGAGCTCAGCCGCGAGAAAATCGAAGAGCTGAAGAAGCAAGATGTCCTACAGAACATGCTTGCCGAAATGGGCCGCGACTTCCCCGATATCAAGCACCGCCTGATCGATGAACGGGATCTCTACATGGTCGAAAAACTCCGCCATGTGCAAGGTAAAAAAATCCTCGCAGTCGTCGGCGCCGGCCATGTCCCCGGCATGATCGCCAACTGGCAGACCAAGGTCGACCTCGAAGAGCTCGACCGTCAGCCGCCGGAGTCGAAACTCACGACTCTTTTCAAGTGGATGATTCCGGTTTCTTTGGTCGCGGTCATTGGCCTCGCGGTTTATCGCGGCGACTACGCCAAGGCCGGCGACATGGCGAAGTCCTGGGTCCTCTGGACTGGTGGCGGCGCAGCCCTTGGTTCACTCCTCGCCCTGGCTCACCCCCTGACCATTTTGGCCGCCTTCATCGCCGCACCAATCACCACCTTGCTCCCTCAGCTCGGCGTCGGCATGGCCACTGGCCTGGTCGAAGCCTGGGTCCGCAAACCCACCGTCGGTGATCTGGAAGCCTTGTCCGATGACTCCGCCACCTTCCGCGGCTGGCTGCGGAACCGCTGCACTCGCATCCTCCTGGTCTTCATCTTCTCCAGCCTCGGTGCCATCATTGGCCTGATGGTCGCCAGCGGGAAGATCTTCGGCGCCTGAGATTCAGCGCGAAGCCCAGATCAGAATCAGTGACATCGACACCGGCGCCAGCAGTGTCGACAAGGCGATGGCGGCCCCAAATTTCAAGGACGAATAACACTGGATAAATTCACCGGACGCGATTGAAAGCCTAATTCAGATCTATACTAGCCGGAATCCTTCCCCCCGCAAAAACAGGAGTCATCCATGGATCTTTCCCTTGACCGTCGTCGTTTTCTCATCAGCGGCAGTGCCATCTCGATCGGTTTTCTTGGTTTCACCCGCAGTGCCCAAGCTGCTCCGATTGAAGTTGCCGCCTTGCCGTACGGCGAAGCGGATCTGGCTCCGGTGATTTCGGCTCAGACCATTGGATTCCACTACGGCAAGCACCACAAAGGCTATGCTGACAAGCTCAATGGCATGATCAAAGGTGGCCCCTTGGCCGACCTGAACTTGGAAGAAATCATTAAACAAACTGCTGGCAAAAAAGAGCAGGGAGGCATCTTCAACAATGCCGCTCAGATCTGGAACCACAGCTTCTACTGGAAGAGCATGAAAGCCAAAGGCGGCGGTGAGCTGCCGGCCGACTTGAAGAAGGCTTTTGATGCCTCATTCGGCAGTGTCGAAGCGGGCAAAAAAGCCTTGACCGAAGCAGCAATGACGCAGTTCGGCAGTGGTTGGGCTTGGCTGGTCCGCAAAGAGGATAAATCCCTCGCCGTGATCAAAACCGCCAACGCCGAATGTCCTCTCACGCTTGGGGTGAAACCGCTCCTCACCATCGATGTCTGGGAGCACGCCTACTACCTCGATTATCAGAACCGCCGCGCTGATTATGTCGCTGCCGTCATCGATAAAGCCATCAACTGGGAATTCGCCCTCCAGAATCTTGCCGAGTGATCCTCGCGCGGAAATGATGTCGCCGGATTTGCGTCTGCCGCAAGTCCGGTTTTTTGTCGCTCCAAAGGCGAGGATTTCAGCGCGAAGCCCAGATCAGAATCAGGGACATCGACACCGGCGCCAGCAGTGTCGATAAGGCGATGGCCGCTCCCTGCAGGCGGGAATCCCCACCGAGACGGTCGTTGAGGATCTGAGAGGCGATAGCGGTGGGGCAAGCAGCGAGCAGCAGCAAGGTCACGGTGATGCCTCGCTCCAGCCCGAAAGCTTGGCAAAGGCCAAAGACGATCACCGGTTTGACCACGGTTTTTAAGATGGAGGTGGCCAGTGCCGGGCGCCAGCGGGAACGGAAGGCTTCGGTGTCGACCGCTTCCGCCAAAAGAATCAGTGCCAAGGGCAAAGCGGCTTTAGCGGGGATTTCGACACAGCGCTGCAAGATCGCCGGCAATGTCAGGCCGCTGAAGGCGATGATCAGTCCGGCCAAGGTCGATAGGATCAAGGGGCTTTTGAGGGTTTCCCAAGCGGCGCTTTTGATCCGTCCTGAGCCTTTTTGACCGAGATTGAAAGTGAGTGCGGCGACGGCGAGAATGCTGAAGAAGGGAATCACCGGGGCGGCCGCGAGGACGGCCGAGCTTTCATCGAGCTGATTGAGGTGCAGGTTTTGGCCGGCGAAGGCGACGACGGGAATGCCGACGTAGGCGATATTGCCGCGGAAGCTGGCGTGGATGAAGGCAGCCCGGCTTTCTGAGCTCATGCGGGCGCTTTTCGCCGCCAGCCAAGCCAAGCCGCAGATGGCGAAGGTGGCGGCAAGAAGTATCCCCGCCGGCAAGGCATCGCTGGCATGAAGCCGGGTTTTGGCTGCGGCGTCGAAGAGAAAGGCCGGCAAGGCGACCCAATAACAGAACTTCGAGCAATCCCGCAAAAAGGCGGCGCTGAACCAGTGGCGGCTGATGCCGTAACGGGCGAGCGCTGTGAGCAGAATCAGGGGGAGGAGAATGGTGAGTATGGCGGACATGGTGACTTCTGGGCAGATTGGAGTGCGGCTCAGGCAGTGGAACTTACCGGAGCCGGAGAGAGCTTAATCGCCAAGACTGGAGACGCCACTGCCGATGACGGTATTAACTTGCTTTGGGCGGGAAAAGCGCTGGCAATAAGCCCAGCGAGGTAGCTTCCGCCAAGGCCGAGAGGATTCGCTCTTCGCTGAGGTTTTCGAGCTCATCCAAGCTATCGATGACGAAATACTGTGGCTGCATGATGTCGATCCGGTACGGAGTGCGGAGGGCGTGGACGAGATCGAGCTCGGCGTGGATCACCGCCGGATCGTGCAGGGCGTGGACAGTTTCGCCGATGGAGGAGAGGATGCCACCACCGTAGATCTTGGTTTTTCCGGCTTCCCGGAGGAGGCCGAATTCGACGGTGAACCAGTACAATCGAGCCAGTCGGACGCGGTCTTTGTGGCAGGCCGCCTTGCCCATTTTGGCGTAGCGGTGGGTGAACTCGGCGAAGCGGGGATCGGTCAGCATCGGGCAATGGCCGAAGATTTCATGAAAGATGTCGGGTTCCTGCAGGTAGTCGATTTCTTCACGCGTCCGGATAAAGGTGGCGCAGGGAAAACGACGCGCGGCGAGGAGCTCGAAAAAGGTGTCGAAATCAATCAGGGCAGGCACCGCGGCGAGTTCCCAGCCACTGCACTGGCGCAGGACGCTGTTGACTTCCTCAAGCTGAGGAATGCGATCCTTCGGTAAATTGAGCTGGTCCAAGCCATCGAGATAGACGCTGCAGGCCGTGTCGACACTGGTGCGCAGCTGCCGTTCCACGAGGAAAGCCCAGATTGAATTCTCCTCTGCACTCCAGTTGACGTGGCCATCGTTATCCACCGGGTGCGATATGTACTTGCTGCCTTTCATCTCTGGCCTCCGTGCCTCGCGGATAATTTATGACACGTCAGGGGATTAAGCAATATGGCAGAGGGTGTATTTAGACCTTTAGAAGGCGCAGAAAGGCGGCGATTTTTGCCGGATCCTTGATTCCAGGGGAAGATTCCACTCCCGACGACAGGTCGATACCGGCGGCGCCGACGTGCAAGAGAGCCTGGCGGACATTGCCGATGTGGAGGCCGCCGGCGAGGAGGACGGGGAGGGGGCTTTCGGCGATGAAATCACGGGCCAATTGCCAGTCGCCGGTTTCACCAGTGCCGCCAGGGAGCTCGGCGTGATGGGGAGCGCTGTCGCAGATGACTCGGGAGCAGGGGAAATCCCGTGCTCTGAGGCCGTCAGAGGCTTGACCTAGCCTCAGGGCCAACCAGATCTCGCAAGGCAGGCTACGGGCGAATTCCGAGGTTTCCTGGCCGTGCAGCTGAACCACATTGCAGCCGGCATCCAGGTAGGGCAGAATTTCGTCGCGCCTGGCGTTGACGCAGACGAGGACTTTTTGCAGTGAAGGGGGTAAGCCAGCGCAACAGCGGCGGACTTCTTCCGGCGTCACATGGCGCGGCGACTTGGCGTAGTTGACAAAGCCAATGGCATCCGCGCCGAGCTCGCAGGCGAGTCGGGCATCTTCAGCCTTGCGGAGTCCGCAAATTTTGACGTAAGGTGACATATGGAATTTAAGGGGGCTAGAGATCGGTCCGATTGGTCGGATCAGACAGATTTTGTTTAAGAAAAAACCCTGCTTAGACCGGATCGATGCTTCCCGCTTCGAGGAAGGCTTTGCGACGTTCGACACAAGAGGGGCAGGTACCACAGGATTTTTCGCCGCCGCGGTAACAGGTCCAAGTGTCCTCGATTTTGACTCCGAGGCGGAGAGCGGCACGGACGACATCGGCTTTGCGCCAATGGACGAAGGGGGCATGGATGTGGACGGCGTCGCGGCGGTTGAGAGCGAGGACGCTGTTGATCCGGGTGAGGAAGTCTTCAGTGCAGTCCCAGTAGCCGTATTCATCTTGAGCTTGGGCGCCGTAGTAGACTTCGGTGGCGCCGCGGGCTTCGGCGCAGGCAGCAGCTAAAGACAGCAGAGTCATATTGCGGTTTGGCACATAAGTCGGCGGCTGGGTTTCTTCACCTGGTTTGAGCTCGGACAGGTCGCCGACTTCGGCGCCGCCGCGGACCAAGGACGAACCTTGGGCGATGGCGGCACCGAGGAAGTGGATGTCCATGATGACATGCTCGATCACCTCGGGCAGGCATTGCGCCTGGGCGGCAGCAGCTTTGAGCTCGCGATCGTGACGCTGGCCATAATCGAAAGACAAAGCAACGACGCGTTTGATGCCAAGATCCTTCACCACATGGTGAAGGAGCGTCGACGAATCCAGTCCACCGCTGAGGAGGACGAGAGCCGATTTTTGATCAGTGGTGACAGACACGTTGGAGCTGCTCGAAGTCGATGACGCCTTTGAAGATCTTCCAGATGCCGTCCTGCATCAGCGTGTGCATGCCGTCGGCAATGGCTTGCTCGCGGAGCGGCGCCACTGGGGCTTTTTTGGAGACGAGCATTTTCATCTCCTTGGTGCCTCTCAGGACTTCGTGAATACCGACCCGTCCACGGGTGCCGGTGCCGAGGCACTTATCGCAGGTGGGCTTTTCGCCCATTTTGCGGATCTCAACGGTGGCTTCGTCGATTTTTAGTTCGTGGAATTGTTCTTCGCCGTAGAAGTGTTTGAAGCGGTGCATCAACTCTTCATTGGGGTGGTGCGGGGCTTTGCATTTGGGGCAGAGGGTACGAACCAGACGCTGAGCGACGACGCCGATGAGGGCGTCCGCGAAGTTGAGGGGGTCGAGGCCGATATCGAGGAGACGGATGATAGTTTCAGGGGCCGAGTTGGTGTGCAGGGTGGAGAACACCAAGTGACCTGTGAGCGAGGCTTCAACACCTGAGCCGGCAGTTTCGTGGTCACGCATTTCACCGATGAGGATGATATCCGGGTCGCAGCGCAAGAAGGCGCGGAGAGCGATGGCGAAGGTGTAGCCGGCTTTGGGCATGACCTGGACCTGTTGCAGGCCGGCGGCGGTGATTTCCACCGGGTCTTCGGCGGTGAGGATCTTGCGTTCGCCGTCGTTGAGGAGGGCGAGGATGGCGTGCAGGGTGGTGGTCTTGCCGGAACCGGTGGGTCCCACAACGAGCACCAAGCCGTGCGGGTTGGCGATGAAGTCGCGGATCATTTCGGCGTTGGCATCGGTGAGCATCAGTTTTTCGAAGGGCAGGGCCGAACCGGCGGCAAGAATCCGCATGACGGCACTTTCGCCGTTGACTACGGGTAGGGTGGCGACACGGAGTTCAACTTGTTTGCCCGAGATCTTCAGGGTGATTTTGCCGTCCTGCGGCTTGCGCCGTTCGGCGATGTCGAGGTTGGCCAGAATCTTGACACGTGAGATGGCGGGGCGCATCAGGCTGGCCGGGATTTTCATCACCGTGCGGCAGACGCCGTCAAGGCGGAATCGGACATCGCCCGCGGTGGCGCCTTTGTGGGGTTCGATGTGAATGTCGGATACGCCGTCGTTATAGGCTTTGGCGATGATTTTGTTGACCAGGGTGATGACTTGAGATTGCTGGTCCTGGTTCAGGATGTCGTCGTCTTCAGAGCCTTTCTGTGCCTCGGCGATATCCAAGCCTTTGGCGTCGACGATGATCGTGTCGAGATCAGTGAAGGCTTTGATCTTCGAGTTGTCTTTGACATCGATGCCGAGGTATTTGTGAATGTCTTCACCGAGAGCGACATGGAATTCGCAGTACACCGCGCGGATGATGTTCTGGATTTCCATGATCAGTTCTTCATTCGACGGATCGGCGATCAGGATGACCGCTTTTTCTCCGTCGTTGGAGATGGGAACCCAGTAGTTCGTCGCCATGAAGTTTTTATTCAGGTTTTCCAGCAGCGCCTTGTCAATCTTGAAATCTTCAGCGTAGTTATGGAAGGGGAGCTGATAGAAGGCAGAGAGGGCGCGGCCGATTTCTTCCGAGGTGATTTCATAATCCTTGCGGAGGATTTCGGTGATCGGTTTACTGGTGGTGGCGGCTTTGGTTTCGGCGTCTTCAAGCTGGTCGAGCTTGAGGCGGCCGTCCTGAACCAGCTGGTCGTAGGGACCGCGGCCGGTCTTCATTTCGTAGCGGAATTTCTCGGCGATCAGCTTGGCGACTTCGAGAGCCATGTAGTAGGTCTCGTCCTGGAACGGACCGCCTTTAACGTTGTTGATCACCTGCAGGACGCCGACGAGTTTTTCCTTCCAGATGATCGGCACGGTGATCATCGCTTCCGTCAGATAGCCTGAGGCCTGGTCGAAGGAGTGGTCGAACTGGAGCTGATTGTTGACGCCCTCAAGATATTCCGAATCGTAGGCGTCATCGACCATCAGGGATTGCTGGGTCTGGGCGACATAACCGGCGATCGAGGCAGGCGAGACGTGGAGGCGGATTTCTTCCACTGCGTCGCGAGAGGTGCGGTACATCGACACGATTTCGTGGCCGTTGGCGTCTTTCTGGTAGATGGTGAAGCGTTCAGCTTGGAACTGGTGGAGGAGTTGCGATTCCAGTTCCCAAAGACAGTCTTCGAGGCGCTCGGCGGCGCTCATCTGCTTCAGGAGTTCTTTGAAGGAGTCATCGAGTTCGACCATGATTTTTACCTCGTTTTGGCTTGCACAGCAGTCGTTTCAATAATGCGGCATGGGTCATAAATATCAAGTGCCATCCAAGCTCGGCACTGGAATTACTTGGACGAACAAATATCTCGATGATACCAGCGGGGTGGCTTTTGGGATATCCCGACATCTAGGGTAGCGGGCGGGAGAAAAAGCGATTTTGAGAATGCCGGATTCACCCCGCCAAAGCCGCCTTCAATCGAGCTAGGAAATTGACTTCGGAAGTGGTGATTTTGCCATCGGCATTGAGGGCGGTATTGACCGCGTGGAGCGCCACGGCGCGTTGGGCGGCGTCGGGGAAAATTGTGGCGGAGCTGAAGATGCGGGCTTCTAGAGCAGCGGGAATGTCCAGAAGGCGGCGGACGCGGGAAATGGCGGCATCGCTATAGGCTTCGCGTTCCGGCGCGCCTTCCGGTCCGATGGCATCCAGTAGCCGACTGAGAGCGGCGTCTTCGCTGACTGCGAGATGGCCGTCGGAGTAGATGCCGAGGAGGACTAGATCGGCAAGAAGTTCGCGTTGAATGCTGGTGAATGGGCTGGTTGACATGGCGTTAGACCTCCGGAAATGGCGTGATGAGAAAAGGGGCTAGTTGAAAATCGCACCTTTTCGGATGAAATGCAAGTGCAGTTGCAAGTGTCCATTTTTGGAAATGATAGGCGGCGAAAAAAATGATAAGAACCCATGTCATGCTTTGAGCGAAGTACGCATCACACGGTATTGTGGGGGCCGTTCCGCCGGAATCCGAAGCGACGATACGTTCCCACTGCGGAATCCGCAGTGCCCCCGGCAATCGATGAGTTACAGAGGAAACGAAAAACATGAAGCCGATCAACAAAGAAAGCGCCTGGAAGATGCTCGAGCAGATGGTTCTCTGCCGTCGCTTCGAAGAGGCCACCATCAAAGCCTACCAGCAGAAATCCATCACCGGATTCCTACACACTTACATCGGTCAAGAAGCCTGCGCTATTGGTGCGATGGCCCATATGACTGATGAGGACTCCTTCGTCACCTCGTACCGCTGCCACGCGCAGGGCCTGATTGCCGGCATGACGCCGCGCAGCATCATGGCTGAGATGTACGGCAAAATCACCGGTTGCGTTCGCGGTAAAGGCGGCTCCATGCACGTCTTCTCGAAGCAGCATAAACACCTCGGCGGTCACGGTATCGTCGGCGGTCAGATCCCCATCGGCGCCGGTGCCGCCTTCGCCAACCGCTATCAAGGTGGCAACGGCATCAACCTCTGCTACTTCGGCGACGGTGCCTCGATGCAGGGCGTCTTCCATGAGTGCATGAACCTCGCCTCGCTGTGGAACATCCCGGTTATCTATATCTGCGAAAACAACATGTACGGCATGGGCACGCGCAACGACCGCGCCCTCGCCAATACCGAAGTGCAAGAGTTCGCCGCCGCCTATAAGGTCAATGGCTATAAAGTCGATGGCATGGATCTCGTCGCTTCTCACGAAGCCTTCGGCAAGATCATCGAAGAAGCCCGCCGCACCTCGCGCCCCGCGCTTGTCAACGTCATCACCTACCGCTTCAAAGGCCACTCGGTTTCCGACGCCGCCAGCTACCGCACCGCTGAAGAGCTCCAGTGCTGGGTCGAAAAAGACCCCATCGGCCGCTTCTTCCAGCACATGCAAAAGCAAGGTTGGATCGACGACGATGGCTACAAAGGCATCGAGAAAAAAGTCAAGGACATGGTCGCCGACGCTGTCCAATTCGCCGAAGAGTCGCCCTGGCCTCCGATGGACGAACTCACCAAGCACATCTACGCCGACTGACCTCTGAGGAGCCCCGAACATGCCTGTCATCGAATTCCGTACCGCGCTTAACCAGGCTCTCGACGAGGAAATGACCCGCGATCCCCGCGTTTTCATCCTCGGCGAAGAAGTCGCCCAATTCAACGGCGCTTATAAAGTCACCAAAGGCCTGTGGGCCAAATGGGGCGATAATCGCGTCCGCGACACCCCGATCACTGAAGGTGGTTTCACCGGCCTCGCCGTCGGCGCCGCCATGATGGGCCTTCGCCCCGTGGTCGAATACATGAGCTTCAACTTCTCTCTCGTCGCCATCGACCAGATCATCTCCAACGCTGCCAAAATGCACTACATGACTGGTGGCGAATTCAGCGTCCCGATGGTCTTTCGTGGTGCCAACGGCGCCGCCGCCCAGGTCGGCTCGCAGCACTCGCATAACCTCGAGAGCTTCTACGCCCACATCCCCGGCCTGATCGTCATCACCCCCAGCACTCCCTACGATGCCAAGGGCCTGCTCAAAACCGCAATCCGTAACAACAACCCCGTCATCTTCATGGAGAATGAATTCCTCTATGGCATCACGGGTGAAGTTCCGGACGAGGAATACACCATCCCCATCGGCGTCGGCGATATCAAACGCAAGGGTAAAGACTGCACCATCGTCGCTCACATGCGACAGGTCATCTATGCTCTCGAAGCGGCCAAGATCCTCGAGAAGCAAGGCATCGACGTCGAAGTCGTCGACCCCCGCACCATCAAGCCTCTCGACAT
>JAYTMY010000226.1:0-14597 GCA_043748535.1 Lentisphaeraceae bacterium | reverse complement strand
GGCCACCATGTCGGCCCTGCGCCTCGCCCGCGGCTTCACCGGACGCGACGGCATCATCAAGTTCGACGGCTGCTACCACGGCCACTCCGACGCCCTCCTTGTCAAGGCCGGCTCCGGCGTCGCCACCTTCGGCACCAGCAGCTCCGCCGGCGTCCCGGCAGACGTGGTGAAACACACCATCGTCGTCGACTTCAACGATCTGAAATCGGTCGAAGACGCCCTCAAGCTCACCCCGATCGCCGCGATCATCGTCGAACCCGTTCCCGGCAACATGGGCCTGGTTATCCCCGATGCTGGCTTCCTGCAAGGTCTCCGTCGCCTTTGCGACCAATACGGCGCTCTGCTGATCTTCGACGAAGTGATGTGCGCCTTCCGCGTTTCTCCGACCACGGCGGCCGAGCTCTTCGGCGTCATGCCCGACCTCTTCTGCTTCGGCAAGGTGATCGGCGGCGGCCTGCCGGTCGGCGCCTTCGGCGGCCGTGCCGACGTCATGCAACTGCTCGCTCCGCTCGGCCCGGTGTACCAGGCCGGCACCCTCTCCGGCAACCCCCTCGCCATGCGCGCCGGACTCGAAACCCTGCGCCTCTGGTTCAACGGCAAAGGCTTCGACAAGACCGAGGCCCTCGGCCGCGATCTCGACGCCCTGATGGCCCCGGTGGTCGCCGGACGCGGCGACGTCAAATGGATCCGCCTCGGCTCGATGTTCACCCTCTTCTTCCTGCCCGAAGGCGCGCCCCTGCCGAAGAACATGGAAGAGGTCCGCCGCTGCGACTTCGGCCGCTTCGGCCGCTTCTTCCAATTCATGATGAAGAAGGGCTTCCTCATCCCGCCCGCCCAATACGAAGCCAACTTCCTCTCCACCGCCCACACCCACGCCCAGCTCAAGGCCTACGCCGCCGCGACGGCGGAATTCCTGGCTCTTGACAAGGGTTGAAAGGGTTGGAGGGGTTTTAGGGGTTTCAGGGGCGAGCGAGAGCGCCAACCCAGTCAATGCGTCTCGGGTCACTGCGTCCGGTTTTTGACTCAGTGACTCAAAGACTCAAGACTCAGTGACCAATTCCCATAGATCCAGGAAGTTATCCCATGAGTACCCGCAAAAAACTCTTTCTGTGGATCGCCGCCATCCTCGGCTCCCTGCTTTTTATTACCGTCTTCATCCTCGGCCTTCCCTGGCGCTGGGCTGTGGAGCGACGTGTCGCTGAGATCAAGGCTCGCGGCGAGCCGGTGTGTCTGGCAGATTTAGAGCCCAAAGCAGTTTCCCCAACAGAAAATGGGGGGTTGCTGCTTGAAAATCTATGGGCAAGCCTGAAAAATGAACCTATCTGGAATTCAGCCGGATTTAATTATCCTGAAATGGACGGAGTTAACCTCATTTATGCCATCAAATTTTGTCGAGGAGTTGGTGTGGAACCAGAATTCTACAAAAAAATGGATTTAAATAAAAAAGTTGAGCTTGAAAAAAGCCTGAAATGTTTAGAAAAAATTTTTGATGAAAGACCGGAATTAATGGGCGACTTTAAGCTCTGCCTAAGCAAGAATCGGTTTAAATTTAGAACCATGTATAAATACCATGATTCTTCACTACCATCAAGAACATATTCTCCGCAAACAAGTCTAATTTATCTTCGCCGAACTATATTGTTTTTCGAATCAGGTTATTATTACTTTAAATCAAAAGACATGTCGCATGAAGCCGGAGATTGCCTAAGAATTATTCTTAATATCCCAAAAACTTTGGATGATTGTCCAGGCTTACGTTCTGATATTGACGCCAGGACATCATTAACTGAAACATCAATTGAAGTTATTAATAGATTGATTCCATGCATGAATAATGACGATCTGATAATCGCAAAAGAGTTTGCGACAAACAATCGTGAATTTCCGATTTCAAATAAAGATATTTATCGCAGAGAAAGAATAAGGACGATTGAAGATATAAGTGAGGGATTTGACTATTATGAAGCTATGTTACGATGGAGCGATGCACTCGGTGATGACGATACTTTTTCAGGTGTGTTTAAATCAAAATTATACATATACACCGGCTGGAAGTATCGAGATTTATTGTGGCGACTTGATGACTATGAAATAAAAATATCAAATGAAAAAACTATCACTAAACCGAGTTACTTGGAGCTAATGTTTAACAGCACGTATCATTCTGTTGATCATACGTTTTTCCAGCTCAAACTGGAAGCCGCCCGCATCCGCCAGCTCCGCCTTGGCCTCGCTCTCGAACTGATCAAGCGCAAAACCGGGCGCTACCCTGCCGATCTCAGCGGCATCGAGCTACCCAAGGAAGATACCGATGGCAAGCCGATGAAATACGAAGTCTTCGACGAGGGACGCGGCGCCTGCCTGAAGTTCGACAACAAGACCAATTCCAAAACCGTTCACTTCGGCTTGGGCGAATTGCCGGAGAAGCATCCTCTCGGGGAAGCGGCGAAATGAACTCTTGCGACGAGCCGCAAAACAAGCGGCACGGAGGCCGGTGCTCCCAGGGAACACTCGAGCTGGAAGCTCGAACCACGTCACGCCGTCGCGTCGCGATGAGCGCAAGGGAGCTGGATTTTTTGTCGTCCTCCTCCGCCCGTTCCGCGCTCCGGCGTTTATGTTGCCGGTCTTAAACTCAACGGGAGCCTTGATGAGCACGGAACAATGTCTGGCAGGATTTTTCGACGGCAGCGCCCTGAAGCTGGTGCTGGTGCTCAAGACCGAGGGCGGCAACGCCTGGCTGCTGAGCCCGCACGGCAAGCGCTTCCGGGTGCCGGAACGCCAGTTGCTCTGTGTCTTCCCTGGCCGTGTCGAAGAAGCCGATCTGCCGTATCGCGCCGAGGCTCTCGAAAAGCAACTCAAGAGCCTCGCCGCGGAAGTCGATTCGGCCCTGCTCTGGGAATTGATGCCGCAGGACGGCAATGAGCGCGGCGTCGCCGAATTCGCTTCAGCCTGGCACGGTGGTAAAGCACCGGTCGACATGCTCGCCGCCGTCTTCCTCGCCCTTCTCGATGACATCGTTCACTACAAGCGCCGCAACCTCGAGTTCACCGCTCGCAGTCCCGAGCAGGCCCAGGAACAGGCGACTGCGCTGCGTCGCCGTCGCGAACGCGAAGAGTACGAAGCGCAGGTCGTTCCCTGGCTGCGCGCCCGCTTCCGTCCCGGCCCGATCGATGCCGAGCCGGCGCCCGCCGACAAGCACACGGTGCTGAGCCAGCTCGAAGCCTTCCTCCAGGAAAAACAGGCCAACGACGGCTCGCGTCTTCTCGAACTGGCGATCGGCGATGCGCCGATCCGCGAGGCGGCCTTCCAGGTTCTGATCCGCTCCGGCCATCTCCCCGCCGACAGCGAGCCCTTCCTCGTTCTCAACGGCATCCCGTCGCGCTTCTCGCACAAATGCCTGGCCGCGGCGGCGGTGGTGCAGGAGACTCCGGCGGAGCGTCAAGATCTCAGCCACCTCGAAGTCTTCAGCATCGACGAAGAAGAAACCCGCGATGTCGACGACGCCCTCAGCCTCGAGCCTCTGCCCGGCGGCGGCTGGCGTCTCGGGGTCCACATCGCCGACGTCAGCGCCTGGGTCCATCCCGGCGACGCCTTCGACGCGGAAGCGGCGCGCCGCACCACGTCGGTGTATCTGCCGACCTGCACCGTCCACATGTTGCCCGACGAACTGGCTCTCGGCCGCGCCAGCCTGCTGCCCGGTCACGCCCGTCCGGCGATGAGCTATTTCCAGGATTTCGATGTCGAGGGCAACTTGAGCGGCGAGCCGTCGATCTGCCTCAGCCGCGTCGCCATCGCCCACAAGCTCAGCTATTCCCAATGCGACAGCGGCAAGGCGCCCGAGTCGGTGCTGCCGCAACTGGCCGTGCTCGACCGTCTTGCCGACGCGCTTGAGCGTCTCCGCCTCGGCCGCGGTGCCCTCAAGGTGGCCCGTCCGGAGCTGCGCATCAAGGTGCGTCACGGCGAGATCGAGGTCAGCGAGACCCGCATGGACAGCCGCAGCCGTGCTATGGTGGCGGAGTTCATGATCCTCGCCAACGTCATCAGCGCCGAGTTCTGCCGCAGCCGCGGCATCCCTTGTCTTTATCGCACCCAGGAGCCGCCCGAACAGGCCTTCCAGCAGAGCGGGGCGGAGTACGACGCACTCGCCTTCGACCAAGCGGTTCGCGGTCTGCGCAAATCGCGCTTGATGACGCAGTGCGGACAACACGCCGCTCTCGGGGTCAGCGCCTACACCCAGACCACTTCGCCTCTGCGCCGCTGGAGCGACATGCTGGTGCAGCGCCAGATCGCCGCCGTCCTGTTGGGACGCGAAGCACCGATGGAAGAGGGACGCCTGGCCGCGACGATCGAAGACATCGAGCGCCAGGGCGGGGAAGTGCGCGATGCGCAAAAGCAGTCGGAGCAGTTCTGGTTGCTCGAATATCTGCGCCGCAACTACCTCGGCGCGACCATGCCGGCCCGGGTCGTCGGGCGCCTCGCCGGCGGCCTCAATGCCGAGCTCGAGCAGATCTGCACCCGCTTCAAGTTCAGCACGCCGCAGCGCCTCGCCATCGGCGAACGCGTCCTGCTGCGCCTCGAGTCCTGCGAACCCGACAAGGCCTTGGCTCTCTTCGTCTACGTCGAGACCCTGGACTGATTCCTGGGAGCGCGCCAGCCCTCTGGCGCCCTTCCTTTCGCTGCAAGCGAAAGCTGGCTAAAGTGCTCAAGAGCGAAGCGACGAACACAGCGCCAGGGGGCTGGCGCGCTCCCAGGGCTGCAGAAGCGGTTTGATCAAAACTTCATTTGCACCCTCCTTTGCAGATCATCTGAGGGTGCTAGCTTCAACAAGTCCCCGCCCCATGAAACCCAGGAGATCGAAGCATGAAGTCCGCTGTCAAAATCATCGCGCTCGCCGCCGTTCTGGCCCTCGGCGCCAGCTCGTGCATGACCCCCGAGCTGACCAAGACCGGCCGCTCCGGTGTCGAACAGCTGCTCATCTCGACCAGCGCTGACCGCGCCACCTCCGGCGCGCAGCTGCCTGATTTCACTGGCAAGAAAGTCATGGTCGACGTCAGTAATCTCGACGCCACCGACAAGCCCTACGTCGTCCTCGCCACCGAAGCCGCCGTCGCCAAAAAAGGCGCCACCATCGTCGCGAAAGCAGAAGAAGCCGACTTCGTTGTCGCGATCGCCTCCGGTGCCCTCGCCACCGACCAGGACAGCTACCTCATCGGTATTCCCGCCATTCCTATCCCCATTCCTGGCGCCGGCACGGTCAGCACGCCTGAACTGGCACTGTTCAAGAAGCAGACCCAGAACGGCGTCGCCAAATTCGCCGCCAACATCCGCGAAGTCAAGACCGGCAAGGTGATTCCTCTTGACTCCAGCCTCGGCACCAGCTACATGAACCGCTGGAAGTTCTTCTTCCTCTTCAGCTGGTCGACCAGCGATCTTCCCGAGAAGCCCAAGGCTTATTGATTCCTGCCGGGAACTTGGCGGCCCTCAGCAAGTGGGGGCCGTCTTTATTTAAGGAGCTCGATCATGCGTATTCTCCTCACCGGCCTGCCGGACACCAATCGCAAGGCCGTGAAGCATTGCACCGCACTGGATGCCGAGGGCATCGATTTCCCTTTGCAAGAGCTGCGGCTCATTCCCGCGGCAGTGAAGCTGCTACCGGCTTTTGACTGGACCGTCTTCACCTCGCCGGGCGGGGCCCGCCTCTACCTGGAGCATCTCTATCCTCTCAACGGCGTCGGCCATGTCGCCGCCGTCGGCCCGGCCACGGCGGAAGCTCTGGCCGACTGGACCGTGCCGGTCGAAGTCATGCCGTCCAGCGACTTCACTGCCGCCGGGCTTCTGAAGGAGCTTCTCGTGCGGGTGAAGGCGGGCGAGAGCCTGCTGCTGCCCTGCTCCCGTCTGGCCGCGCCGGCTTTGGCCGAGGGCTTGTCGGCGGCGGGGGTCAAGGTCACCCGCCTTGATCTTTATGAGCCCGCCCACAGCGCGGAGCTGCCCCTGCCGGCGTGTGATGGCGTCTGCTTCTTCTCATCCTCTGCGGTCGAAGCGATGCGGCAGATCTATGGGCCGGACTGCCTCGATGGCTTGCCCTGCGCCGTCATCGGCCCCTCGACCCGGGAGACCTTTGTCGCCGCCTTTGGGCGCGAGCCGCTGATGGCGAACAGCTCAAGCGCCGCAGCAACCGTGGAAATTCTTGCAAAAAATCTTTATGGAAGGGCTTGACGGAAGGAGAAAACCCGGTAGTTTGAGCGGCACATTTTCGGGGGAAACCCCGGGCAAAGCGAGAGGTTAGCTCAGTCGGTAGAGCAGCACACTTTTAATGTGCGGGTCCAGGGTTCGAGCCCCTGACCTCTCACTCCCCACAATTCCTGCAACGCAGAACAACCTGAGACCAAGAACATGAGCAACGCATCCACAGTCAAGCGCCCCGGCGACGTCAAATTCAAGCAGGGCGACCACAAGCCCAACAAGCGCTGCTTCTACTGCGGTAAGCACAGCGTCAGCGGCGGCACCATCACCCACCGCGGTATCGCCAAGAAATCTGGCGGTATCGGTTTGAAACTGGTCAAGACCAACCTTCGCCTCTTCAAAGCCAACCTGCAGAAGATCAAGATCAATCATCTTGGCACGATCAGCTCGGAATGGGTTTGCACTGGCTGCATCCGCACCGGCCTCGTCACCAAGTAATCCTTGGCGATAAGCTCTTCGGCCCCTTGCCTTCCGGCAGGGGGCCTTTGTGCTTGTCGCGGTTTCCCCAAAATCCTCATCAGCCGAGACGCCCATGTCCCTCGCCCGCGCCAAGATCCTCAGCCTTCCTGAAGCCATCAACTGGCGCCGCGAGCAGGCCGCCGCCGGACGCAGCGTCGTCGCCACCAACGGCGTTTTCGATCTCCTCCACCCCGGCCACAGCGAATACCTCGAAGCCGCCCGTGAGCTCGGCGGCGCTCTCATCGTCTGCCTCAACGCCGATGCCTCAGTGAAAAGCATCAAAGACCCGCGCCGGCCGATCGTCGACGAGACCAACCGCGCCTACATGCTCGCCTCGCTCGCCTGCGTCGACGCGGTGGTCCTGTTCAGCGACAAGGAGGCCCTCGGCACCCTGCTTGATGTCCGCCCCGACATCTATGTCAAAGGCGGCGATTACAACATCGACACGATCAACCAGAACGAGCGCCGCGCCCTCGAAGCCGCCGGTACGAGCATCCGCATCCTGCACTTCAAGGACGGCTTCTCGACCACCTTGATGATCAAGCGGATACTTGACGCTTATCGGACGGAATGATATCCTCGCGGCTTCCGCAAATTCAAGGAAGCCGCGATGTCCAAACCTGCCCCCGAAGAAGCCAGTCCGGCCCTCCTCCGCCAAGCCCTCGCCGAACGCCGCGCCCGCAAGGCCCTAGGCTACGCCAAGCTGCTGATGAAGGCCAATCCTGATGACGCCACGGTGAAACTCATCGTCCAGGCCCATGAAATGCGCATTTCCGAGCTGCGCTCCGAGGGTCATGTCAAAGAGGCCGAGGAGATGTACGCCGCCGTCCTGGCCAGCCGTCCGGCTTGGAAAAACCTCTTCAACTTCAGCACCCATGCCGCCGCCAACAAGCCCGAAGCCGCCGCCGCCAGCCTGCCTGCGGCGGACAAGCTCGAGGCCTGGATCCGCAACGAAATGCTCGATCCGCGCATCCTCAAGGGCTTGCCCCAGGACAATCCTTTCGCCATCGAAGCCGCCTTGATCAACGCCGCCGGCGAGGCCATTGCCAGCGGTGACGACGCCCTCGCCAAGGACAAGCTGCAAAGCATTGGCCGCCGCTCGCCCTTCGTCGATTGGCGCCTCTTCCTGCAAGCCCAAATGGCCTATTATGCGGACGACGCAAAAACCCTCGAAGACAACCTGAGCCGGATCGCGCCCGGAAGCCCGCTGACCAAACTGGCGAGCGAACTGCGCCAGTTGGCCGCCGGGCAATTGCCGGAGAAGCGCCGCGAGATCAGCGCCAGCCTTGGTCACGACCTGGCGCTTGACATCGACAAGCTCGATGCCCTTTACCGCGACCGCAAGGGCCGCCTCTTCGTCAACCTGACCAACGAAATCCGGGGCCGCCTTTGCCAGGAAGGCCGCCCGGTGCTGGCCTACGAAATCATCGGCTCCTACATCGCGCTGCGTCGGCAGGCCTATTTCGGCCACACACTGGAGGACGACGAAGACGAAGTCCTCAACTGCCTGCTCAAATCGATGATGAGCACGGGCGGCTGGCGCTGGAATCTCCTGAGCGACATGATGGTCGACGGCAAAGATGAAGTCGAGGCGCTGGACGCTGACGATCTGAATCAGGCGATCAAAGCCAGCTCCTCGCCGCTCGCTCGATCGCTCCTCCACCTGAAGCTGGCCGGGGCTAAGGCGGAGGATTCCCTTTGGGGCGGCGATGATCATTTCGCCCTCATGTATAGGCGCTTGATGGGGCTCAGCGAAGCCGCCGCCAAACCGCAGAAGCTCAGCCGCGACCAGGAGAAGGAAGTCGAAGCCGCCCTGCGCGAGTGGCCCGGCAACGCCGCCGCCTGGGAGATGCTGATCGCCAAAGGCAGCTCCCCAGCCGCCGCCATCCGCCGCTACGCCGCCACCGCGCCCAACGACCTGAAGCTGCAAGACCGCCTCATCCGCCGCGCCTTCGACGCCGAACAGCCCGAGTGCGGGGAACTGATGATCGCCGAGCTCCGCCAAGGCCCCGCCGCAGCACGAGAAAGCAAACGCCTCGTCGACGCCCTCTTCATCCCCCGGATCAAGGCCGCCCAGGCGGATCCAAAGGCGCAGAAACGCATTGCCGCCGAGATCGGCCCGGAGTCCCCCGTCGAAGCCCGCCGCCTCGCCTTGCTGCTGCAGTGGAAGCGCGAAACCGTCCGGGCCGAAAAGGTTCGCCTCGGCAAACTTCTCGCCGACGAGCGCGCCCCGCTCAGCCTCAGATACGCCCTCGAATCGGTGCTCGGGGAAAAACTCACCACGCCTCCCAGTGCACTCAAGACACAGCTTGAAGACAGCCAGCTGGTTCTCGAAAATCTGCTGCAAATTCTCAGCGACGATCCGGCCTCGGAGGTCTATGTCGAGCAACAGCGCTTCATCATGCGCCTTGCCAGACCTTTGCTGGTCGATTACGCTCCTCGCCTGGAACTGGCCCGCCGAGCCGTCGCCGCACGCCACCGCCACCGCTGGCTGCCGCATTTGGCCGAATACCTCAGCCACAACTGCTATTACAGTGCGGTTGCTACGATCCAGAAGGAGGCACTGATCCTGCAGCTCGAGTTGGCGCTGGAGGACTTTGATGCCCGGGAAAGGCGTGTCCGCATCGCTCCGCACCAGTTGCACAACCTGAAAACTGGCATCTTCCTGCGCCTCCGCGCCGCCGAAAAGTTCGAGATCGAGTCGCCCGACCCGGATTATAAGCAACGCCTGCTCGGACTGTATCAGCGCCACGGCCTTGATCGAAGCAAGCTTGTCAGCTTCCTTAAGCCCATCTTTTGCCACTGGAACGCCGATCTCCATCACCTGAAAAGTTGCTGCGAAATCCGCCACCTCGCCACCCCCGAATTCAACTCCGATGACTTGTCTCAATTCCGTATCCCCGGCCACAACTCATGAAACACCAAAACGCCAACCCCTTCCTCGTCCTCGGCCTGCCCGAATCCGCCGATTCCGAGCAGGTCCGCAAGGCCTATTACGCCCTTGTCCAGAACTTCCCGCCGGAATCGCGCCCGGAGGAATTCCAGGCCCTCGCCGCCGCCTACGAACTGCTCAAGGATGAACTCAGCCGCGAACGCTACAAGCTCTTCGGCCGTCACCTCGACAGCCTCAGCTGCACCAGCGATCTCCTGCCGCCCCCCGCCTTGTTCAGCGGCAAACGCCAACGAGTCCCCTTCACCGCCTGGCTCAACGATCTCAGGAACCTGCATCATGATTGACGCCGATCCCGATGATTTCGATCAGTCCAAGGACGACTTCGGCCAAGAGCCGGAGACCGTCACGGATGCCGAACTCAGCCCCTGGGAATTGCGCAAGGCGCAAATCCTCGCCGAATTCAAGGACTGGCTCGATCAGCTCGACGACGAGCCGGAAGATGACGAAGGCGACACGCCCGAAGCCACCGGTCTCTATCAAGTGCACGCCGAAATCGCCGCCCTTCGTCAGGAGCTCAAGGTCCAGAGCCGCAACGCCAAAAGCAGCGCCGACAAGCTCGAAAGCCTCGCCGCCGAGCTCCATGGCTCGCTCCAGGACAAGCCGGATTTCGATGGTCTGATCAGCGACCTCAAACGCCAAGTGCCGCAGGCCCGCCGCGACGCCGCCTTGCCGGTCATCCACGAGCTGCTGCCGCTGATCGAAGGGCTGCAACGCAGCCAGGAAACCTTGGCTAAAATCGAGCTGCCTTTCCTCCTCACCAACACTCGTAAGGAGCAGCTCCGCCGCGAGCTCCGCGAACCGCTCGCCATCCTCGCGTCAAAAGCCGCCGAAAGCCTCAGCCGCCTCCAGATCCAAAGCCTCGCCCGCCCCGGCGCCAGTTTCGACGCCAGCACCATGCGCGCCGTCGCCACCAGCTCCGGCTCCGGCCAAACCGCCGGCAACATCAGCGAAATCCTCCGCCAGGGTTATTCCTGGCGCGGTGAAGTCATCCACACCGCCGAAGTCAAAGTCGAAAAATAAATCCAGGAAATCTCCCCCATGAAAGACCTCATCATCGGCATCGACCTCGGCACCACCAACTCGGAAGTCGCCGTCTTCCACGACGGCCGCGTCATCGTCCTCGAAGAAAACGGCTCCGCCCTGCTGCCTTCTTATGTCGGCCTCAACCCCGAAGGCAAGCTCATCGTCGGCCAGGAAGCCCGCAACCAGTACATCCTCCACCCCGAAGCCACCATCAAGTCGATCAAGCGCAAAATGGGCTCGCCGGACAAGGTCAAGCTCGGCGACACCAGTTACTCTCCCGCCGAAATCTCGGCCTTCATCCTGAAAGAACTCAAGGCCCGCGCCGAACGCTTCCTCGGCCAGGAAGTCAAAAAAGCCGTCATCACCGTCCCGGCCTTCTTCAACGACGCCCAACGCCAGGCCACCCGCGACGCCGGCGCCATCGCCGGACTTGAAGTCGTCCGCATCCTCAACGAACCCACCGCCGCCTGCCTCGCCTACGAACACGGCGTCGACAAAAACGAGGCCAAGACCGTCCTCGCCTACGACCTCGGCGGCGGCACCTTCGATGTCTCCATCGTCAAGGTCAGCGGCGAAGTCGTCGAAGTCATCGCCAGCCACGGCGACAACCAGCTCGGTGGCGACGACTTCGACGAACTTCTCTTCAAGGATTGCCTGGCGAAATTCGCCGCGGCCAGCCACTCCAAGAGCCATTGCGTCTTCTCCGAAATCGCCTCCAACCGCCTCCGCCGCGCCAGCGAAAATGCCAAGATGCAGCTCTCCGAAAGCGCCGCCACCAAGATCATCGAAGACAACCTTGTCGATAGCTCGCTCAAGGTCCACCACCTCGAACAAAGTCTCACCCGCCGCGACTTCGAAAACCTCATTGAGCCGCTTCTCGAACGCACTCTCGACTCGGTCCACAAGGCCCTCGAAGTCGCCAGGCTCTCCCTCTCCGATATCGACGAAGTCCTCCTCGTCGGCGGCTCCACCCGCATCCCCGCCGTCGGCGAACGCATCGAAGACCTGATGGGCAAACGCCCGCGCTGCGAAGTCCACCCCGATCTCGCCGTCGCCCTCGGCGCCGGCGTCCTCGCCGCCCGCCTCATGGGTTGCGCCAGCCGCAAACTCCTGATCGACATCTCGCCCTACACCTTCGGCGTCGCCACCCTCAGCAGCGCACGAGGCATCTTCGGTCCCTACCATTTCGCCCCGATCCTCAAGGCCGGCTCGCCCCTGCCCCTCAGCCGCGGCCAGGTCTTCTACACCATGGGCGAAGGTCAGAACGCTGTCCAGGTCGATGTCTACCAAGGCGAAAACGACGACGTCCGCAAAAACCTCCCGCTCGGCGAATTCCTCATTGAGGGCCTCGATCCCAAGGCACCGAGAAGCTCCGAAATCCTCTGCAACATGCAGCTCGACCTCGATGGCATCCTCACCGTCACCGCTATCGAAAAAGCCACCGGCTTGGCGAAAACCGTCCGCATGGAAGGCGCCCTCAAGAAGCACAGCGACGACGAGATCCGCGCCGCCCGCGCCCGCCTCGCCGCGCTCCGCGGTGACGAGGCAGGCTTCGACGACGAGGAGGAAGACGGCGACTTCGCCGACGACGTCGAAATGCCCGCCTTTGTCGCCGAGATCGGCGCCCGCATCGCCAAGGTCGAAGATCAGCTCGACGAAGTCGACCGCGGCGACCTCGAGCGCCTCCTCGGTCAGCTCGGCGAAGCCGTCGGCAACGACGATGAGGACGAAGTCACACGCCTCCGCCAGGAGATCGACGACATCCTTTTCTACGTCGAATCGAAGTGAGGAGGGGGTCTCGATGAAATTCACTCTTGCCGACTACGACCAGATCCGCGATGCCATGATGGACTTGATCCCGGCCATCGTCACCACCATCCCCAAAACTCTTGTCCGCGCAGAATTCGCCAAAATCAGTGCTCGTGCATCCACCTCACAAGCCCAAGTCCTAGTGCTCGATTCTCTGGTTTACGCCCATCTGCAGAACGGCAAAAACCGCGCAGGACTCTTCTTGTCCCGCCAAGGCCGTCAACAGAGCGCCTTCGAGCAGGAACTGCTGCTGCGCATGAGCGAGGCGCAATTCCGTCTCCTCCGCCTCCATTCCAGTGACGCAACCGGGGGCATCGCCGTCACCGATCTGATCGATGGGCGAGACTACCTCCTTCGTGACCGGGTTCTGGTCACCAAACTGCAGGATTTTCAGACGGATATTCTGCTCGCCACCCAATGCCTGGATTGCGATGACTTCATCATCGGCACCGGGGGCGCCTTGCAGCTTCCCGAGGCAATTCTCGAGGTGCCTCCAGTCGCCGAGCTTGTCGCCAAGATCCGCGCCAACTCTTCTGAAGCGGTGCGCCGCGAATCGATGGCGGAATTGTCGCGATTGAGCCTCGCCATCTGGCAGCTCGCCAGTAACAAGTCCTAAAACTCAAGCAAGGCATGCCGAAATCCCCATGAAACTCACCTTCACAGACTACGATCGAATCAAAGAGACGATGGCCAAACTCCATAGCCGGGTCATCGCGGACTTGCCTCGTTATTTGACAAAGGAAATCTATGCGGCCATCCCGGCAAAACGCCACAGCAATGAGATCCTCTCCGCCATCGCGGAATTCCTCTGCTACACCGAAGTCCACAACGGCAAGAATCGCTTCGAGCTCTATTTATCTCGGCATGGGCACAAACTGGATCCCTTCGAGAAAGAGCTTCTGACTCGCATCGCCCAAGCCCAGTATCGGCTCTATAAATTCAAAGAGAAAGCCGAAGAGCCGCACTGCGTATCGATCACAGATATCATCGAGAATCGTCTCTTCCTCGTCAAAGATGTGGTGGGTGCACCGGTTCTTGCGGCGGCTCCCCCCGATCAGTTCTCAGCCGCCTTTTTCGTCGATTGCGATCAATTCCTGTCCGCTATCAGCTCGCACTGCTTCTCGGTGGCTTTCCTAAATACGCCGGAACTCGCCGGGCCAATTGAAGAATTCCACTCTGCGCAGGACGCCGCCCAGCAAAGAGTGGCACAGCGAAAGATGGCCTCTGTGATCGACCATCAGATCCGAGCCGGATACTCAAATTGATGAGCCCCACCTGCCCCACTTGCCGACGCGCCTTCACGAGCGCCTAAAGATAAAATTTACACAAGGATTTCAGCATGAGCTTTAGCATTAGCGATTATACCGATCTCAGAACAATCATTTCTGATATAAATTATAAAATCCGCGACGCCACTTCGATAGATTCGTTCCAAGAAAAGCTCACTGAATGGAAGTTTTCTCGGCCATTTCTAGATCTATCTGATCTCGTTAAATGCGTCGTGACAGACTGTGTCTTGTATTATCCCAGCAGCACAGGGACAGCCTCATTGATTCAATCTTATTTGAATGCCAACAAGGAATTTTTATCGACATTGGATGTTGAAATTTTGAACTTGCATTGCCATCCCCAATTTACTCTCATGCAGGTGAAAGCAAGAAGGCCCGATGGATCCCTTCTGGCTTGGGATATTCTTAGAGATCAAGAATTTGTTTTTGCCGATAATGCTCTCTGGAAGCAGTTTGACGCCATTCCATCTAATGCAGTTTTTGCCCTCGATCTGTTTGAACGCCTAGGTTATCGATTTGGTGGAGTCTCCTGTATCCACATGAATCAATCGACGGTTAAAAAACAATACTATCTCAAAATCCGTGAATTTAAGCGACTGACGAGTCATGGGGATTCACAGGCTGCTCTTGTTTTGAGCGAACTGATGAATCAAATCAGGAAAGACATCACGAGAGAAGAAGCCAGGCTCTTATCCCCGAAGCCCTATTGATCATGACCCCCACCTGCCCCACCTGCCGCCGCGCCTTCACCAGCGCCGATGCCGAATGTCGCCGCTGCGGCACCGAACTGAGCGCCCTGAATCAGCTTCTCGCCCAAGCTG
>JAYTMY010000225.1:0-9560 GCA_043748535.1 Lentisphaeraceae bacterium | reverse complement strand
GACCGGACTCTGTGCGACCCGATGCGGGTCGGAACTCATTTTCTTGCCTTACCCAGGCTCGAGGCGACCCTGGGCTACCATGTGCGACCCGCAAGGGGTCGAAGGCAAAACAAGGACCTTGGCAAATTCGAAATGTCACTCGACCTTCGCCGTCGATATCTCCTGTCCAGATGAAGTATGAGGGGAATTACGGAGCGGAGCTTTGGGCTATTGGCTTCATAACGGGGCAGCATCTGCTTGATTTTGAATCGTTTTCTCTGGGGGGAGTTTCGTTTTGGTCGTCATTATTATTTTTAATTCACTTACAATAAGAATTTTGTGGCTTATGTGTTGGGTTTGTTTTCAACCTTAGCTGAAAGGTCACTCGGACTGAGTCCAACAAGCCCCAACCGGAGAGATCCCATGAAGACCCGTAAAAATTCCTTCAGCATGGTCGAGATGCTGGTCGTCTGCACCATCATCGGCGTGCTGTTCTCGATGATCATCGGCTCGTTTGATAAAGCCCGCGACATGGCCGGCCGCGTCACCTGCCTGAACAACATCAAAAACATCTCGGTGATGACCGAGCTCTACCGCAAAAACAACAAGGTCCTGCCCTACACCTCTACCTGGTTGACCGACTTCCGCTTCGCCGCTCCTTACAACGCCAGCACCTACAGCGTCTTTAACTGCAACGGCGATAAAGACGGAGTGGATTGTAAGAAATCCGCCGACCTGGATGGTAAGACCTCGTACTACTTCATTCCTGCCCGCGCCACCATGTTGAAAAACTGGCAGGACGCGATCGATAACGGCATGTCGGATTCGAGCCAGATTCAATCGACCATGACCACCGCGGCAATCTACGACAAGTCGAACAGCCACCACAAGGGCTATGTCAACATCGTCTACCTGATGTCGGAAGAAAGCGACAAGGCTGGTGTCGGCACCACCATCGGCAATAGCGATGCGCTTTATGTCCTCGATGTCAATGATCGCCTCAATCTGCCTGATGCCGTCGTCGCGGTGGTGACTCCTCCTGTGGTAGTCACGCCTCCCGTGGTAGTCACACCTCCGGTTGTAGTCACACCTCCGGTTGTAGTAGTCACGCCTCCCGTGGTAGTCACACCTCCGGTTGTAGTAGTCACTCCCCCCGTGGTCGTTGCGGCTAGCATCACTGGTGGTGGCGGTGTCAACCCCAACAACAGCGACAGAAACCATCAATTCACCTACACCAACGCGGCTGGAACAGTCATCGTCATGCCGACCTTGGGCAATTTGAGTGCCTCTGCCAAACAGGTGATTTTCCGCAGCAAAAATGGCAATGTGGTTTACATCAATGGCAACGCCGTGAGTTTGTCGAACCGTTTGTACACCATTACTGCGGGATCTGGTACCTTTGACTTTGTTCTCGCTGGCGGCAATGGTCAAGGTCAATACACCATCACCTTCTCCCCTGGCACATCGCAAAACGTCACCGTGCAATAATCCTCGAGATCATGCTTGTGCAGGCAGCCCGGAAATCCGGGCTGCTTTTTTTCTGGTCGTGATTTAGTGACCTAAAGCGACGATTTTCCCGTGCTGAGCTCTTGCCAGCCTTGAGCACGGCGGCAGATTGGGGCCTGTGACACGGAGTTTTCATCACCATGACAGAGCAGACCGAGCCCCTGATCGGGCAAAATATCCCTTCGCCGCGTTCCTTTGCCGAGATCGACCAGATCTTCGCCGAATTCGATAGCCCGCGCTTTCGGGAAAAAAGCAGTATCGAGCGTAACAAGATCGTCAACAAGACCCTGACCGATCTGATCATGAAGGCGCCGCGCGGCAGTTTCCTGTTGCGCGAAATCAGCGACTTCCTCGAGCGCATGACTCAATCCCACTTGCTCGATGGCCATTACAATCTCTCTGCCTACGAGCGTTGGCTGAACCAGCACTCTGGTCTGTCCTACGAAGAGAACCGCCTCATCCGCGGTAAGATCGTCGGCCGCTACATCCCCCGCGATGAATACCAGCAGCTCTTCCCCATCGGCGGCGACCGCATCCACCCCAACTGCCACACCGTCACCGCACACAACCCGCCCGACCTCGATTCGACCACCGCCTCCTTCGTCGGCTGGCTCGACGCCTTCGCCTGCCGCGTTGGCTCGTCGCTCCACATCTGGAACGTCCCCCAAGGCGAACCGGGCGAATTGATCTCCAAGCTCTTTATCGACATCTTCGGTAAACCGCTGTTCCAGCGCGTCGCCAAAGATAAAACCATGATCTCGCCGACGGCGATGGAACTGGTCCGCCAGGACCGCCTGATCCGGGTCAGCGGCGAAACCAGCATCCGCGACTTCCAGCACAACCGTCACGAAAACCACATCATGCTGGTCAATAGCGACGGCTACTACATCGGCGACTGGCGCGTCACCGACGTCGACTCGGTCGGCCGAGTCCAGCGCTTGCTCAACATCTGCGTCAACTCCTACGAGAAGCGTCTCGTCACCGATCTCTCCGCCCTGCTCGCTTCGAGCCCCTTGCGTCGCCAGGATTTCACCGCTCTGAGTGAAGCCCTGCTGCTGCGCCGGATTTCCGATTTTGGCGGCCAGTTGCAGCGTTATTCCGGCGACGAGATGCAGCTCTTGGACAAGTATCTCCGCGTCGTCCTCGGCGTCGAGTCCGGTTGTAACGCCCACATGGCCGACTTCTTCGTCGTCATGGACCGCCGCGCCGGCAGCAACTTCGCCAGCTTCGTCGAGAATTTCAATCTCTTCATTGCGCCGGAAAGCTGGAATGCCGATGGGGTCCTCGCCCTCAGCCCGGAGCGCCTCTTCCAGGCCTTCAACGCCACCTTCTGCTCCTTATCCGAATCGACCAGCCGCTACCGCTCCTACTGCGACCGCCTTGATGTCGCCATGGCGGTCAAACGCGATGTTCTCGGGCACCGCCCGAACTACGTCAGCACCAAGTCCGACATTGCCGAGATTCAGGACAAGATCAAAGACTACCAGCACGTCGCCGTCTGTTTTGCGGACGCCGCAGCTCGTCTGGTGCCGGTCGGCGTCATCCACCGCGACGACCTCGAAGAGCCGATTCAAGGCACCGTGTCGCTGCGCGACTTCCTCAACCACGACGAGATCAAAATCGCCCCCACTGTGGCCGTCATCTCCGCCATCGACCACCATAAGTCGACGATGCATTCGAAGCAGTGCATGACCATCACCATCGCCGACGTCCAATCGGCCAACGTCCTGGTGGCCGAGCGCAGCTTTCATCTCAACGATCTGTATTCGACCCGTGGTCAGAGCAAAGCATCGATCGAAGCGCAACTCCGCGACTTGGCCGCGGCCGGTGGCGACGAACCGAGCCAGCTTCGTCTGCTCGAGCGCCTCACCCGCAAGCGCCTCGCCTTGAGCCGCGCCGGCACCAGCTTCTTCGTCAGCCCAGAGCGCGAATTCGCGGAATATCTGCTCATTTTCAACGCCATTGTCGACGACACCGATCTGTTCCAGAAATGCGGTTGGCGCGATCTCGACTGCGTCTGCCAACTGATCAACCGGATGAAGTCCATCCTGCTCGGCCGCGAAGTCGAAATTCTTGATGTCTCGCATTACCCCCGCGTCGGCAAATACCTACGCCAGGCGATCCGCGACATCCTCGTCGACCCCGACTCCTACTCCTTCTACCGCGCGGTCTTCAGCCACCGCCAAGGGGTGATGGACCGCTGGATGCTGGTGCCAGAGCAGCTGGTTTGTTGCTTCGAGGACCGCAAGATTCAGAACGAGTTCTGCGCTGTCTCGCAGCACAAGCTCTTTCCCGGCAACCGCGAAGTCTTCACCCAGCGCCGCAGCGAGATCCTTGCCTTCTGGCTTGAGCTCAGCTCCGATCTCCGCCGCAAAAACGGCTCGGTCGACTTCTTCCTGCACATGACTTCGACCATTCCCGGCGCCGACGAAGCCTACCTCGGACGCATGCCCGACACCTCAGAAGAAGACGAGATCTGGATCACCGTCGACCAGAGTTCCGATCAGGGCCTGGCGCGACTCCGCCACTTCCTGTCGATGGTCAAATCGAGCACCAAATACAACTCGGTGCGCCTGCGTTCGACCATCGAAGGCCGCCCCGGCACCCAGCGCGACGCCATGGTCGCCAACTTCCATCAAGCTCTGCCGGCGCATAACCTGACCATCACCGACACCCCTTATCAGCGGCCCGTCCTGGTCTTCCGCTTCATCCAAGGTTCAATGAACTCCCGCAAGGCCGATGTCACTCCTTATCTGCCAAGCTGACCCGTGGCTGGGTCAATTTGGCCCAGCTGCATCGATGAATCTTATGACATCTTTCGATTAAGCTCTTGCTGGAAAGTCTATTCCGGCAATATGCTTAGCCCGTGGAGAGGTCGACCTGCTTTGTTCAAAGGCGTAGAAACGGAGACCACGCCATGTCCTACAGAAAATACATCTTGCCCAAAGACGAAGTCGGCTGCCTGACCCAGGCAGTCGCGATCCAAGACGGCACCATGCTCTTGGAAAAAGACGATCACAGCACTTTTTATCTGGCGCACCTGCAGGACGACATGGTCTTGCCCTTGTCGCTGCACATTCTCGAAGTGGTGGACAGCCGCGAAGAGAAGCCGGAGATGCACCCGGAAAGCAGCAAGATCAAGCCCGCTGGCGCCAAGCGCGAAGTCGAGTCTGAAGAAATCTCGCTCGCCGGTATGCCCTTGGATTTGCGCATGCGTTTCCTCATTCCGCAAGGGATGGATCGCGGCGTCTTCGAGAAGGTTTTGAAAGAGGAAATCGGCAAAGCGGTCGAACGCTCGCTCAAGCGGATCAGCGACGAAGACAAATAATCCTCGTCAGCTCGTGAGTCATGAATTCATGGTTTGTAGTCCCGGCTTCAGCCGGTTGTTGTGCTCAATTTCAGACTTCCTGACCCGCAGCGGGAGATTTTTGGGAAGTCGATGGCACCTGCTCGATGCTCAACCCCAAGGGGGTTGCGGCCTCCAGCCCAGGGTTGGCGCCTCGCCTACCCTGGGTATGAGACGATTTTGACCCCAAACCCCAACGGGGTTTCGTCTCGTTCCGTGCGGCCGGGGAGCCCAGAGGGCCGAAACCCCCTTGGGGTTTGAGGACACTGGCAAGCCCCCGGGGTAGCTCCTCGTTCCTCGTCGCAACCCCGGGCTGGCAGATGCAACCCCTTCGGGTATAACCAAAGGTGCCAGTGGCTTCCCAATTCTGTCGTGCGGCGGGTCAGGAAGTCTGAAGTTCCAGCATGCCAAACGCCTCCTTTACTCCCTGCTTCTGCTGCTGCCCCTGATTTTCGGGTCAGGTGCCGCCGCATGTCCTGCTGCCGACCATCAGCCGGATGGGGTGTGGACGAGCATTCTTTGCATCTCACTCAAAACGCTTAATCGGGACCTGCCCCCTATTTCCAATCGTCGGTGCGGAACGGCGACGCGGAGAGTCCGGCTCCATTAAATAGATTGCAACCTTCGGGGTTGTCGGCCCAGGCGTAACGCACGGCAAGGGGCTGCGAAACTGTGGGGCTGCTGACGACGACGCTGTCACCGTCGATCTTCGCCTCGGCCCAGACGAATTTCTTGTCCTGCCCCGCGATGGCGAAGCGTTGCAGCGCGCCACCTTTTGCCGTCAGGCCGGTGGCATGCTTAAACGCGAGGCGGATTGCGCTGCCTTCGATCTTCATTTCGAGATAACGCGGACCGCTGGATTCGAGCGTGCGTCCGTATGTCTTCTCCAGCGCGACGAGCGCGAGACGCAGGCCGACATCCTGCTTGTTCTTTGGATGAATCGTATCCTTGCTGCCAAGTTCAATACCGACGGCGATCCCGGCGTTCGGCACCGCGTCCGCCACCTGCATCTGCGCCTCGCGAAGATACGGCCAACTGGCGTGGCGCTGGTCGGCATCCTTTTGGGGCAGGTCGTTGTTGACGAGTTGCTGGATGATAAACGGAAAGTCACCCTGCCCCCATTGCGCGCGCCAATCCTTGATCAGGCCGGTGAGCAGTGCCCGATACTCAGCGTGACGCGACGCGTTGTTCTCGCCTTGATACCAAATGACTCCGCGCATTCCATACGGCACCAGCGGTGCAATCATGCCGTTATACAGCGCTGAAGAGACGGTGCGGAAGGGAAGCGTATTGGGCTTCGGGCGCGAGGCCAACGCTTCGGGCGGCAGCGGCGCAAATGCGCTCTCTTGTTTTAACCGCCATCGGTCGTCGATTGCCTGCGGATCGGGCACCGGCACTTCCAGTTTCCGGCCCCATTGCCAGAAGCCAGTCATCTCTGTCGCCGAAACGATGCGAACGGCGATGACGTTGCGTCCGGACTTGACCAGGTTGGCGGGAACACGGTAGGCGCGCTGGCTGGTGTAAAACTCGGGCGGAGCATCGACGGTGTGGCCAATCTCAACGCCGTTCCAGAACGCGGTGTCGTACTGCTCGGTCATCCAAAGCAATTTGAGCGTGAAGGCGATTCCCGCAGCGGAAGCCGGAAGATCGATGTCTTTGCGCACCCAAAAAACGCCACCGGTTTTGAAACCCAATTGCCCCCATTGCGAAGGCAGAGTGACGTCCTTCCAATCGAACGTATTCAGCACAGGGTCGGCCCAGCCTTTGGCGCTATCGGCCATCGGGGGCGCCTTGACTCCGTACTTTTCTTCCCACGCGTTACGTTCGATGGGGAAACGTTTCACTGCCTCTGGTTGAGCTTGAATCTCGGCGATTTCCTTCTCAGCACGTGCGCCCAATTCCGGCATCGTTTTCAACGTATCCAGTCGAGCCCACGCCTCAGCCGGAGTTCCGCCGACCGAGGAATGAATCAATCCCACCGGCACGTGCAGTTCGGATTGAAGTTTGCGGCCGAAAAAATAGGCGGCCGCCGAAAACGAGCGAACGGTCTGCGGCGTACAGGTTGCCCACTGACCTTTCACATCGTCGACCGGCTTGACGGACGGATTCTGCGCGACTGTGAACAGCCGCAATTGCGGATGGTTCGCTGCCGCAATTTCGTGCTCCGCGTTGGCGCATTCGCTCACCGACATGCCCATGTTCGACTGACCCGAACAGAGCCAGACTTCGCCGACAAGCACGTCCGAAATTGTGATGGCGTTTGCTTTCAAGGTACGTGATTCAGTACAGGCAGGCATGGCATCGAGCTTGACCCGCCACGTTCCGTTCGCGTCCGCGGTAGCTGTTTTGGTTTGTCCGGCGAATTCGACTGTCACTTTCTCACCGGCCTTGGCCCAGCCCCAAATGGGAACAGCTAAGTCGCGTTGCAAGACCATGTGGTCGGAGAAGACCGCAGCGAGTTTCAGCTCGGCGGCCTTTAACGCTTTGCTCGGCTCGCGGATTATGGTTTCCTCGGCGGCCATACCTTTGTTGTTCATCATCTGCACGACATTGGATTTCTCGACGAGGACTTTTGGCGTGCCTTTTGGCGCGCTCTCAGCGAGCGGGCCGAACGTGTTGCCGCGAATCATGACTTGGGCCGCGTTGGTGATGGCAATGGCCGGGCCGACGGGCCAGTTCCACCCGAAGACACTGGGAGTGGTGCCGAAACCGGAAAACGAGTTGCCTTCAATCAGGATGTTCGTGCTGTCGTACGAGGTGTTTTCCGGCGCATCGCTGACGATGGGCTTGGTGCCGGGAACTCCCGAAAGCGGCGAGGCACCGATGACAATGTTGGGGTGATTGTTGTCGGTGAAAGTGCAGTCGCGCACTGTGAAGTTGCGGATGGACGATCCTTCCTCGAAATACCATTCGGGCGAGGCGGAAACCGCAGGTTGGAAGCTATTTCTGAAAGTGCAGCGTTCAATCGTGCAATGGGCGGCTTTCAGGTTGAGGCACTTCGCCCGAAAGACCTGAAACTTGCTGTCGCGGATGATGGTTTCCTGCCCCACCGTCGCCACGTTGATGAGCCGGTCTATGCCGTCAGTCATGGACTCGCGGCTGAAGTTCATGCCGACGCCAACGCCGACGCGCTCGGTCACGACATCCCGATCGAGGGTGACAACGAAGGTTCCGTCGGGGTTGGGCGTGGCCGTTGCGATGCTGGCGTCCGCCCGCATTTTTTTGTGCTGCCAATCCCAGAGTTCTACCCGGTCGCCCGCGCGGTAATCGCTGTTTTTGGCCTGGATGATCAGCGTCCGCTTGTCTCTTTGTGCGATAATGCGCGTGTAATTGGACAAGATATCAATGCCATCGTCGTCTATTTTGGAAAAGTCGCATTGATCCAGCAGAAGTTTTCCGCGCAGTCCACTGACTTGGCCACCGCCCGCGCAGGAATAAAGACGATTTGAGCCGGGAGGCACGCCGATCACGAAGCGCCGGAACGTCGTGGTGCCTTCCAGCCCCCTGACGTAAAAGCCCGCGTTTGCCCCGCCGCCCCAGTAATTGATGTCTTCCAGAGTCGTATCGCTCAGGTTGCTTAGGATGAAAGCGTGGCTGCGGCTCTCCGTGTAGATGAAAAACCTCTTGCCGGGCCAGTTTTCGATATTAGGCGGCCCTTGCAGTTTCCACCTCCACGTGTGCTCGCCGGTTTTTACCATTTCAATCGGGTTGGGCCAATAGCGGTCAAGTTGGTAGTAATTCTTCTCCGGGAACACAAACGGATGCACCTGCGCGCCTTTGAACGCCGGATCGTTAGGTGCGGGATATCCAGGGTCGATCGAGACTTCGCAAGTCATGTTCGGGATGTCCACACCCGTGATCGTTCCCTGCGTGTAGCCCAGAGGGTCATGATCAATGGAGATTTTTCTAACGGTTACGCGTTTGCTGTCAACGATACGGAACACCGGCTCATCCAGATCACCCGAGACGATGCTTGTGTCGCCTTCGCCTTGAAAGGTCAACCCTTCAACACCCGTGATGCGGATCGACTTTTCCGCTCCCAGAGCCGTTTTGTATCGACCTGCAGGCAGCGAGACGACAGCGCCCGCACCCAGCCTCTGTGCCGCGACAATGGCGGCGTTGATCGCTGCCGTGTCATCGGTCACGCCGTCGCCTTTGGCACCAAAGTCTTTGACGTTGATCGGTTTCAGCCCGACTGGCGTTTCCGCCGACGCGACGCTTGCAATGAATAACAGGGCGAGCGCCGTGAACGCTGTAATGGTTCGAGCAAAAGCGCTGCTTGATTGTCCGTTCTTGTTTTTCATGGGTCTTGTTGGGCTCATTGCAGCGGTGATCAGGAGTTTCTTCATTTCGTTTTCCGTGGTTGGAGCTAGCTGAGGGGCTTGGCTTTGGGATGCCCCGCAGCCTCCAAGGTTCCTTGTCGCATTTAATTCCTAGCGTTAGTAGCTTGGGGTCATGGGGGAGGATTTTGCCCAGCCTCGGCGGCTTCCTGGAGCGGCTGGGTGCCGGTCAAGGTCAAGCCCGATACCGCGACGGTCAAGGACGGCATGATCTTCATCGGCGCAGTTATTTTTGTTGATCCATGACGCAGTCGGCATCCATCGGCACCGCAGCACCGATCTGGTCGACCTTTTGAGGTGCCAGGCACTTTTTGGGCTGTCCAGGCCTTCCCGGGCCATTATTTCGACTTCCGTAAAGGTCTCATTTTTGCGAAATCCGCATCTCATTG
>JAYTMY010000224.1:0-5345 GCA_043748535.1 Lentisphaeraceae bacterium | reverse complement strand
GCCTCCTTGCGCACCATGATGATGACATCGCGCGAGTGGATCTCCCATTCGACCGTCTCTCCCTTCTGTAGCTCCAGCGCTTCCGCCAAGGCATTGGGGAAGTTGACATGCCATTGCTGGTTCTTCGGCCGCTGGATCAACTGGATCTTGGTCGGATAGCCCATCTCATAATCTCCTTATTTATCGACTTTCTCAATCTGCTCCTGCGTAAGCTCAAATCAAGCTGCGTCACTGTTTATATGTAACTACTTATACAAGTAGTCAATAGTTGCAACGCATGCAGGAGGATCCAAATGGCAATTCAAGTGGTCAAATCTGAAACGAAGCCAGAACCCAAGCTCAAGCCGGAGCCCAAGGCCAAGAAAACGTCCAAGGCCAAGGAGGAGATGGAGCTGTGGATTCAGATCCAGATGAAAATGAGGGAGTTGAAGACCGCAGCGCTGCTCAAGCTGGAGCAGGATCAGGCGCGGGAGGCAAGCGCCCTGTGCTTGAAATGGGTCGAGGCCGAACGCGATCGGCTGCTGGAGATCAATCCCGGCGACGAACTTCGTATCGAAGCTCAATCCGGGTATTGCATCCGCGATGTCCTTGGCGTCTGCCGTCCCGCCACCTATCGACTGATGCGCGGCCGCAAATGCCTGTTCTCCTGCCGCTCGCGATTGCCACGTCGCAACGGCGACACAGAAATCAACACCGCCGACTCCTTGGAATTCGTCCTCGAACGGATCAGCAAAGACACCAGCACCCGCAGCACCGCCGCCATCGTCAACAGCATCAATCCGGCCAGTCCGATCGACCACACCACCTTGCGTCGCACCTGCGAAAGCATCGGCCTGCAGATTGATACCGACATCAGCGCCGCCGTTGCCGACGTCGGCGAAATCCCGACCCGCAGCGGAGCTGAATTGGAGCGTAAAACATTGGATCCCAAACTGATTGAAGAGACCATCGCCACCGAAGTCCCGAAGCATTTGCAGGACGCCGCACGAGCCAATCCCGTCCCCTTCACCGCCGCCTCCGCAACCGTCGATTTGAGTGTCGATACCGTCTTCGTCAAGAAGCAGACCGAGTTCCGTCAGCCTGCCGGGGCGAAGGAAGATGAGGCTTCGCCTCTGCCGGCGGCTCCGGCCGATCGTCCCAAGCTCAGTCGCAAAGAGCGCAAGGCCTTGAAGGAGGTCAACGAGGAGCGCAAGACCGTCAGCGTCGTCTGCGGCAGGTTGATTTTGAACCACCAGCACCTCATCACCTTGGTGGCCACCTCCTATGGCGAGCTCTATGCCCGGATCTTGGCGGTGCTCGTTGCGGGCGAGTGGATCGGCCTCAACTTCTGCCTCTTTGGCGATGGGGAAAAGGTGATTCGCGAGACCGCTCTCCGCGACGTGAGCGGCAAGGTCCGCGGCTTCTTCCAGGTCCTCGACTGGTATCATCTGGAGAAGAAAGCCAGTGACTTCCTGAAGCTGGCTATTCCGCCGAACTTGATGGTGTGGAGCGACAAAGCGCAGAAGGAGGTAAAGCTGCGGGATGTCTACCGGGCGCAGCTGGTGGCTTTGCTTTGGCATGGTGCCACCGATGCGGCGATCGCCTTCCTCAAGGGCCTGGATCCGGCGCATTTGCGTACTCCCTCGCCCAAGTCGATCACCGATCTGATCGGCTATCTGGAGGCGCGCAAGGACCAGATCCCGGTCTATTCCGTTCGCAAAAAGCTGGGATTGAGGGTTTCCAGCAATGGTGCGGAGAAGACCTGTGATCTCTGCGTCAGCGCGCGGCAAAAGGGCCGCGGCATGGCCTGGTCGCAGGACGGCTCCTACGCCTTGGCGATCATTCGCGCAGCCAGCATCAGCGTCCGTCTGCGGACCTGGCTGGATTCAGGCCGGTTTGAGCTCATACCGTCAGCCGAGGCAGGCTAAATGGAGTGACACAGGTCGTCAAATCCTGGATGCGATAGTTCTGCCTGTAATCAGCCAGACATCCTTCCACCCCGAGTGCTACCTGGGCGAGAAACTCCTCTTTGGTGAAGAGTCCGCTTTCACGCATTAAATCTTCGCTTTCGAGCGGACAGAGATAGAACAGCTTGTATGCCCAAGTCTCGCACAAATATTCTGAATTCCGCTCGTCATTCAATTGCTCCGTCAACAGCTTGACAAAGAGCTCGCGATCCAGCTGCCCTAAGACACAGAGCTCGAACAGTGCCTTGTTGACTACATGCCGCGAATGCTCTCCGCAAGAGTGATTTCGGAGAACAGCAAACAAGCCTTCGTGATCACCGTCAAAGGTTTCCCGAAGATAGAGCGCAAAATACTCAGTCCAGGTATCGGCAAAAACATCGTCCAACTGCTCTTCCGAGCCCGACAGGAATTCGAGGAGGCAGTGATGAAGCTCTTGGGATCTCCATTTCGCCAAGAGCAGCAAGGCGTAAAAAGAGCCATAGCCTTCACCGTCCGATTTGCTGCCACTATTTGCCCAATCCTTCTTGAGGGCCTCCAGCAGCAGCGGGCGCATCTCATCGGATCGCTTGAGCGCCTCTTGGAAAGCGGCTTCGGGGAAAGCGTCGATGGGACGGCGGAAGGCGGCGTAGATCTCTTCGGGGCTCATGGTGGATTCCTTAAATTCAGAGGTTTGGGGGAGTTTGGGAATTCTCCCTGGCCATGTGCGCAACATGGACATTGCCGAGCTCAAAGCGGATCTCGACGATGCGGTTCTTGATCTGATCAAAATGCTGTCTTTTGCGATCCATCAGGACTTGTGCCCGACTCAGCGTTTCCCTTTTGTCGGCGTCACTGGTGGGCAGCGACAAAATTCTCCGCCGGTAATCCTCCGTGACCAACTCGTGATCTAGCGCCATGTTCCAGGCATTGGCGGCAAAGGTATAAATGGCGGTCATCAATTTTTCGTCGTCTTCCGAGACTTCATGCAGATAAGGCTCGACAAAGTCGATCATCACGCCGGACATCTGGATGTCGGTCGAGCGGACATGCGTCAGCTCCTTGCCGAACAACTGCGAGTATTCCTTCGCCACGGCGTCGCCAAATTGGGCGCAATAGGCTCGGGCGGCGACGGCTTTTTTAGCTTCGCGTTGGCGTTCTTTGTCGCGGGACTGCCGGCTTTGGGCCATAAAATCTCTTGGGGGTTAATCTTGGCTCTGTCAAGCCACACCAGGGTCTCTAGGCGTTTATGACTTGGCAGATATCTTACCCGACACCAAAACCAAGGAAAATCCATGAAGATCGCCATCGCCAGTGACCACGCCGCCTTCGAATTCAACCGCCAGCTCACCACCTGGTTGCAGGCCCACGGCCATGAAGTGGTCAACTTCGGCTGCAACGGCACCGAGAGCTGCGACTACCCCGATTTCGGCATCCCCGCCGTTTTGGCCCTCACCGCCGGCGAGGTCGACCGCACCATCCTGTGCTGCAACAACGGCATCGGCATGAGCATCCTCGCCAACAAGATCCCCGGCGCCGTCGCCGCCCTGGTCTACAACGAGGAATGCGCCCGCATGACCCGTGAGCACCACAACTCCAACGTCCTCTGCCTCGGCGCCCAGCAGTTCCCCGCCGAACGCCTGATCGAATTCGTCCGCCTCTGGCTCGACACCGAGTTCGCCGGCGGCCGCCACGAACGCCGCATCGCCAAGGCCCGCGCTTTGGATAGCAAAGGGGTGTAAGGGTTGCAGGGGATTTAAGGGTTTTAGGGGCGAGAGCCGAACACAGCTAAAACCGCTTCGCCTCTTTGCCATTCCAACCCCTGAAACCCCTAAAACCCTTCCAACCCCTAAAACCCCTGAAAAGCATGCGCCACAACGAAACCACCGATCTGCTGCACTTCATCGACGCCTCGCCCACGCCTTATCACGCTGTCGCCGAGTGCGCCCAGCGCCTGCGCAACGCCGGCTTTCGCGAACTCCGCGAAACCGAGGCCTGGAGCCTGAAGGGCGGCGACGCCTGCTTCGTTGTCCGTAACGAGGCCTCGATCATCGCCTTCCGCGTGCCGAAAAAAGTCAGCGCCACCACCCTCGCCTTCAACCTTGTCGGCGCCCACACCGATTCCCCTTGCTTCAAGCTCAAGCCCAATCCCCAGGCGAGCTCGCCCGGCAACTGGCAGCAATGGGGCGCCGAAACCTACGGCGGCCTCCTCCTCAACTCCTGGCTCGACCGCGACCTCTTCCTCTCCGGCCGCGTCTGCGTCATCACTAAAACCGGCGTCGAATCGCGCCTCATCTCCCTGACCAAACACCGCTACCGCATCCCGCAGCTCGCCATCCACCTCGACCGCGGCGTCAATGACAACGGCCTCAAGCTCAACCCCCAGACCCAGATGACCCCGGTCATCGGCCTCAGCGACGGCAACGCCGGCAACCTGATGGGCGAAATCGCGGCGGCCGCAAAAGCCAAGCCGGAAGAGATCGGTGCCTTCGACCTGTATTTCCACGACGCCCAGCCGTCGGAATACGGTGGTCTGCACGATGAGTTCGTCTACGCCCCGCGTCTCGACAACCTCGCCTCGACCCATGCCGGCCTCAGCGCCCTGATCGCTGCCAAGCCTGGCAAGACGGTGTCGCTTTTCGCCAGCTTCGACCACGAAGAAGTCGGCTCGGAATCGCAACAGGGCGCCGCCTCCAACATGCTGCCCGCCGTGCTCGAGCGCATCAGCCTGGCCCTCGGTCTCGGCCGCGACGAGCAGCATGCCGCCGCCGCCCGCTCTTTCATGATCTCCAGCGACATGGCGCACGCCCTCCACCCCAACTACGCCGGCCAGCACGAGCCCGACCACAAGCCCCTGCTCAACCGCGGCCCCGCCCTGAAGAGCAACGCCAAGATGCGCTACGCCAGCGACGCCCCCGGCATCGCTCGCTTCACCGCCCTCTGCCGCAGCGCCGAAGTCCCCCTGCAGACCTTCGTCTCCCGCAACGACTGCCCCTGCGGCTCGACCATCGGCCCGATCTGCTCCACCCGCCTCGGCATCCAGGCGGTCGACATCGGCAACCCGATGCTCTCCATGCACTCCGCCCGCGAGATGGCCGGCAGCGACGACCATCCCCGCCTGATCAAGGTCTTCAAACTCTTCTTCGGCGAGTGATCCCGAGCTGAAGCTCTCTTGGAAAACCCGGCCTCATCTGCCGGGTTTTTCCTTTTCCGAGCGGCAATTCTTGCTTTGCGATGGCCGCAGCCTCAGACTTCCTGACCCGCAACGGGAGATTTTGGGGAAACCGATGGCACCTGCTCGATGCTCAAACCCATGGGGGTTGGGGCCTCCAGCCCAGGGTTGGCGCCTCGCCTACCCTGGGGAGGAGACGATTTTGATTCCAAACCCCAAGGGGGTTTCGTCTCGTTCCGTGCGGCCGGGGA
>JAYTMY010000223.1:0-5838 GCA_043748535.1 Lentisphaeraceae bacterium | reverse complement strand
CCTAAAACCCCTAAAACCCCTAAAACCCCTATCCTCACCCACCTCGAAATCCGCGACTTCCGTTGTTTCGGCGAAGCTCAGCTCGAGCTCGGCCCCGGGATCACCGTCTTCGAAGGGGCCAACGGCCAGGGCAAGACTTCTCTGCTCGAAGCGGTGTTTTTTCTCGGCCTGCTGCGCTCCTTCCGCACCAGCGACCTGCGTCTGCTGAAGCGTTGGAAATGCCCGACCTTCCTCCTCCGCGGGCGCCTCGACGATGGCCAGGAAATCGCGGTCGAACAAGGCGCGGAACGGCGACTGCGCGCCGCGGGGCAGGCGGTCGGCCGCTCCAGTGATTTCGTCCGTTATCTCGGCCCGGTCGCCTTGTCGCCGGAGGACATCCGCCTCGCCAAAGGCCCGGCCGCCGAACGCCGCCAATTCCTCGACATCCTCGGCTCGCAGCTCTCCGCCGCCACCCTGAGCGCCCTGCGCGATTACGACAAGGCGCTGCGCCAGCGCAACCAGTTGCTCCGCCTGCAGGCGCCAGACGCCCAGCTCCGTCCCTGGGAAGGCCTGCTGGCCCGTTCCGGCGCTGCCGTGATGCAAGCCCGCGCCGCCTTTTTTCCCGATCTGCGCGCCGCCTTTCTCGCTGCCGCTGCAGCGCTTTTCCCGGCCGGCACCCCGCTCGACCTGAAGCTCGTCTCGGCGGTGCCCGCCGCCCCCGGTGGCGAAGAGGAAAGCCTGCTCCTCGCCCTTGAAGAAGCCCGCCCGCGCGACCGCGAACTGGGCAGCACGGCAGCCGGTCCCCACCGCGATGAACTCGCCATCCTGCTGCAAGGACGCAGCCTGTCGTCACACGGCTCCGAAGGCCAATGCCGCCTCGCCGCCATCGCCCTGCGCCTCGCCGCCGCCGAGCTGCTGATCAACCCCGAGGCCCCCGGCCCGATCCTCCTCGTCGATGACGTCACCGGCGAACTCGACCTCCGCCGCCGCGACGTCTTCCTGCAGCGCCTCAGCCGATTCCCTCAGGTCTTCATCGCTTGCACCGAATGCCCCGCCATCCTGCGCGACAGCGGCGCCCGCATCGTGCAAGTCGAGGGTGGGATCCTGGTGTAAAACGCTGGGAATTAAAGCGTCAGGACCGCATAAAGTGTGGCGATCCCAGCATGACAAAGAGCCGTAAAACTCGACCTGTGCATATCCAGAACCAGCACAAATCGGGCTAGTCGTTCGTCGCGAAGCAACGAACAAACTAACCCAGACTAGTTCGCAAAATCTCATGGCTGATTCCAAACCCAGATCTAGATTCGGGTCGAGGAGATTTTCACCATGCCCAGCCAGCGCCATGTTCCCAATCTTGAACGCGGGATGAAAATTCTTGAGCACCTGAACCTGCATCCCTCGGGCTTGACCCAGAAGGAATTGGCGACCCAGCTGGGTTACCCGGGCAACAGCGTTTTCCGCATCACCATGACCCTGCTCGAGCTCGGTTATCTCGACCGCGATGCGCAGACCAAGGCCTTCCGCCTGACCCGCAAGCTGATGAGCGTCGGCAGCGCCTCGATGGGGGAATATTCGATCATCGAGAAGTCGCTGGAAGAGATGCGCGGCTTGCGCGATCTGACCCACGAAACGGTGCTCCTCGGCACCCTGTTGCCGACCAGTGCCCAAGCCGTGGTGGTGGAGCAGGTTCCCGGTCTCCATCCCTTTAAATTCCTCTTCGATGTCGGCTCGAAAGTGCTGCTCCATGTCGGCGCTCCCGGCAAATGCCTGCTCGCCTTCCAACCCGAGAAGGAATGCCGCGACCTCCTCACCCGCCTCGACTACCAAGTTTTCACGCCGAGAACGCACGCCAGCGCCGCGTCGCTGCGCAAGGAGCTGGCCGAAGTCCGCAAACTCGGCTACGGTCTCGACCGCGGCGAATGGATGGAGGAGATGCACTGCATCGGCGCGCCGATCTTTGACCACAACCGCCTCGTCGTCGCCGCCATCTGGATCACCGGACCCTCCAGCCGCCTGCCGGAAAGCGAATTCTCCCGCCTCGGCAAATTGATCCAAGAAGCCGCCTTGCGCGTCTCCTATTCGATCGGTTATCGCGGCGTCTGAAGCCTGAATCCAAAACCACACAAAGGAGTTCTCATGTCCCATCTCCGCGTTATCGCTCGCCTCATCGTCGCCCCGGAAAATGCCGTCGCGGCCCGCGGCATCTTTGGCGCCCTCCTCGCCCCCACCCGCCGCGAGGAAGGCTGCTTCCTCTATGAGCTGCTCGAAGAAAACGAGCGCCCCGGCGATTTCACCTTCGTCGAAACCTGGAGCGATAAAGCCGCTCTCGAGCGCCATTTGTCGACGCCGCACATCCAGACCGCCTTGGCCGCGATCACGCCCCTGCTCACCAAAGAACCGCAGGTGAGATTGCTGAACGAAGTGGATTAACCGCAGAAGACGCAGAAGGACGCAGAAAAATGAACACTTCTATTGAAGTCATTGAACGATGGAAGTGCTTGATCAATTCAGAGCAGGTTTTGCCGGGGAAAATGCTCTCCAATCTAGACGTGAACTTGTACTTAGATGCACGGGATTGCTCCAAGGATTTTTCGGAAAAATGTTTGGGATTGTGGGGGCAATCTGAGCAACTGATCTTGGATTCAACCTTTGAGGAGTTGCATCAGCTCATCTTCAAGAAATGTACGTTAGCTCTAGGCGTCACAGAGCTCTCATGTTACATCGCCGAAGATATTGAGCTCTTAGTGAGATGCGAAGCTACAGGACTCGAAGACACCTTTTTGAGTTCTTTAACGACCGCATATCTTTCCGGCCGCTTGCCACTACTGACTCTGTAACATCCTCCCTCCAGCGGGAACGTTCCGGTGAGAACATCGTCAAAGATCATCATCAGGAGCCACGCATGTCGAAAAATGCCCAGCCAAAAAACACCGCACAGGAGTGCGGCGGTCCCAGCAAGAAAGGCCTTCCTTCTGCGTCTTTCTGCGTCTTCAGCGGTCTCCCTGCGCTTCTCGTCGCGTTCCTCGCTCTGCCCCTCGCCGCCGCCGATTGGCCGGAAGCGGGGGCGGACTCGAGCCGCAGCGCCAAGGTGCAAGAGGAAATCAAGGGGACGCTCGGCCAGCTCTGGAGCTTCGACATGGGGCGTCCGGCACCGTCTTTCCCTGAGGCCGGACGCAGCGACTTCTGGCGCAATCAGGTCGGCACCCTGAAGTCGCGCACCGTCTTTGATTTGGCGCCGCAACCCGTAATCGCCGAGGGACGGCTCTATCTCAGCGGTTCGCATGACGACACCCTGCGCTGCCTCGACGCGGCCAGCGGCAAGGAGCTCTGGCGCTTCACCTCCGAGGCGCCGCTGCGTTGCGCACCGCTGCTGCACGAGGGCAAGATCTTCTTCGGCGGCGACGACGGCTGGCTGCGCTGCCTCGATCGCGACGGCAAGCTCCTGTGGGAAACGCCGCCGCCCGGCAAGGACCTGATCATCGGCAACGGCCGCCTCATTTCGGTCCACGCCATTCGCTGCGGCCTGATCCGCGTCGGCGACAAATTCTGCAGCGCCTCCGGCCTCTTCCCCGGCGAAGCCTGCCTCTGGTTCAGCTTCGATCCCAAGACCGGCAAAATCCTCGACGAGAAGAAACTCGATGCCCCGGCCCAAGGATACCCGGTGCTGCGCCAAGGTCAGGCTTTCTTGCCGACTGGCAACGACGCCAAGGGACGCACCGAAACCATCGACGGCGCCGCGCCGAGCGACAAAGAAGCGACGCCACCGAAAGGCGCTTATTGCGTCGCCTTCGCCGGTGATCGCCGCTTCATCGGCCGCGTCGGTGGCCTCGCCGAGCTCGACGGCAAGGATAAGGAAATCTGGAGCGCCGCGATGCGCGGCAGCGTCCGCGGCCTCGCCTTCTCCGATGGTCGGCTGATCGCAGTTGCCGAGTCCGGCCAGGTCGCCGCCTTCGGCCTGAAAGGACGCTCCGGCGGCGGCAAAAGCCCGGAGCTGCCAGCGCCCGAAATGGCCGATGCCATTCCCAAATCCTACGCCCTGATCCTGCCCGGCCAGAACCCCGCCGAGCTGAAAAAACTCCTCCCTGCCGGCGGCCGCGCCCTCTTCCTCGCGAGCGACGCGGCCGAGGCCAGCCGCTTGCGGACCAGCCTGCCGCCGGTGGCCTCGGTGATGCAACAGCGCGACGGCCTGCCCGCCTTCCGCAAGGGCAGCTTCGACCTCGTCGTTGCGGCCGCCGCAAAGCCCGAACTCATCGCCCTGCTCGTCCCCGGCAGCGGCCGCCTCGTCAACGCCCAAGGCGCCGAACTTGCCCGCAATCCCGTGCCCGAAGGCGTCGGCCGCTGGTCGGGACTCTATGCCGACGCCGGCAACAGCGGCTGTTCGCAGGACAAGCTCACCGGCACCGACTTCGTGCCGCAGTGGTTCGGCGCGCCCGGTCCCGCCGCGATGATCGACCGTCACCTGCGGGCCCAGCCCGCGGTCGCCGGCGACGGCTTGATGTTGATCCCGGGTCACGAAGAGATCTTCTGTCTCAACGCCTGGAACGGCGCCCTTCTGTGGCGCCAGAAATTCCCCGATTTCGCCCGCGTCGCCGCCTTGCGCGACAGCAGCGCCCTGGCTTTGACGGCGGGACGCCTCGCCCTCGCCAGCGGGCCCAATGCCCTCTTCATCGAGCCGAAGAGCGGCAAGATCGAAAAGCAGCTCAAAGACCCTGGCAGCGGCGACTGGGATTTCATCGCCTGGCACCAAGGAATGCTGTTCGGCTCGAGCGCCGAAAAAGGCGCCATTCGCCGCAAGGCCGAGAAGGCGGTGATCTACGACGGCGGCTACACCGACAACCAGAAAAACCTCCTGTCGACCAGCCTTTTTGCCTTCAGTGCCGACGGCAAGCCCTTGTGGAGCCGGAGCTCGAAAGGCGCCCTGCCGACGCCGTCGATCTGCTTGCTCGGCGAGCAGGTCTTTTGCGTCGAAGCCAGCGCTAAAATCGACGAAGGCAAAAAAGCCTTCAAGGGACGCGCCGCGATCAGCGCCATTGCCGCCGCCAAGCCGATGCTTTTGTCGCTTGATGCCAAGACCGGCAAAGAGCTTTTCCGGGTGCCGCTCGAATTGCCCGCGACGGCCCAGACTTGCTATCTCCTGGGCGGCCCCGATGCCGCCTCGCCGCTGCTTTTGTGCTCCTCCTTCAACGACGGCGGCAAGGTGCGTTACCGTCTCGTCGCCTTCTCCCGCGCCGAGGGCAAGGAGCTTTGGCGTCAGCAGGTCGACACCGCTTATGACCCCAACATGGAGCACGGCGAGCAGGATCACCATCCGCTGGTGATCGGCGACCTAGTCTTCTGCGAACCCTCTTTCTTCAATCTCAAGGACGGCCAAGCCAGCCCCGGTCCCGCCTTCTCGCGCGGCTACGGCTGCGGCAACGCCAGCGCCTCGGCGACATCGCTCTTCTTCCGCAGCGGCGGCCTCGGCGTCTGCGACATCACCAAGCGCAAGACCGCGAGCATCAATCCCGCCTCACGCGCCGGCTGCTGGATCAACATGCTTCCCGCCAACGGCCTGCTGCTTGTGCCCGAGGCCAGCTCCGGCTGCGTCTGCAACTTCGCCGTGCAAAGCTCGATGGCCTTTGCGCCGAAGTAGAAATGCGCAAGTTTGTAGTCCCGGCTTCAGCCGGCCTTGTTCCAGTTTTTTATCTATGCTCAAAAACCATAGCCTAAATTCTGCAATAAATTAACATAATCCTCGTTTTTTGAGCTTGACATCGGCACGAAATGGATTATAATAAATTATTAGCATAATCCAAGCCAGCCCGCAGCGGAGTCCAGCCATGAAAAAGTTCCTCGTCACCCAGAAGCGCCCCTACGGCG
>JAYTMY010000222.1:0-3260 GCA_043748535.1 Lentisphaeraceae bacterium | reverse complement strand
TCGCTAATCGATTAGGTCGATGCGAAGAAATTTCGAACGGCCAAGCCCTCTCCTGCCGACATCGGGTCAAGGGGATAATTGCGGATTGTGACACTAGTGCTCCGCTCCGTCGAGCAAAAATTCAGCAACGTGGCGTAGATGGGCCGCGAAGAGCTCCCTGTCGCGACTGTCCTCAAAGGGGTCCTAGCCGCGACTCGGCCCCACCACCCGCTTGTAGGCGTGGTAGAGGCCTCGTTTCTCTTCATGCAGGCGACGATTTCCGCGTGACATAGACAAGCCCTCCCCTTGACTTTGACGACGGCCTCACTGCTTTTTAAGTTGGACTTCAGCCCCCACGAACTTCCTCGCCGGCTGCAAAGTCCAGCACTTGACCGAAAGGGATGTCCGCCAAGGAGCCGAAAAGTCGGTGACGGCTGAGCTTGGCGGAGGTCAGCGCCGGACTGGTCAGGCCGCAGAGGAAACGGGCGGCTTGGCGGGGATGGCTGAGGCAGCGCTGCGAAGCCCGCAAGGGCTGCCATTCGGCAAGAGGAAGCAAGTCGGAAATACCCCGACGCGCAACCGTGGCGGCAAGCGGCTTCTGCCGCCCTTCCAGACACCAGGAGCAGTGGCCGCAGGGCTGCGTCCGCTTGTCACCGAAATAAGCGAGCAGGCGGATGTTTTTGCAGCCGGGATGACTGATCAGATCGATGACCTGATGCAGACGGGTGATGTCGGCGGCTTCGCGCTTCTCGAAGCGCTGGCCAAGTTCGGCGACCAGTCGCCCTAAGTCCGGGGTATCGAGGCGCTGGTAGCGCTGCCGCAGATCGGCGCTGCGCAGCTCGATAAAGCCTTTCGATGCGAGGTGGTCGAACATGCGCACCAGACGTTGACGATCTTCACCGAGCGCTTCGGCAGCTTTGGCCGGCTCGAGTTTGTACCAGATCTTGCCGAAGGTGGCGAAGTCGATGACGCGGCGGATGAACTGCGCCCGTTCGCCGGGGAAGGCGGCGAAAATCTGGTCGAGCGACTGTAAGAGTTTGAATTCGTAGCTGGCGTAGAAAGGCGTTCCTTGGCGAAGGTGGCCGGTGAGCTCGAGATAGGTCAGAATGGTGCGCAAAACCAAGGGGCGGATGTCGTTGCGAAGGCCGACATCGTATTGATTGAGTTCGAAGCTGTCGCCACGGCTGAAAAGAAATGCCATCAAGTCCGCCAGCGCTTCACGGGTCGGGGTGTCGCCATAGGAGAAGTTCTCGAGAGTCGGAATATCGGCGGCGCAAGCCAGCACTTCGACGATTGAGGGCAAGCCGTCGCGTCCGGCGCGCCCGATCTCCTGCGAGTAGGATTCGAGGCTCTTGGGCAGGTTGTAGTGCGTGACGTAGCGGACGTCCGATTTGTCGATACCCATGCCGAAGGCGATGGTGGCGACAACACAGGCCGAGGGCGAGGCTTTCCACCAATCTTGCACTTCGGCCCGTTTGTCATCCTCCATACCGGCGTGGTAGGCGCGGGCCTCGAGCCCGGCTTGCTGTAGCTTGAACGCCACTTCCTCGGCAGTCTTCTGCAGGGTGACGTAGATGATGCCCGATCCCGGCGGACGAGTCTGCAATCGCGAGATCAGAATCGGCAGGCGTTCGGCCTCGGTCACCGGAGTGGTCAGAATGGTCAGGTTGGGGCGATAGAAACCAGTGAGAATGGCGCCTTGTGCGGGGATCGCAAAGCTGCGGCAGATGTCGGCGACGACCGAGGGCGTGGCGGTTGCGGTGAGCGCAAGAACCCGTTCCGCCTTTAAGGTGCGGGCGGCTTCGGCGAGCTTGAGGTAATCAGGGCGGAAGTTGTGTCCCCATTCCGAGATGCAGTGGGCTTCATCGACGGCAAAGAGGCCGATTTTGAGGCGACTGAGCTGCTCCAAGAAACGCTCGTTGTTGAAGCGTTCCGGCGCGACATAGAGGATCTTCAGCGAGCCGTCAAACATGCCCTGCTCGACGGCGCGGCTCTCGGCCAGCGACAAGCTGCCATCGAGGCGGGCGGCGGGGATGCCGAGGCCTTGCAGATAGTCGATCTGGTCCTTCATCAAGGCGATCAGCGGCGAGATCACCAGAGTCAGTCCATCGATGAGCAGCGCCGGCAATTGATAACACAGCGACTTGCCGCCGCCAGTGGGGAAAACTGCCAGCGCCGCCTTGTGCTTGAGCAGCGCCTCGATCAACTGTTCTTGGCCGGGACGAAATCCCGGGAGTCGAAAGCGTTCGTGCAGGATGCTGTGCAGGCTGGGAATGGACATGTTGATCGCCTCGAAAGTGCGAAGGGCGTCGGCAAACGGCTTGCCACCTCTTCAAGAGTAGTCTAATTCATCTATGCCTAAATCGCAATAGAGACCGATGATTTTTAAGTCGGATGAGCGAGTTCACTCGGCGGGAGCTTGGCTGATGAGCATCACGACAGCAGCACACAGCAGGATGCTCGCCAAGGCGGGTCCGAAAGACGCCAGATAGGCGGCGTCATCGGCAGCGGTGAAGACGAGATAATAGAATTCATCGGCGATCATCCCCATGCTTAAGCCGAGCATGGCCAGAGAGGCGCGAAGGCGTCGCGGTCCGGGCTCGAAAGCGAGGCTTAAAGCGGCGGGAACGAGGAGCAGGATGCCGAAAAACAGGTGGTGGATCAAGTGGCCGCCAAGTCGGACATGACTTATGCCGACGCCGTGCAGCCAGCCTCGCTGAGCGACGAAATCGCCGATCAGGGGAACAAGGATCCAAAGGCATTTGTCGCGGCGTGTCATGAGCTTCTCCCGGGTTGTGGGTAAGCTCGCTGAGGCGGAGAATCTGGAGGAGGGTCAATTGTAAAAACAGTGTAAAAGCAAGCGGCGCCTCCGAAGAAGCGCCGCCCTTGAGATCTTTCGACCTGGACAACTCAGACGCCAAATTGCCGGAGCTCATTTTAACCGCAGAAAACGCAGAAGAACGCAGAATACGCGAGATGGCATCTGGTGTGGAAGAGGCCTGTTGAACCTAAATTCCGCCGTTAAAAGCTTGGAATTTCATATGCTTGCCTTTCAAGCTTTCAACCCGGTTCCCTTCCATTCTGCGTTCTTCTGCGTCTTCTGCAGTTGTCTGAGCTAGATCTCGAGTTGCACAGGTCGAAAAAAATCGACGTGTATCACTCCGGTTGAGCTTGGTTCGTGCGTCGCGAAGCGACAGGATGAATGTAGCCGGGGGTTTTAACCCCCGGACCAGGGCGAGAGGAAATCGCCGTCGCGAAGCGACAGGATGACAGGTTGGCGG
>JAYTMY010000221.1:0-4340 GCA_043748535.1 Lentisphaeraceae bacterium | reverse complement strand
GCTCACTAGAAGCCTCAAACAGCTCAATAACAACACTTTGAATTCAATGTATGGGGGAGGTTCTTCAGGAGGGTTGAGCCGCATCGGCGACACCCTGGGCAAGAGATCGTTATTGAAAAAAGACCCCACAGGGGTCTAGGAAGGCCCGGGTCTTGGCCTGCACTCGGGTGCTGCCTGCAGTTATCCTTAGACCCCTTCGGGGTCGCAACTCTTTGGGCTGCTGACCCAGGGTGTCGCCGATGCGGCTCAACCCTGGGCTAAAATCCCGCCACTCCTTCGGAGTGAATCAGCCAAACCGCGGCGATGTTCGCTGCCCCCCGAGTCATGTCGTTCACCCACAAACATTCCGTGAGAGCCCTCCTTATGTCTCCTGAATTCACCTTGGCGGCCTTGGGAAACGGGCTTAGCTTGCGGGATGGAAAAAATCATCAACACATCAGACGCGGGCGGTTCGGGCCGGCTTCACGGTCTCAATGCTCCCGTTTGGGCGGAGCGGGTGCTCGGCTTCTGGATGGCGACGCTGGCCTTTCTACTGCCCTTCAAATTCGGCGCCAGCACCAGTCAGAATGCGCCGATCTCAGTGCCTCTGGACTTCCTGTCGGTCCTTTTCTGGAACTGGCCGCCGACCTTCCTCTGCGCTGCGTCGGCAGCGGCTCTGGCGATGACTGTCATGCTCTGGTCGAAGCGGCATCTACCCAACCCGGCGAGCTGGGCTCTTCTGGGCTGGGGTGCGATGGCCTTGGTCGCCATTTCTCTCGGTCGCGGGTCCGAGCAATCTGAGCTCTTGAGCTACACCTGGCTGGCGGTGCTGTTTTTCGGTGCCGCGGTTCTCATTGCCCGGCGCCATCATTCCCGCGTTGCCGATCTCGCCTTGGCCGGCCTCGTGATCGGCACTTTGCTGACTGCTCTTTCCGGCTTGAATCAATACTTCTTCGGCTTCGCCGAGATGCAGGAACAGATGCTGGAGATGAACAACGGCGCGGTTCTCGATCCGCGCATCCTCGAAAAAGCCAAAGAAAATTTGGTGAAATGCAATTTTGCCTATTCCAACAGCCTCGGCGGACACCTCTTGCTTTGCGGTCCGGTGGCGGCCGCTTGGTTCTACGAAAAAGGCCGTGAGCGGCCCTGGGGACCCATCGCCTTTGGCATTGCCGCCGTCCTGCTTGTCGCCGTTTTCCTTCTCACCCGCAGCCGCGCCGCCCTGGTCGCGATGCTGTTGGCCGGCGCCTTGGTGGCCTTGTGGCGTTACTGCCGCGGCCAGAAGCTGGTCATCGGCCTCACCGGGCTGCTCGTCCTGAGCCTGCTCACCGGGTATTTGGCGATGAAAATCCCGTCCTTCCAGGTCCGCCTCGATTACTGGCGGGTCTGCCTCGACCTGTTCCGCCAATCCCCTCTCACCGGCGGCGGCACGGGCTCATTCCAAAATGCCTATCTGGTGGCGAAGGATCCGGGTCTGCAGGACGCGGTTCTCAGTCACTCCCTCGTGATGGGGCAATTAGCGGAGAACGGCCTGCTTGGCTTACTGCCCTGGCTGGTGATCACTGGCAGTCTGATCGCGATCAGCTTCAATGCGTCGCGCCATTCGCTGTACGGCTGCGCCTTCGCCTGGGGCCTGCTCGGCTGGTGGCTGCATGCCCAGGTCGATTTCGACGCCCACATCCCCGCCTCCGCGGCGGCCTGCGTGCTCCTTCTCGCCCTGGCCCCGCAGCTCCGCCATGACAGAGCTATGCCGAAAGCCATCTCAAATCTAGTCAACCTCGTCCTCCTTCTCGGGGCCGCAATATGCCTCCTTCTCAGCTTGCACAGCAGCGAAGGCTACCGCCGCTGCAGCCTCTATGAACGCGAAATGTTCGGTGATGCCTGGGTAGACACCATCTACTCCCACGATTTCGCCCACATGGAGCAGACCTTCCGTGAACGCTTGGCAGCTAAGAGCTGCCCCTTCTGCGGCAGCGACAAAATCGATGCCAGACTCTGGAACTCTCAAGGTCGCTGCAGTGACTGCGGCTCCCGGGCTCATGCCGGCCTGGTTCCGGCAGCCGAGATCCTCGCCGAAGCGGAAATCGCCAATCGTCTGCTGCCACGCTCTTTACTGACCGAAGGCATCGCCGTCCACAAGCTCATCTACAGCTGGAAAATCGGCCAGATGCAACACCAGCTACACCAAGCCGGAGCTCCCGGACGCGCCGAGATCGAGGACTTCCTCGCCGCAGCGGAAAGCTATTTGCGCCCCCGCTTATCCGACCAGCACAAAGACGCGATTCTCGATCTGTCCTCCATCCTCGCTCTCCGCGGCGCTCCGCCGAGCGAAATCGCCGCCTTGCGCCGCCGTGCCTTCGGCCTTCAGCCATGGAGCCCGGATGGTGCCAAGCAAAACGCCGAATGGTCGCAGATGATGCTGAGCTTGGACCCGAAGGACATAAATCTTCGCGGATTGCTCATCGTCAGCCGCGCCAGCAGCCTGCTGCAGTCCCTGCGCAGCGAACTGATCAACCGCCGTTGGCACCGCGGCAATGACGAGATCGACCTCGACAAGTCAGTAACCGAGCTGCGCCAGATCATCCCCTTGCTGAAACAAGAAAATGCCGCCGATGCCCAGCTGATCCTGCAGTGGATAGCGCGCACCGAGATGGAATTCGGAGTTCATTTGCCATGACATCAGCCGCCCCCTCTCCTCTCCTCGTCAAGGGCCGCACCGCGCCCCGCCTCGCCGGCATCGTCATGGCCGTCATGGGGCTTTTCCTGGTCTATCTCTGGGTCAATCGCGGCTGCCATTTCGGCGGCCAGGACTTACCCATCATCGGGTTCTTCGCCATCCTCCTCTTCGGCTGTCTTTACATCTTCTTCGCCCGCCACCGCAGCGCTTTCACAGCAGGTAGCCCGGAAGTCGTCATCAATGGTCAAGCCCCGATGATTTTCGACAACATCACCCTGCTCCGCCGCGACGTCATCCTGCCCTTCTTCGCCCTCGTCCTCGTCAAGGGTGAAGAGCGCAGCATTTTCATCGAAGACCTGAGCCGCGCCGCAGCCGAAAAACTCCGCCTCGACATCCTTAGCCACTGCGGCCTCGAAGACGCGAAGGCCGAAACTCCCGCCGCTCCGCCCCCAGAAGAGGACGCCGAAGGTAGCGCCGAGTAAGTTCTTCGTTTTGAGCTCAAGTTTGTAGTCCCGGCTTCAGCCGGCGCGTTCTTCGTTTTGAACTCAAGTTTGTAGTCCCGGCTTCAGCCGGCGTGTTCTGTTCCCATCCCAATTTGAGCACAACAAGCGGCTGATGCGGGACTACAACTCAGGCTCGCGATTCTGCATTCACTGATAGACCTGGTGGCAGGCGGCGCAGGCGCGCTCGACCCGATGCCAGGCGGCGATGCGGGCTTCCGGGCTAGTCGCCTCCTGCAACTCTTTCACTGCAGCGAGGTTGAGCTGATTGAGCCGGCGGAACTCAGAGTCAGGATGCTGCAGCTGCTCGAGTTTCTCGAGCGTCTCGGCGCAGAGCGCCAAATTGCGGCGGCTCGACTCGTCGCCAAGCTGGCCGTGGCGGGCGGCCGAACTGAGCTCCACCTCGGGACCTTGGAGATTCTCCATCAGATGATCGATTTTGACATCCAGGAGGCCGTAGGGACGTGGCGCCTCGCTGCGGCAAGCGACGACAATGAGTAGCAGCGCAATACAGATTTTGCGGGCAGTCATGTGAAGTTCTCCGCTTGGATTTCAGGGATAAAGCAGGCCTTCCGACCAGCTGCCGTCGGGCTGCAGATCGTAGCGCAGGCGCTCGTGCAGGCGGAACTCCTTCTTGCACCAGAACTCCATCCGGTCGGGCTTGACCCGGAAACCGCCCCAATAAGCCGGACGCGGCACGTCGCCGTTGAGAAAGCGCTTCGCCAGCTCGACCGTGACTTCCTTGACGAAGGTGGCGTGCGAGGGCAAGGGACGAGACTGCTGCGACGCAGTGGCGCCGAGCTTCGAGATCAGCGGGCGCGAATGGAAGTACTTCTCCGAGTCCTCCAACGAGACCTTCTCGACCTCGCCCTCGACCCGGACCTGGACACCGAGCTTCTCCCACCAGAAACACAGCGCGGCGAAGGGGTGTTTCTCTAGTTCGCGACCCTTGCGGCTCTCGTAGTTGGTGAAGAAGACGAAGCCATTTTCATCGACTTCCTTGAGCAGGACGACGCGGCAATCCGGGCGGCCGTCTTCGCCGACGGTGGCCAAGGTCATCCAGTTCGGCTCATCCCAGATGCCGGTGGCCTCAGCTTCCTTCAAATGCTGGCGGAATCGGGTGATCAGTTCGCTCGTGGTTTTCATCGGCGTCTCCTCGGGTTTTGCGCAGTCCGCAATATGCC
>JAYTMY010000220.1:0-6257 GCA_043748535.1 Lentisphaeraceae bacterium | reverse complement strand
GGGCTCGGTGCGGTTGGGGAGGATCTCGGGGAGCGCGGTGAGGCGCTCGGAGAAGATCGGGTTCTTGTTGGCTTCGACGTCCATGACGCGGTCGATGGGGGTGAAGTGCGGCACGGTGGTGAGCACTTCGGGGTGGGCGTCGATGAGGTCGTAGATGGCGAGGCAGGCGTCGGCGAACTTGTCGAGTTCACCCTTGGTGTAGGACTCGGTGGGTTCGACCATCAGGCCGTACTGCTCGGGGAAGGCGACGGTCGGGGCGTGGAAGCCGTAGTCGAGGAAGAGCTTGCCGACGCGGCTGATGATCAGCGACTTGGGCACGCCGACGGCTTCGATCTTGGCGAAGAGCTCTTCGGGCAGGGTGAGGATGAACTCGTGCATGACCAGGCCGGTGTGGTTGCCGGAGGGCAGGACTTTAAACTTCTTGCTCAGCTTGCTGAAGAGGTAACGGGCGGCGAGGACCGCGACCGCCGACATCTTCTTGATGCCGTCGCCGCCGAGGGCGTAGAGGTAGGTCAAGCAACGGACCTTGTGGGCGAAGTTGCCGTGGTGACGGTGGAAGCTACCGATCGACTTGGGTGCGCGGACGAGGGTGAAGGAGCCTTCGCCGAGCTTGACGGCCTGGATGCCGGGCAGGTAGGGAATGAGCTTCTCGGAGACCGCGACGAAGGCGTCGCCGGGGCCGCCGCCGCCGTGCGGGATGGTCCAGGTCTTGTGGGTGTTGTTGTGAACTGCGTCGACGCCGATCTTGGCGAGGTTGACCCAGCCGGCGATGGCGTTCATGTTGGCGCCGTCCATGTAGACCAGGCCGCCGACGGAGTGGACCAGTTCGGCCATCTTGGCGAAGTTGGTTTCGAAGACGCCGGAGGTGTTGGGGTTGGTGCACATGACGCCGATGATGCGCTTGCCGTATTTCTTGACGTGGGCTTCGACCTGATCGAGCAGGACTTCACCGGTGGCGTTGGCGTCGATTTCGACGATGCCGTATTCGACGCCGTCGAGATTTTTAGTTTCAATGCCGGCGACTGCGGCGGTGGCCGGGTTGGTGCCGTGGGCGGTGTGGGGGATGAGGATGATGTCGCGCTTTTCGCCGCGGTCAGCGTGGTAGGCTTGGAAGAGCTTGAGGCCGCAGAGTTCACCCTGGGCGCCGGCGACCGGCTGGGTGGTGACGCCGGCGAGGCCGGTGATGGCTTTGAACCATTCCTGGGTCTGGTAGATCAGCTCGATGTTGCCTTGGACATCTTCGATCGGGGCCTGGGGGTGGCTGAGGGCGAAGCCGGGCAGGGCGGCGCAGTGGTCGTTGAGGTAGGGGTTGTACTTCATCGTGCAGGAACCGAGCGGGTAGATGGTCGAGTCCGGCGTGATGTTCTGGGTGGCGAGTTTCTGGTAATAGGCGATGACTTCCTTGGCGGTGAAGGAGATCATGCCGAGCTCGCCTTGGCGGTGGGCGGCGGTGGGGATTTCGGCGATCTTGCTGGCGGCTTTATTGGCGGCGCCGAAGACGTTTTCGAAGACCTTGCTGAGCTTGGCGATGTCGGCTTCAGTGTGGATGTCGGTGAAGCAGATCATCAGGTAGGAGCCGCAGGCGGTGCCGATGCGCTCGGAGACGTCGACGCCGACTTCGACATCGAGGTGCAGGCCGGCCTTGATCACTTCGCTGGCGTGTTTCGGCAGCTTGAGGGTGAATTCGTTGACGAAGGCGACGCCGGGGAAGGCGAGTTCGACGCCGGGGAACTTGGTGAGTTCGGTGGCGGCTTTGGCGGCGAGGCGGCGGCCGGTGGTGAAGGCGTCTTTCATGCCTTGTTCACCGCGGGCGAGCAGGGCGGCGCCGGCGACGGTGGCGATGTAGGCTTGGTTCGAGCAGATGTTCGAGTTGGCTTTTTCGCGCTTGATGTGCTGTTCGCGGGTGGAGAGGATGAGGAGCTTGCAGCGGCGGCCTTTTTCGTCCTTGGCGTCGCCGACGAAGCGGCCGGCGGTGGCGCGGATGTTGTTCTTGGTGGCGGCGTTGTAGCGGATGCCGAAGATGCCGAGGCCGGGGCCGCCGAAGTTCGGGCCGATGGCGAGGTGCTGGCCTTCAGCGACGAAGAGGTCGGCGCCTTTGGCACCCCATTGGGCGGGCGGTTTCAGGCCGCCGGTGCCGAGGAGGATGGGGTCGACGACGGCGATGGCGAGAGCGCCGATCGAGTGAGTGTAGTCGGTGAGGGCGTCGACATCGGCGAGGGTGCCGACGTTATTGATCTGGGGGATGACGATGGCGGCGACGTCGCCTTCATGGGCGGCGGCGACTTTCTTGATCGCGTCGACGGTGATCTGGCCGGTGATGGGGAAGGCGGCGCACTCGACCCAGGCGAGCTTGATGCCGGTTTCGATGACGTGCGTTTCCAGGACTTCGCGGTCGCCGGGGTAGATGCTGTCGAGGACGAGGACGGTCTGGCCTTTCTTCGAGATGCGCAAGGCGGTCTTGATGACTTCGAAGAGGGTGGTGGCGCGGTCGTACATCGAGGCGTTGATGGCTTCGAAGCCGGTGATCTGGGCGATCAGCGACTGATAGATCCAGAAGGTGGTGAGCGAGCCTTGCGAGCGCTCGGGCTGGTAGGGAGTGTAGGAGGTGGTGAGTTCGCGGATGTCGCAAACCGGGCCGGTGACTTCGGAGACCTTGTAGGCCTTGAGGCCGTCGCCGATGAAGGAGGTGCGGAGCTTGTTGGCGCCGGCCATGCGCTCCATTTCGGCGAGGTTTTTCTGCCAGGAGAGGCTATCGGGGAGGGCGAGGGGCTTGTCGAATTTGGCGCTGTCAGGAATGTGATTGTAGAGCTCTTCGAGCTTGCTCAGGCCGAGGCTGGCGAGCATGGCTTGCAGCTCGGCTTCGGTAGCGGAGATGTAGTGCTTGGCGGATTCGCGGGAATTGACGTTGGGGTTGTAGGTCATGGCTTTGTCTCCGTGGGGTTTAATGATGCCGCCAAGATTACACCCCGAGCCCTCTTTCCGGTAGAGAGCCGATTTGCCATTCACTTGTCAATTTCAACTGAAACTCTATTGCAGAATCCGGTAGATATCTGATGGGGCAAAAAACTCCCCGGCATTGAAGTGCCGGGGAGAAGTTTGGCGTTTGGCGCAGTTACTGGTTTCAAGCCTTGAAGATGGATGCCTTCAGGCCGCCGGTGGAATCGGCGAAGCTGTCGACGGTGACATCCATGGCTTTGGCGCAGCTGACGAAGAGGTCGCTGAGAAGGCCGTTTTCATGGCGGATGTAGCTACCGTGTTTGAGGCCCATGTTGCTGCCGCCGATGAGGAGGTGCGGCAGGTTCAACGATTTATGGGTGGTGCTGGCGCCGGTGCCGAAGAGGACGAGCGAGTTGTCGAGGACGCTGCCATTGCCTTCGTTCATGCTCTGCAGGCGTTGGCCGAAGCGACTGATTTGCTGCGCCAGGAACTGGTCAAACTTGGCGAAGTTGAGCATGCCTTTCTCATCCTCTGCGTGAGAGAGTCCATGAAGGCCGCTGCCGAGACCGAGTTTGACCGGATAGGTATCGCTGATGCCCATGCCGTCTTCACGGGTGAGCATGAAGCTGACCGAGCGGGTGATATCGGCATCGAAGGCGAGGGCGATGAGGTCGAACATGACCGGGTAGAACTTGGTCGGGTCTTCGTTGGTAGCGATCAGGTCGAGCTTCGAGTGATCCTGTTTTTTGAGCGGGATATCGATCCATTTCTCCGAGCCTTCGAGGCGGCTTTCGACTTCCGCCAGCGAGGTCAGGTACTGATCCATCTTCTCGCGGTCGGCGAGACTGAGCTTCTTGTTGAAAGCTTTGGAATTGTCGAGCACGGCATCGACCAGCTTGATGCGCTTTTTCAAGAGCTGGCGTTGTCCTTCGAGGGAGTCGCGGCTGCTGACGAAAAGGCGGTTGAAGATCTGGCGCGGATTGTTCTCGGCGGGGATCGGGCGGCCTTCGGAGTTGAAGGAAATGGTGCCGGTGCGTGAAAGCATGCCGACACCGCCGTCAACAGAGAGGACCAACGAGGGCAGACGGCAGAATTTCTTGGTCTGCTGGGCGATAATCTGGTCGATCGAGACGGTGTTGTAGGTGCCGGGTTTGGGATTGTGCAAGGGGGCGCCGGTGAGCCACATGTCGGAGCAGACGTGGGGGTCGGCCAAGGGGCCATTGCTGTGGTGCAGACCACCGATGAAGGTCATTTTCGAGCGCAGCGGAGCGTAGGGCTCGGTCGATTTGCTGAAGGAATAATCGCTGCCGGTCTTATCCGGATACCAGTTCCATTCGGTTTTATGATTGCGTTCCGCCGGCAGGCTCATGCCATCTGCCGTGTACATGGCGCAGAAGCGCCGGGCCGGATTTTTCAGCTCCTCAGCACCGTAGGTTTCGAGAAACGGAAGAGACAGGCTAAGACCGAAAAGGCCTTGCAGAGTACGGCGGCGGCTGAGTTGCATGGTCATGCTCCTACTTGGGGGTTGCTTGCTAAGTCTACAGACCAGCTGAGACGAGCATTTGTTCCTGAGTTCATACCATTTTTACAGAAAAACTTTCTGGATACAGTTTAGAAACATGATTTCAGCAAAGAGCCAAGGCATAATCTATCAGGATTTTACATCATCCTGCGAGATTTCTTTCATTGCCGACTGGATCTGATCGGGTAATGAAATCGCCATCATCATGGACAAGGAGTGATAAATGATCACACCATTGACCTGGGCGTCCCCGAGGGTGATCGGGCGTATCCGCCGACTGAGGCAATCAAAGAGCTGGGTCAAATCCTCCAAGTCTTTTTCGATCTTATTCTTACCGAAGCTGAAGAGAGATCGTTTGTGTTTTCCGTCCTCGACCGCAAGATGCAAGGCGAAGGATCTGGCAATCTCCTTGGCCGCGGGAAAAGGCGGCAGCAATTCCACCGCGCGTCGCATCTTACGGCCGATCGGACAGCCCGATTGAAAGACGGCGAGGCGAACTAGCTCACCTGTCACCTCTTGGAGCTGAATCCCAGGCAAAATCAGGAGACGGCCCGAAGCGCTCCACGCCCGCACCGTCACCAAATCCGTCGAATGCCGATTAAACAGCTCTTTGGCATAACTGGCGAGAATCACCGCCACCGGACACTGCGGATCGACTGACGCATCGAGAGTGCAAGACGGACATTTGACATTTCCCAAAGCGGTCCAGGCCTCCTCCTTGCGCTTGCTCTCCTCGAGAAAAACACTGCGCGTCTGGGTGAAATCAAAATCCCAGATCAAGAGATTGCTCTGAGGGTCGTCATCAAAGCGTATCTCAAGCTTGCTGATCATGATCGACTCCCAGTTGTAGCTAACTTACAGCCAAGTCCAACGCCAAGACAAGAGGGTGATCGAAGGATTTCTCCGCCAGCCGACGAAAAAGCCAGTCATTCCTGGAATTCATTCGGCGAAAATTCTTTCAACGACGATTGAATCTGCTCAGGTAGTGAAATCGCCATCATCATCGCCAGTGAGTGATAGATGAGTACGCCGTTGACCTGGGCGTCGCCAAGAGTGATCGGCCGGATCCGTCGGCTGAGACACTCAAAGAGGCTGGTTAATTCATTCAAGTCCTTGACGATGGGATTCTTGCCGAATTCGAAGAGTGCCCGCTTGTGCCTCCGGTCCTCGAGAGCAAGATGCAAAGCGAAGGATTTGGTAATCTCCTGGTCATCGGGAAAGGGCGGCAAAAACTCCACCGCACGTCGCATCTTACGGCCGATCGGACAGCCCGATTGAAAGACGGCGAGACGGACCAGTTCACCTGTCACTTCCTGAAGTTGAATCCCGGGCAGGACCAAGAGCCTCCCCGCGGCGCTCCACGCCCGCACCGTCACCGAATCGGTCGAGTGACGATTAAACAGTTCCTTGGCATAACTGGCAAGAATCACCGCCACCGGACATTGCGGATCGACCGCTGGATCCAGCGTGCAGGAAGGACATTTTTCATTTTCCAAAGCGGTCCACTCTTCCTCTTTGCGCTTGCTCGCTTCAAGATGAACACTGCGCGTCACAGTAAAGTCAAAATCCCAGATCAAGGGTTTGCCCTGCGGATCGTCATCGAAGCGTATCTCAATCTTGCTGATCATGATTAGCTCCCGGTTGAGACCATTGTACAGTGAAGTTCCGCGTGAAGACAAGTGGGCAATCGATGATTTCACGTTACTACTCAGCCCCCCCCTTCCTTACCTAGCCACCCCCTAGCTGCATCCTGATCCGCCCGAGCTACGCTCGGGCTTTTTGTTGCCCGATTGCCGAT
>JAYTMY010000219.1:0-6515 GCA_043748535.1 Lentisphaeraceae bacterium | reverse complement strand
GGTCGTGACTCTTTGGGCTGCTAACCCGGGGTGTCGCCGATGCGGCTCAACCCCGGGCTAAAATCCACAACTCCTTCGGAGTGAGGGAGTCAAGCCGCGTTTATGGGCGCAGTCCCCAGCCAGATCGTCCACCCACAAACTTCCCGGAAGACCCTGATTACTCTATGATTTTGTCATCAACGATAAATCTCCAAGGTGAATCACAATCCATCCGAGTTATCTCTGTATCGACGGGCCAATCACGCAAAGGCGACAGACTCTGGTCATCTTGAATCATGCTTTCAAGTGGGACGAGTTTAAAATTCTTCATATCAGCTTCTGATTCATGGCCACTAGAAAGCACCCATCCACTGTCAGTTGGATTTTGTGCTGGGTGTCGAATCCCATGCCTGACCGTCAGGCGTTTAGGGCCTATGCAACAAGAAGAGGCTATAGCGAGAAGCCCAAGAGATCCGCGAGATCTCTGGTTTTGAATCCCACCGACATTCCCTTGCTCGGATACGGTCGTCTTGGGTTTTTTGCTAAAAGGCCACATCAGAAATCCCCCAGCGCCTTCTTCAGCGCCTCCCGCATGACTTCGAGGGGCGCCGGCCGGCCGGTCCAGATCTCCCAGGCGCGGGCGCCCTGGTGGAGGAGCATGCCGCGGCCGTCGCAGGTGGCGCAGCCGAGCGAGGCGGCGGCGCGGCGGAACGGGGTCAGGCCGTAGATCATGTCGCAAACCAGCTGGTAAGGCGCGAGCAGGGCGGGGTCCATCGGCATCGGGTCGTCGGGCTTGAGGCCGAGGCTGGTGCATTGGATGACCAGGTCGTGTTCGCCGACGAGCTCGTGGCTGAGAGAATGCGGACTCAGCGCCTGGCTGCGGCAATTGGCGCCAGAAGCGACGATGGCGGCGCAGATGGCTTCGGCCTTGTCGAGGCTGCGGTTGGCGATGCTGATCCGGGCGGCGCCGGCATAAGCGAAATGCAGAGCGACGGCGCTGGCGGCACCACCGGCGCCGACGAAAAGGATCGAGGCGCCATCGCAGGAGAAGCCGAGCTCTTCTTTCAAAGCCATCCGGAGGCCGTAGCCGTCGGTGCTCCAGCCGGCGAGGCGCCCATCGGACAGGACCTTGACGGTGTTGACACTGCCGGCGAGGCGGGCTTCGGGGTCGATTTCATCGAGGTGTTTGAGGATGGCGTTCTTGTGCGGCACGGTGCAATTCCAGCCGCGGTAGCCGTCGCTGACGAGTTGCGGAATGCGCGCATCGAAGGCCTCGGGTGGACAGGGGATGAGATCGTAATCCGCATCAATGCCGGCAGCGGCAAAAGCGGCCTTGTGCATCACCGGCGACTTGCTGTGCGCCACCGGCCAACCCATGACTCCGTAACGATCCATCGATGAACTCCTGAAATTTTGCTTGCAGACTCAAGCGCCCGGCGGGGAAGATGCAAGTGCGATCAACGTGGCTCGAGCTTCCAGCTCGAGATTTTTCCACTCGATCGAGGCCGGGATCGTCGCGAAGCGACAGGATGAGTGTAGCCGGGGGTTTCAACCCCCGGTGCGTATGGCAATGGATTGGCGTCGCGACAGCGACGAGATGACGACTCCGCTCAGGCCATGTTGGTGACATGCCCATATGTCATCCTGTCGCTTCGCGACAGCGAGGTTTTCTCGACCCCATCCGGGGGTTGAAACCCCCGGCTACACTCATGCCGTCGCTTCGCGACGAACGCAAAACAACCGGCACGGAGGCCGGTGCTCCCAGGAGAAAAAACTTGACCAAGGATGGTCGAGCCACGTTAAGCTTTTTCAATCCGCGCCAGTCTGCCTCGGCAAGACCGCATCGAATCGTTCTTGCAGACGGATGAATAGATCTTGCAAATCAGCCCACTCCCTCGGCGCTTGACGCCATTCGAATGAGCAACTGCCGAATTCGAGGCCGCGTAATGTCCCGTCAAGGACGATGTCCGTGTTCCGGCGCAATGGAGGCAAAACCAAACGCTCGAGGGAGGTTAAAAGTTGAACGCCCGCTTCTTCGTCGAGATGGCCTTCCGCGCCGTGAAGATGGGGATTCTCAGGCCAGAGATGACGAGCAGTTTCCAGGCGATCAAAACGAATTCTGCGGACGACAAAACGCTGGTGCTGAACCTCGCGATACAGCGCCCAGGATTGATGGTGCGCGAGATCCTCCTGCCAGATCAACAACTGACGATCCCACTCGTGACGCAGCGGCAGTCCGGCGAAAACTTCGGGCTGACGAAGCTGTCGGAGCGCACTGGCATCGGCGATGGCGGAGGAGTTCATCGTTCGTCGAAAACCCAGCGTCCGTCTTCTTTGATCACGCTCATGTTCTGCTCTTCACCATCCTTGATCTTAAGTTTCAAGTGACCACCCTTGGGATTGTCTTTTTCTGCCTCAAAAGAAAAGGATTCGATGACCCCTTTCTCGCCTGCAATAGCTTTACGATAAATGCCGGCCAAATCAGGCGTTGTACTGATTCGATCCCGAATCTTCTTGGAAAAACACGCCAAAACCTGCTCATTTGTGGCCTTGGGATCTTTCAGGATCTTGAGCATTTTAATCATCGGGGCGGCCTGATCGATCGGCTTCGCCTCGGGAGCGATTTCAAGCGCGTTGGTAGAAAGAGCCATGGCGCTGAGAGTGGTGAGAATCCAGGTTTTCATGGTAACTCCTCTAGGATTGAAGGCTTGGATAGAACATGAAAGCCCGGCACGGAGGCCGGGGCTCCCAGGGAAGCAACTCGACCAGGGATGGTCGAGCCACGGTTTTACCCAGTAATGCCGCTGTGGCGCAGCAGCGCGGCGGTCGAGGGATCGCGGCCGCGGAAGGCGCGGAAGTTGTCGCCGGCGGGACGTGAACCGCCGATCTCGAGGACTTCGCGGGCGAAGTCGGCGCCGACCTTCGGGTTCATCAGGCCTTCTTCTTCGAAGCGCGAGAAGGCGTCGGCCGACAGCACTGCCGCCCACTTGTAGCTGTAGTAGCCGGCGGCGTAACCGCCAGAGAAGAGGTGGGTGAAGGCGTGGAAGAAGCGGTTCCACTCGGGCGGCTGGAGCACCGCGACCTGGGCGCGGACCTCGGCGATGGTGGCGATGACGCCACGCCATTCCGCCGTCGCGACTTCGCGGTGCATGCGGAAGTCACCGAAGGCGAATTCGAGCTGGCGCAGCATCGCCAGGCCGGATTGGAAATTGCGGGCGGCGAGCAGGCGCTCGAGCTTCTCCTGCGGCAGGGCGCTGGCGTTCTCCCAGTGTCCCGAAATCAAGCTCAGGCCTTCGCTGTACCAGCACCAGTTTTCCATCAACTGGCTGGGCAGCTCGACCGCGTCCCATTCGACGCCGTTGACCCCCGCGACGCCCGGAGCTTCGCATTGGGTGAGGACGTTGTGCAGGCAGTGGCCGAACTCGTGGAAGAGAGTGACGACGTCGCTATGAGTGAGCAGGCCGGGCTGGCCGGAATGCGGCGCCTGGAAGTTGCAGACGACGTTGGCTGCCGGGAGCTGGAGTGTGCCATCGACGCGGCGACGGCGGCTGCGGCAGCCGGAGACCCAGGCGCCGCCCTGCTTGCCTTCGCGGGCATAGAGGTCGACGGTGAAGAAGCCGAGGAGCTGGCCCTGGCGTTCGACCCGGAAGAGCTGGGCCGAGGGGTGCCAGGGGCTGTCGAACTTGGTTTCGACGCATTGGACGCCGAAGAGAGTGTCGATGATCTGGAAGAAGCCGGCCATGACCTTGGGCTCGGGGAACCAGGGGCGGAGTTCTTCCTGCGACACCGAGTAGAGCTTCTGTCGCATCTTTTCGGCGACGAAGCTGGCATCGGAGGTCTGGAAGTCGGCGATGCCGAGTTCCTTGGCGGCGAAGGCCTTGGCCTCTTCGACGTCGCGGAGGCCCTGGGTGCGGCTGCGGACGGCGAGGTCGCCGAGGAATTCCAGCACCTTGTCGGGCGAGGTCGCCATCTTGGTGGCGAGGGAGAGCTGGGTGTAATCGGAGAAGCCGAGGATCTTGGCTTTTTCGGTGCGGAGGGCGAGGATTTCGTCCATCAGCAGCGAGTTATCGAACTTGCCGGCTTCGGGGCCCTGGTCGGAGGCGCGGGTGGTGTAGGCGCGGTACATCTCGGCGCGCAGCTCGCGGTCCTCGGCGTTGTTCATCACCGCCATGTACGAAGGGATGTCGAGGGAGATCAGCCAGCCTTCCTGACCTTTGGCTTTGGCAGCGTTGGCGAAGCCGGCGAGGGCACCTTCCGGGATGCCCTTGAGGCGGCTGGCGTCGCTGACCGAGATCTTGAAGGAGTGGGTGGCGTCGAGGACGTTGTCGGAGAAGCGGGTGCTGAGCTGGGCCTGGCGGGCGCTGATCTCGCGCAGACGGGTTTTTGAGGCTTCGGGAAGCTCGACGCCGCTGAGGCGGAAGTCGCGCAGCCAGTTATCGAGCACCTTGCGGCGGTCCTGGCTGAGACGGACGGTGGAGGGCGCGCCGGCGACGGCTTTCACCGCTTCGTGAAGGCGGGCATCCTGGCCTTGTTCGCTGTAGTACTCGGTGATCTTGGGCTGAGCTTCTTTGTGCGCCTTGCGCAATTCCTCGGTGTTGCACACCGCGAGGAGATGAGCGACGGCACCCCACGCGCGCCACAGGCGGTCGCCGAATTCATCGAAGGGAAGGACCAAGCCGTCATAGGTGAAGTTACCGCTGTCGAGGATCTGTTTTTTCAGGGCCCGGCCTTCGCTGAGAAGTTGGTCGATGGCGGGGACGATGTGCTCGGGTTTGACTTCGGCGTAATCGACGACGATTTCACCAGAGCGCAACAGGGGATTGGCTTCAGACATCAGGACTCCTTAAGGATGGCTTGGGTTCAGTACGGTCATAAAGCTAGCGCCTGATCCGGTTTTGAGCTTGGAGCTCAGGAACAAAATCTCTGAGATCGAGATCTTTTTCCGAGCTCAAGTCAGCCTCGTCAAGCGATTTGCCTTGGGCGCAATTTCTGATCCATGCGTTGCTCGGGCTCGCGCTGGATCAGCACGTCGAATACGTCACCTTTCAGAGTGGCGAGGCATTGCCGACCGGGCTAGCGCCCACGACGAGAAATAAGGCGGCCAAGATCGCGCTTGATTCCCTCTTTCCGTCCCGGTGCGTTGTGGCGTTTTAGCGGTACACTAGCGGCCAACAGATCCAGGGACTCCCGCCATGCAGACCGAAGATTGCGTCATCTACCTCCTCAGCTCCGATTCCAGCTTCAAGCCGGGCCGCGAGCTGATTGAAGAACTGCTCACTTGCGTCGCCGAATACGACTACTGCGGCGCCCGCCACCGCGTCTCCTACAACGGCCTCGAAGCCGCCAATCCCTACGATGTCGAAGAGTTCGATATCGATGAGGCGCAGCTGAAAAGCCTGATGAAGCCGATGAAGCACCACAACATCAGCCTGCTCGGCTGGGACCTCGATGCGCTCCTCGCCGGCATCGCCAGCGACATCCTCGAGATCTCAGAAGATGCCAAATCGCCCCTGCCGGTTTCCGACCTGGCGCTGATCTTCGGCGACACCGAGATCGTCGACCTCGCCGACGGCCGCCTGCACCGCCCCTCGATCGCTTTCGCCTTCCATTGCGAAAGGCCGCCGGCCATCCCCGCCGCCGATTTGGTCAAACTGCTCCGCGCCGACCAGTCGCTCAGCGATCGCGTCGCCCAGATCGAAGAGCTCTTCGGCTCTTCCGTGCAACTGGTGCTCGGAGCCGGCTGAGTCGTGTCGCGCGAACTGCAACCCGAGGCGCTGCGCCGCCTGGCGGAATCGCTCTCCCGTCTTCCCGGCCTCGGCCGACGCTCGGCGGAACGCGCCGCTTTGGCCCTGCTCGATTGGAAGCCGGATGAGCTGAAACAGCTGGCCGAACGCCTCGCCTCCTTGTCCGAAGACGTCGGCAATTGCCGCCGGTGTTTTCTCCCCACCGATCTGCGCAAAGGCGAGCTCTGCCCGGTGTGTGCCGATCCCCGCCGCGACCGCAGCCTGATCTGTGTCGTCGAATCGGTGTCGATGGCGGTGCCGATCGAGAAATCCGGCTATCGCGGTTGTTATCATGTTCTCGGCGGCAAACTCAGCCCGCTCGACGGCGTCGGACCCGGCCAATTGCATCTCGAATCCCTGCGCCAGCGCTCCGCCGAGGCCGAGTGCCGCGAAGTGCTGCTCGCCACCTCCACCGACATCGAAGGCCAGGCGACCGCCGCCTACATCGCCGAACTCTGCACTCGCCCGGGTTTGACCCTGTCCCGCCTCGCGCAAGGCATCCCCATCGGTGCCGACCTCAGCCACACCGACTCCGCCTCGATGGCGATGGCGATCGCCCGGCGGAATCAGTTTTGAGCGGATTCATGGTTTGTAGTTCCGGCTTCAGCCGGTGGGGTTCAGCGGCTATGGTTTTTGAGCCTAGATGAAAAACTGGTTACTACTCAGCCCCCCCCCTTCCTGACCTAGCCACCCCCTAGCTGCATCCTGATCCGCCCGAGCTACGCTCGGGCTTTTTGTTGCCCGATTGCCGAT
>JAYTMY010000218.1:0-6853 GCA_043748535.1 Lentisphaeraceae bacterium | reverse complement strand
GCATCGACTCCTTCGCCATCCTGGTTCTCAGCGACAAGGAAGGCGCCTTGGTGATCGAGGCCAAGCCACCGACGGGCGAGGGCAAATCTCCAAGCCCGGAACCCATCCCAGCCCCCGTGATAAACGAGCTCTGATTTTGAGACAAAAAGCCCTGGCGAGATGCCGGGGCTTTTTGTGTTTTCTGGATAGCATAACTCTTCCGGTGTTTGCTCTGAAGATGTCATCACTATCTTGAGAACTGGCGCTTCAAAAATACCGATCTAAACTACGCTACCAAATCTAGGAGTAACTCTATGCGTCTGCGCTCTGCCGGTCTCTTTCTCGGGCTTTGCTTGCTTTCCATCGCATCGGCAGAGGAACCCCAACCCGCCAAGATCGTTGGCGGCGAAAAGGGCTCGGTCGCCAAAAACGAGATGCAAGAGGTGCAGCACCTCGATTTCGCTCCGCCCGAAAAACGCGAGTGGATGGGCATTCCCGGTCAGCCACGCCTGACCATCTATTCCCTTCGTTTCATTCCAGATCCCGCACTCAATCGCAAGTTCCGCGAATTCGCCCCTGCATCCTGGGTGGACTTCATCGGAGCTCCCGGGGCGACTACCTTCGAATCTCCCAACAATGGCCCGGATCGCATCAATGTCTGGTGGTCATATTTCGGCGAGCGAACCAATATAGACCACTTCAGCGCCATCGTTGAAGGCAACCTCACCAAGCCACCGCTCATCGCGGGAAAAGGCCCTGGTCCCGTTCCGGAAATCCCAGAAATGCGCTGGGGTGTCCTAACCGAAGACGATTTCGTCGTCGATCTCGATATCAACACTGATAACCATTCCAAAGTCAAGGGAGTCCCCGTTGTCTCCACCGTCGCGGAAATCACCGACGTGGATGAACAGTACGAAGACGATTGCGGTGGCTACCTCTGGGTCAACGATGACAACGACAACAACAAGCCCGACAATGACGCCGTGCTCGACTTGGATGACAAGAGCTCAGAGGTCAAGGGCGAAAATGACCTTGAGCCGATCACCCTGAAAGTGACGGCCAAAAATCCTCAGGACATGGTCACCGTCAAACTGACCATGAGCGACACCAATGCCCGCATCTGGAAAAAGGCCACCAAGGGCGAAATCCTCCTCGATCCACTCGAGAAACCTTTCGTCGAAGTGCAGATTCGCGGCAATAAATCTCCTCAGACCTATTACCTCGAAGGGGTTAAGCCGGGCAGCCTCAGCATCACCGCCACTGTCACCCGTCCAGATCAAAGCCGTGCCGAAGATAAAATCAAAGCCACGGTGTTTGGCGTCTTCTCCCTCGACTGGGCCAGCAAAGCCGACGGCGACGCGATCGCCACCGCTACCCTTGTCAGCAGCGATCCTCATTACCCCAATACCCGCGCCTATCGATTTTTCCCGGACTACAGTCCGCTGGACATCGGCAAAACGTTCACCCATGATGTGGTCAAAATCAGCGGGTGGCTGACACCCGACATCCCTATCCTACCTAGCGGCAAAACCCCTTGGGAAGTCCCGTTCCACGGCGCACTCTACGACATCGACCACTATTCCGATGAAACTGCCTTCGACGGCGACTACCCCAGCGCCCCCTCTACTCCGACTTTCGGCGCCAGTGTCGCTCCCGGCTACACCAACGGCAAAGCGCCCTTTGACAACCGAAAAGGCTTTAGTAAAGATCCTCTCGCAAACTTAGGTGAAGCGAAACAAATAAAGACGCCTACCGACTTTAATCCCGGTTTCGGCGATGCTTATTGCTTCGGCCTGCAGGACTCAGGCGATAACCCCAGTGCTCAGATTGATCCTCCTCCGAGCGATGCGAAGTCCCTTCTCTGGTCAGATTCTTGGACCCGCGAAAACGGTGGTGCCAGTGCCTCTCGCGTCTTCTTCAAAAATTACGAACACACTCCGTGCATGAACTGGCGCGCCGCCGGCGGCTGCGGCGATACACTGGCTCAGGCTTTACAGATTTCCAAAGCTAGTGGCAGCGGCGTCGAAGGCCAAAGCCTCGAAACCCTCAGCCATAGCGTGTTGGACCGAGTCACACTGCAGAAGCGAAGTTCCATTCTCACCGTCTGGCGCCATCTTTATATGGAAACTGATTGGATGGATATGAATAAGGCGCCCGGAGCGAAAACTGCACTTGAGGCCCGGAGCAAAAATCTTGAACAAGGACATGGAGCCAACGCAAAATACAACTCGATACTGCGGGGAACTGTAGTAAATGTGAATCTAACTTCAAGCACCCCTGGCACCCAGATTTCCCTGAGTGGTATTGAGAGTGATGAAATGGACCGATTCTATAATGGCGGCGCATACTTCATCGGAAAGACCAAAAATTTAGGTCCGTACCGAGTTACGAGCAACTCGTCTGGGGCCTCTCCAACAATCACCATCGAAGGAAGGCACGAAGGAGAGATCACAGATTTATTAAAAACTGGAGTAGTGAAGATTGTCATTGCCGATGACGATGTTGATGCATCGACCCTGAGCACAGAGTTTCCACAACCGAAAATCACACCAAAGAAACCGGACATAAGTCTATTTAATTTTGCGGCGGCATTCCCTAGTGCCTGTATCGAGTGTGTAGACGTTGGCGGCAAAGGCGTTGAGTTCAAATTGTATGCTGAGGAGCAACCTAAAATCAGAGCGCTACAGCTCGCTGTCAGATATAGGAGTCATTTTTCCTCTCCATTTAATTGGTGTGGATACATTTTATCCGGCTACCAAAGCGGCTATCTCGATGATGGTGACGGCGAACTCTCTGAATATTTGTACGGAGCAACAATAAGCACTACATCCGTTACATTTTGCGAAACTATAAGATCGTCACCCAATGGCAAGCAAGAAAAAAACACCTGCCTTCACGAGGTTGGCCATTACGCGACCTGGCATGAGAATCTATCTGGAACCCCTGCTGTAGATCAAAAAAACAAAGACTTCGGCTGCATCATGGTTGATGGAGGCATTGTTAATCACTCACAACTACCAGCTGGGTATTTATTTTCTAATAACACAAAAAGACGCCTTATGCTTCAAACGGACTCCGGAGGTTTAAAATGAACGCACTTGCTTCCTCTCTCATGCTGATGGCCACATTGTTCACGGATATTCCGGCTGATATTCACGACGATCCGCCAGAAACTAATTTAAAAATGGAGAACAACAAAATTCATAGGGGCGAGCCAGTTTTTCTTGAGGAATTTTACACAATAAAAAATGCGCTTAAATATTTCGTTCCTTATGAAAGTGAATATATATACAGAAGCTCATCATCTAAGACTCGTAGTCAAATTTATTATTCTCTCCGATCTGGTCGTGGCGTGAATTGTACATTTGACTATAATGATCTAATAAATCAATGGATTGTTTCTGATAGAAACGAGTTTATTGGTGAAAATTCATTCGTAAGACATGAGACTAATGGCAGTGCACATTTCAGCTTAAGTCCATCGATGCTCGATGACGAATGTATTAAGACCAACAGCATCACACGAACTATTGGTGGTTTTATCGCCATGAAAAATAATCAAATCGTGATCAAAGATATACAGCCACTGGCTGTGATCGTGGTGGAAACAGCACCAGGAGTGATCGAGAAATCTTTGGATTTAAATTTAATAAACAACTTGACCTTTAATCGAGTGGCACGATCAGCATTTAACTATTTAAGTCAGGCAGAGCAGCGAGATTATAAGGATGCTGACGGCTTCGTCCCAGAAAAAGCACGTGCCCTTAATGTCGCCCTTTTTCACCAGCGTTATGACCCGCCGCTCAAAAAAATCACCCAACTCGAAGCTGTGGCCCCAGCTTGGGAGAAACCCTATCTTCAAGTCGCAGCCCTGAATATCCGCCGTGTCGGAGACATAGAAAAGATGCGTAGCGACAAAGTCTTGCTGAAATCCTACGATGCGGAGTTTGTCAAACTGCTCGACAGCTTCAAAAACCAGCCCTTCCAGCCTTGGGTGTGGATGCACCGGCTAGATCTCTATCTCTCGGTCAACGATGTCGAGAACGGCGACAAGCTGTGCCGTGAATTTCTGGCCTCACTTGAGCCTCGCCTTCGCTACCAATGGCAGACGGCCTACTGGTACGACAAGAACATCGTTTGTTATCCCGGTTTGAGCGACGAGCGGGGGCCGGAAACGATGGATGAATTGCAGCGGGCGAAGCTTGATGGCAAAAAAGAGAAAGAATTGCGCGACATCCGAGCCACTTTCTACTTAAAAGAAGCCAAGAAAATCGGCCCGGAAGAAGTCGAAAAAATGAAACTTCGCTTGCAGCGTGCCGACGCCTTCGACCGCGAGAAGAGGCAATATTTTGAAAAAACCTATGGCATACAAGATAGCGAAGAGTTTTGGCGACGAGAAATGGAAGCACTGAAGCGTCATGAAGCCAATCAATCTTTACAGAAATCGGATGTTAAAAAGCCATGAAAGCCAGCGTCCTCGTTCTCTTGACATTGCCATCAGTATTTTTAAGCGGGACGGAGACAGCGCCTGACCGGGCGCGGAGTGAAGAGGCAAACTGGCAGCGGCAAATTGCCAAGAGCGGACTCGGCGAGGCCCTGTGGGAAGCCGAGCGCCTGCGTTGGGACGGCAAGCCAGGAGATTTTGAGGCGGCACTGAAAAAGTTAAGCCCCTTGTCGACCTTGCCTGCCTTGCGTGTCTTGACGGCGGAGGCGGATTTGCGCGATTGCCGCAGACCCGAACAGCGCTTGGCCCTGCTGCGCAAGTTGCTGCCGGAGATGGAAAAGCTGGTGGGAAGCGAGCATCCGGTGCCGGAGATGCGTCGTCCGGCCGCGTTGGCCTGCTTGCGTTGGCACTTGGAGCTGGCCTGCGTCCCGGGCGCGACGGGGCGTGAGTTGCTGAAGCGAGCTCCCTGGTCGCCGGCCTTCCGTGGCTTGCCGATGCTGGATGGCAAGCTTGATGCGGCGGCGGGACGTGATGCCAAAGCCCTGTTCGCCTTGGCGGACGAATTGGTCAAGAGCTGCTCCGGCAGTCAGCAGATCGAGGCGGCGCAATTGGCGGGCGACTGCCTGATGTTGATCGGCCAGCCGGACAAGGCGGCCGAGGCCTACAGCTTCGCCCTCGGTCAGAGCGCCCATTTCAACAGCTCCACCAGCGGCGACAAGATCTCAGGGGCCTTGTTGGCATTGATCCAGACCCGCCAAGGAGAAATGCGGCGGCTGGAAGAAATCCGCCGTTTGTCGCTGGAGTTCATACTTTGGCGCGATGCCGAGGCGCAGCGCCTGGGAGGGCGGCTGCCGCAAGCTATCGAGGGCTATGACAAGCTGCTTGACTGGTGCCGTCGGCAGCAGGAGGCCGTGACCCTCGCGGCCAAGAAGGAGGAAGAGGAAAGGCATCGCCGCGACCCTGGCGCGTCCAGCAGCAAACCCGAGGAAGCCAAGGAAAGTCCTTTTGCCGCGGCGGCGGGTTTTCACCGCTGCGAATGTCTCTTGCGAATGGCGCAAAGCCGGAAAGAAAAGGCGGCGGCGGAGAAGGAAGCAGGCGCCTTCCTGAAATCGCAGCCCCTCGGCCTGTATCGCGGCCGATTGCATCTGCTGTTAGCCGAGTCGGCCTTGCGCCATCTGGAGCTGGGGGTGGCCCGGAAGCACATCGCCAACTTGTCGGCCTGGTTGCCGCAAGCCGACGCGGTGATGAAGGATGAGCACTTCGACAAGCTGCTGCCGGGGGTGATGGCGGCGGCCGGCGAGAAGCTGCAGGGGCCCCTGCAAGAATGGCTGCAGGACGCCAAGGGACGGGTGCGCCCCGCGACCTTGATCCCGGGACAAATGCTCAACGAACTCAACTCTCCGTGGTTGCGCCTAGATCTGGAGGATTGGGCGGCGCGATACGAGGGCTTTTTCCTCTTTTGCGAGGGGCACTATGATCAGGCACTGACGCAATGGCAGCGGATGGTGAAGCTCGACGCCAACTGCCGAGCCGGCGATCTGGACGTCGACCCCAACGACTTCACCCGACTGCAAGCCGCCTGCCAGATCAAGCGGATGCTCGCCTTTCCGGAGGAGGCGCGGCTATTTAGCGGCGATGACGCCAGTGCAGTGCTGTTGGCAGAGTTTTGGTATGCGACTCAGCGCTTCGGCGACGCCGAGGGCTTGATTCGCCGTCTTCTCGCCGGTGAGGCGGGGCGGATGACCGAGCCGCAAAACGACTATCTCTGGTCGCTTCTGGCGAGGGTCCAAAGCATGAGTGGCAAGGACCAGGAGGCGATGGGCAGTCTCTTCAAGGTGCTGGAGAAGGACCGGGATAGCTTCACCGAGCGGCGGGTCACCGTCGAAATCGCCAATCTGGCGCTCGGGCGGCATCACGGCAGTGTCGCGGAGCAGCAGCGGGCCCTGAGCCTGTTGGAGAAGTTTTGCGGCGGCAGCAAACACGACGAGCCTGCCCGCATAGGCCACCTGCTGCTCGCCAATCTCTTGTATTGCCAGAAAAAGCCCGACGAAGCCGCCAAGCTGTTGAGCTGGTACCGGGAAGAGGACGGCGGCTTTAATCAACTGGCCCAAGCGATGATCAAGAACGGCGGCATGCCAGAGTGATTCACTGCCTTTCACCTAGGCAAGTTGGATTGATCCCCGCAGCGGCCTTACCGACAGCGATCCGGTGTCGAAGGCCCCCGCCTTCAGCGCCGAACTCAAGGACGGCAAGCTCAATCTGAGCAGCGCCAACCTGAAATCGCTGACCCTGGAAGTCTTCCCGGTCGACGTCGAAATGCTCTTCAGCCGCGCTCCCTTCGAGCTCAGCGGCGGCACCGCGAAATCCAGCCCGGTGACCCGCCCCGCGGCGAGTTTCGCCCTCAAACCCGCGGCCGACGGCTCGCTCACC
>JAYTMY010000217.1:0-7978 GCA_043748535.1 Lentisphaeraceae bacterium | reverse complement strand
GGGGTTTCACGAAAAACTTATCGGGTGTGGAGGTGCCGACGCCCCCCCTGCCCAGACCCCCTCGGGGGTCTGGGCAGGGGGGAATCACTGGGGATGGTCAGTTTTTCGTGAGACGCAGATGATCAATTCTACATGAGACTTTTCAACTGCAGCTTGACCAAAGGGGTTTAGCGCTTCCCCAGTTGTGTCCCAGTTGTGTCCCAGTTGTGTCCCAGTTGTGTCCCAACTGTGTCCCAACTGTGTCCCAACTGTGTCCCAGTTAGGTTGTGATCTGCTCCACCCGCTGCTCGATGGCGCCGAAGGGCAGCGATCCGTCGGGCAGAGCCATGCTGATGCGGACGCTTTCGCCGAACTGGAGGAAGGGCGTGCTCGGCTTGCCGGCGCTGAGAGTTTCGCGGCAGCGCTTCTCGGCGATGCAGGAGCTGCCCTTGGCTTCGTCGCGGTTGGCGACGGTGCCGGAACCGATGACGCTGCCGGCCTCGAGGTTGCGGGTTTTTGCGGCGTGCGCAATCAATTGCGGGAAGCTGAAGATCATGTCCGGCCCGGCGTCGGGGCAGCCGAAGAGCTCGCCGTTGCGCCAGGTATTCAGCGGCAGAAACAGGCGTCCATCGCGCCAGTGCTCGCCGAGTTCATCGGGGGTGCAGAGCACCGGGCTCATGGTCGAGGCGGGTTTCGACTGGAAGAAGCCGAAGCCTTTGGCGAGTTCGTCGGGGATGAGGTTGCGCAGCGACACGTCGTTGACCAGGCCGATGAGGGCGATGGCGGACGCCGCTTCGTCGGGCGTGGCGCCCTGTTTGACGTCGCTGGTGAGGACGCAGATCTCGGATTCGAAGTCGATGCCCCAGGCCGCGTCGCGCAGGCGGATGGGTTCGTGTGCCGCCATGAATTCGTTACCGCCCTGGTACATCAGCGGATCGGTCCAGAAGCTCGGCGGCAGCTCGGCGCCGCGGGCCTTGCGCACCAGTTCGACGTGAACCACATAGGCCGAGCCGTCGCACCAGTTGTAGGCGCGGGGGAGAGGCGCATCGAGGAGCTTCTGATCGAGATCGAAGGCGCCGGGCGCCTCGTCCTTTTCGAGTTTGTCGGCAAGCTGGCGCAGACGCGGTTCGCTGGCTTTCCAATCATCGAGCGCAGCTTGCAAGGTGGGGGCGATGGACGCCGCGCCAACGGCGCGTTTCAGGTCGCGGGAGACGACGATCAACTGGCCGTCGCGGTGGTGTTTGAGGGAGGCGAGTTTCATGAATTTCTCGGGGAGTTGGGGAGTTTAGGGAGTTAAACCTGGGAGCGCGGGCGTCCCGCCCGCTTGTTGTTCATCTATTGGATCGCCAGAGAAAGTTAGCCAGCGCTCGAGGAGTCGTTGTAATGATATGAACTAACTTTCAGAGATAGACCCATCAGGGCAATGTCCATTAAAATATTAGGTTTTAAGTGACAAATTTCATGAAGATGATTTGATGTAAAAAATAAGTCGAGATAGAAAATGTCGGCAGATTTTATTTTTCTGGCATCAGCACCTTTTACTTTATTAATAATGTATTCAATGTGATCTTGCATGTTATTGGAAACAACATGATTACTGCTTGAGATTTCCCAGAAACCGACGACTCGATAATGATTTTTGTCATTTATTATAAATTCATCACCATTATGAAATGATTCATCAGCTTTGCAATTAAAAACTTCTTCAACTTCATTCAGTTGGAGATTAGATCCCCTTATAACAATTGATGCAGATATAATAGTTTTATTCATGAGTTAAGCTCCTCTCGATCTGTGCATAAATCCGGTGTGACGCCTGTGGGGCTCGAAATGTAGCAAGCTCCTGTTCGTCGCGAAGCGACGGCATGATTGTAGCCGGGGCTTTCAAGCCCCGGTGCGTGTGCCATGAAATTCGGCGTCGCGGCAGCGACGCGGTGACGGATGCGCTGGAGGCTGTCATCACCACGACGCCCGCGCCCGGATGTCATCCTGTCGCTTCGCGACGGCGATTTTATTGCGATCCCAACCGGGGCTTGAAAGCCCCGGCTACACTCACACCGTCGCTTCGCGACGAGCGCAGAACACCCGGCGGGACGCCGGAGCTCCCAGGGATTTGCGACGAGCGCACTCGAGCTGGAAGCTCGAGCCACGTCGAGCTCATGGGAGCGCAGCCGGCGGGACTGAATGGCACTTGCAGTTGCCTTCGACCCCTTGCGGGTCGTACATGGTAGCCCAGGGTCGCCTCGACCCTGGGTCAGGATGATAAATGAAGCTCCGACCCCTTGCGGGTCGCACAGCGTCGGGCAGAACTCTGTGCGACCCGCAAGGGGTCGGAGCGAGGAGGGCATAAGCACCCCAGGGTCAGCGCCGATGCGGCTCGACCCTGGGCTACCATGTGCGACCCGCAAGGGGTCGAGCTGCAGAGATGCAGAACACAGCCGGCGGGACACCGGCGATCCCAAGACTGAGCGGCAGAGCGCAGTCATCGCGATGACCTGAACAAACGGGCTTTGACTTCTTCCCAAGGGATCGCCTGCACCTTGCCTTCTTCATACTCCTTCAATCGGGCTTCCGCCAACTCATTACACGCCTGCTCGATGCTCGGATCAACGGGCTCTGAGTCCAAACTCTGTTTGAGTGCCTCAATCAGCTCGGCGCGATCTTCCTGAGGGAGATGCAAGGCTAAGTGGATGATGAAATCTTTGTCCATGGTGATTTCTCTGGGGTTAACGCTTGCGCCAAGAATCGGGACGGCGCTTCTGGTGTATGACCAAGATGTAGTCAGAGGTGATGCGGTAGATGAGGTAATAGGGGAAGCCTTCCAGTTGGCAGCGGCGGAAGTTTTTGTCGATCAGAGGCCACCCTTCTGGGTGCTGTGCGATCCAACTGGCGGCGGCTTGGATTTCCTCCAGAAAGCTCTGTCCCAGACCGGGCTCCCGATCTTGGTAGAAACGGGCGGCAGCGTCTTTTTCAGCTTCCGCGAGATCAACAAAAACAAGTGGCTTCACTGGAGTTTCCGCATCGAAGCGAGGTGGGATTCCTCCGCCGGGATGATTTTGCGTTTACCCTGCAGATAATCTTGATGGCGTTGCTCCGCAACTTCCAGCCATGCTTCTTGAATGCTCGGATCAATCGGCTCGTCATCCAAGCTTTGGTTGAGACGTTCGATCAACTCGGCGCGATCTTGACGGGAGAGTGCCAAAGCGGCAGCGGTGATGGTTTTCTTGGTCATGGGTCTACCTTTGAGCTGGATCTAGCTTCAGGGGATTGGAGGGATTTACGCACCATTTCCTTGGCCTCAGCAAGCGGGATGGCCTTGATCTTTCCCGTGAGATATTCTTGGGCACGCTGCTCCGCGACTTCTGACCACGCCTGTTCGATGCTTGGATCGACGGGTTCGTCGTCGAGGCTTTGATAGAGTCGATCGATGAGCTCTTCGCGGTCTTCGGCCGAGAGCTTCAGCGCGGCGGCTTGGATTTCTTCTTTGGTCATGGTCGGGTTCTCTTGACGGATTGAAAGTGATTGTGTCCCATTGCCTAGCGTATGCGCCAAGAGTCGGGATGACGTCGATGATGCATCACGGCAACGATGAATATTTTCTCTTCTTCAATGCGGTAAATCAATGAGTAGGGGAAGTTCTGCAAGTGGCATTTGCGGTGATGATTGTCTCGTTTTGGCCATGCTTCTGGATGCTGGCGGATCTGCTGAACGGCTTGTTGAATTTCATGGAGAAAGCGGATCGCGAGACCGGCTTGTTTTTCTTCATAAAATACTGCGGAGGCTTCCTTTTCGGTGTTGGCAGAGCGGGTGAAAAACGCCGGCTTCACAGGAATTTCCGCAGGGAAGCCTGGTGGGCATCATCTGCAGGGATGAGAGTCTCTTTACCTTGCAGGTAGTCTTGATAGCGTTGTTCGGCCACCTCGAGCCAGGCTTCTTCAATACTCGGATCAATAGGGCCGTCGTCCAAGCTCAGAAAGAGTTCCTCGGCAAGCTCGGCGCGATCTTGACGAGAGAGTTGCAGGGCTGCGGCTGCGATGGTTTTTTTAGTCATGGGACACCTCCAAGGAGAAGCTATGCAAAATCAGTGCCTTGTCAAGACTTTTCGATCTTCATCGCGGGGTCGTGGTAGCCCTTCCAGGAGTCGACGTAACGGGGCCATTCGGCGGCGGCGAGGGCGTCGCCAACTTCGAGGGGGTCGCGGGTGTCGATCATCACCGCCACTTCGTCGGTCTGCTTGGCCGGGTTCTCCCAGGATTTCTTGAGGGCTTTGGGGTGGGGACCGTGGGCGAAGCCGGCGGGGTGCAGGCTGAGCATGCCGGGGACGATGTTGTCGCGGGAGAAGAAGTCGCCGGCGTGGTAGAAGAGCACTTCGTCGTAGTCGTCGTTGCTGTGGAAGAAGGGCACTTTGAGAGCGCCGGGATCGGTCTCGATCGGGCGGGGCGCGAAGGTGCAGACGACGAAGCGCGGCGCGACGAAGGTGCTGTGGACGCTGGGTGGCAGGTGGTAGCGGGCGCTCATCACCGGACGCAGGTCGCGCCAGTTGAGGGCGACGACGCTGAGGTCGCCGTGCCAGCCGACGGCGTCGAGCGGGTTGAAGGGGTAGCAGATGGTGGAGACGCCATCGCGGCGCTTGACCAGGACGCGGGTCGGGATCTCGCCTTGTTGGGCTTTAAAACCGTCGTCGATGCGGGGTGCGACGAGGCAGGCGGGGTCGAAGAAGGCGTGTTGGCCGAGGATGCCGCGATCGGGCAGGCCGTAGGATTCGCCGGTGGCCTCGGTCATCAGGAGGCGCAGCGGGCTGGAGGGGACGAGGCGCCACATGGTGTTGCGCGGCAGCAAGACGTAGTCGCCTTCGCTGATCTCGAGGCGTCCGTAGTCGCAGAAGAGTTCTCCGGCGCCGGCATGGACGAAAAGCAGGTCATCGCCGTCGGCATTGCGGGCGAGGTCGGGCATCGGCGCGTCGCAGGTCCACAGGCGCACCTTGCAGTGGGCATTGCCAAGGGCGAGAGGCGCGTCCCAGGGCGAGGGGCCCTTCGACACCACATCGTTGGTGCGGAAAGCGCGAGGACGCAGGGGGCCATCGAAGCTGGTCCAGGCTGTGGGCGGGTGGGCGTGGTGCATCATCGTCGCCGGGCCAAAGAAGCCGCTGCGGCCGATCTCGCGCTCGAAGAAGCCTTCGGCGGGGAAGTCGCAGTGGGCTTGGCGGGAGCTGATGCCTTCGACCTTGGGGAAGTGGATGGGGGTGCGCATGGGGAGGGGAACCGGGTTGCGGGGTTGTATGAGGGATTCTAAGGGCAAGATCAGTCCGATCGGTCGGATCGGACTGATCTTCACGGTTGGAAATTACACCTTCAGCGTTCCCCGGTCGATCTGGTCCTGCTCCATCGATTCGAAGAGGGCTTTGAAGTTGCCTTCGCCGAAGCCTTGGTTGCCTTTGCGCTGGATGATCTCGATGAAGATCGGGCCGATGATCGGGGTGGTGAAGATCTGGAGGAGCAGGCCGCCGTTGTTCTGCGGATCGCCGTCGACGAGGATGCGGTTCTTCTGCAGGCGTTCGGTGTCTTCGCCGTGGCCGGGGAGGCGGTTGGGGAGCATGCGGTAATAGGCGTCGGGAGTGTCGAGCAGCTTGATGCCGCGGGCGCGGAGTTTTTCGACCGTGCCGAAGATGTCGTCGGTGGCTAGGGCGATGTGCTGGATGCCTTCGCCGTTGTACTGGTGGATGAACTCGACGATCTGCGATTTGTCGTCGCTGGATTCGTTGATCGGGATGCGGATCTTGCCGTCGGGCGAGCTCATGGCGCGGGAGTGCAGGCCGGTGAAGGAACCCTTGATGTCGAAGTAGCGGATTTCGCGGAAGTTGAAGAGCTTCTCGTAGAACTGGGCCCAGCGGTCCATCTGGCCTTGGACGACGTTGTGGGTGCAGTGGTCGATTTCGCGGAGGCCGAGGTCGTTTTGGGCGGCGGCGGCTTCGGCGCCGGGGATCGGTTCGAAGTCGATGTCGTAGATCGAGGTGTGGGTGAATTGCGGAATGAAGTAGAGGGTGGCGCCACCGACGCCGCGGACGCCGGGTAGGTTGATTTCCATGAAGCCAGTGCGGCCGACGACCGGCTCGGCGCCGAGCTCTTGGGCTCGCTTCCAGGCGGCCTCGGCGTTCTGCACTTTGAAGGCGATGGCGCAGGCGCTAGGACCGTGTTTCTTGGCGAAGATTTCGGCCTCGGAACCCGGCTCGCGGTTGATGATGAAGTTGATGCCGCCCTGACGCCAGAGCGTGACGTTTTTCGAGCGGTGTTTGGCCATCGGCGCGAAGCCGAAGAGGCTGAAGAGAGTTTCGAGATCGTTGGGGTTGGGCGAGGCGAATTCGACGAATTCGAAGCCGGAGGTGCCCATCGGGTTGGCAGTGTTCATGATGGCGGTGTCCTCGTTATGTTGACTATACAATAAGCAGGAAATCCAGGAATTTCGCGCCCCGCTCAAAAAACTTGTCATAAAAAAATCGTGGCAAGCCGGTGTATAGTCGGGTCAATAAAAACAAGGGCCCTGCGGTGCTGAAGGAACTCCACTTACTTGAAGCTTTGCAGTCACCGGAACGACGGGAGATTGATGGCGTGCCGTGGTGTGAATCGGGTCGTTACCTGGTGTTTTGGCCTGTCAGGGATTCGGCGGAAGTGGATTTCGCCTGGATGATTCGTTTGGCACAACAGCAGGGTCGCCAGGCGGCGATCCGGGTCCATCCCGGGCTGCAGGAACTGGATCGTCGTTTAGAGCTGGCGGCTTGGCAGCGCGGCGAGGACGGCCTGGTGATGAGTGGCGAAGCGTCGGCGTCGCCACTCGACCCGCATCTTGGCCTATCCTGGGAGACGGGTAAGCTCAGCCTCTGGCTCGGTCCGGAAGACGACTGGTGGAGCCGTTGCGACCTCTATTTCAGCGAGCTCGGAGCGGCCCTTTTTAATCTCGAAACCGATCACGCGAAGCAGCGCCGAGGCTATGCCCGGCGGCTCTTGCGATGTGCGCAAACCGAGCTGCTCAAACGCGGCGAAAGCCGACTGATTCTCAAGGTCGGTTCCGAGAATCACCCGGCGGTGAATCTCTATCGCGACTTCGGCTTGACTGAAAAAGGCCGCTACTGGTTCCGCATGAGTCCGAAGTGAAGGAATGGCGCTAGATTCCCGGCCTGAAAATTCCCGGAGATTCCCCGATGTTGCCCGTCCGCGCCCTGCAGAAAGAGATGGAAGAAAGCCTCCGCCGCGACCGGCGCCTCGTCCTCACCGCGCCCACCGGCTCGGGTAAGTCGACCCAGGTGCCGCAGATGCTGCTCGAATCGGGCCTCTGCCCGGGACGCATCCTCGTCCTGCAGCCGCGCCGCATCGCCGCCCGTATGCTCGCCCGCCGCGTCGCCCAGGAACGCGATTCCAAGCTCGGCGACGAGGTCGGCTACGCCGTCCGCGGCGAAGGCAAAAGCTCGGCCCGCACCCGAATCCTTTTCATCACCGAAGGCATCCTGCTGCGCATGATGCAGGAGGATCCCGAGCTCGACGGCGTCTCGGCGGTCGTCCTCGACGAATTCCACGAACGCAGCTGGCAGACCGACGTCGCGGTTGCGCTGTGCGCAAAACTGGCGGCGCAACGGGAAGGGCTGCACCTTGTCGTCATGTCCGCCACGCTCGAAGTCGAAGCGCTGAAACGCTACCTCAATTGCCCCTTCCTCAGCTCCGACGCGCGCTGCTTCCCGGTCACCGTCGCCTGGCGCCCCGCAGCGCAACTCAATGCCCCGGTCTGGGGCCTTGCCGCCGCGGTCCTGGAAGAGATTCTGAAGTCGAAACGGGAAGGCGATGTCCTCATTTTCATGCCCGGCGGCTACGAGATCCGCCGCACCATCGAGGCCTGCAGCGCGGTTTGCGACTCCCGCGATTCGATCATCCTGCCGCTGCACGGCGAGCTCACCCCGGAGCAGCAGGACGCCGCCCTGTCGCCGAATGAAAAACGCCGCATCATCGTCGCC
>JAYTMY010000216.1:0-15339 GCA_043748535.1 Lentisphaeraceae bacterium | reverse complement strand
GCCGGCAAAAAATACCCGCCGAGTCACTTCCGCCAACGGCGATCACGGCAGAAACTGGCCATTACGCGTGTAGTTATTTGCGGAGCGTGACACTAGGTGTCGTCTTTCGCGCTGCCTGAAACCGCTTAGGAATCGGATTTTTTCGTTCTGCTGAGCACGCCATGAGCTCTTGCAAGCGGCGTCCCTCCCGCTAGTTTCACCCATTCCAAAACCACCCTAGGATCCCCCATGCCCTGCTTCCTTCTTGCCGACGTTCTCAATAACCCAGAATCGTTGTTTTACTACTTTTTCAAGGCTGATCTGATCGGCAAGATCATCGTCTTGATGTTGCTGGTGTGCTCAGTCATGGCTTGGTACGTGATGATCGACAAATGGCTGGAAGTCAACAAAGCCCTGAAAAGCACAGACCGCCTTTTGCGCGACATGGACGCCACCAGCTCACACCTGGTCTTCACCGGCCGTCTCACCGAAGACCCCTCCCCCGTCGCCCGCATCCACGAAGCCGGCTCCGCGTCACTCCTGAAAATCCTCGGCACCGATGCCAACACCCTGGTGATCCACGCCGACGACCACCTCCTGCCCCGAGCCCTCAGCAGCATCGAGTTCGACGCCGTGCGCAAAGCTGTCGACCACAAGGTCGACGAGCTCGAACTGAATTACGCCTCCGGCATGCCGATCTTGGCGACCTTGGTTTACGTCTCCCCTTACTTCGGTCTGCTCGGCACGGTTTACGGTGTCATGCTGGCCTTCGGCGGCATGGCCGTCGGCGGTAGTGCCGACATCTCGCACATGGCCCCGGGTGTCGCTGGCGCTCTCCTTTGCACCACCGCCGGCCTGCTCGTCGCCATCCCCTCGATCATCGGCCTCAATATGCTGAAATCGAAAATGAAACGCGTCCATATGCACATGTACAACTACTCCGACAGCTTCATGTCCAACCTCTCCCTGCACCGCGTGAGGAAACAACATGGCGCGTGACCGGCGACGGCAGAAGCTGGACGAGGACAGCTTCGACCGCATCGACGTCGTCCCCCTCCTCGACCTCGCCTTCAACCTGCTGATCGTCTTCATGATCTGCATGCCGGCACTGGAAAGCCGCCTCAAGCTGCCGACCACCAATGATGCCGACAATGGCAAGACTCCGACGGAAATCATCATCGGCTACAATCGCGACGGCCAAATCACCATGGACCGGGTCGAATTCACGGAAGAAAGCCTGGTGGAGAAGCTCAAGACCATGGCGGGCGACACCAACACCGTCTTCGTCCTGAAAGGCGACGAAACACGCCAATATGGCGACGTCATTCGCATCCTGGGTTTGATCAAAGGCGCCGGCATCAAAAAAGTCACGCTCGCCACCAAGGTGCAGAAAAAGACTTAAGCCATAATCCCGCCGCGGCGCTAAGAAATCGCTTGCCTCGACATCACACAAGGCAAGACGAATCAATCAGGATACTTTTTTGACATGAGCCAGAAACGCAAAACCAATCCCGCCCTCATCGGCTTCACCATCGGCATGCATGTCGCCCTGCTGCTGCTGCTGTTTATGCTGCCGTGGCTGATGCAGTCCGACAGCCAAGCTTCCGGCGGCGGTGGCGGTGAAGAAGGCGTCGAAATCAACCTTGCCGAAATCAAAGAAATCGCCCCCATCCCCGACCCCGAGCCACTGCCTCCCGAGCCTGTCGTCACACCTCCACCGCCTGAAGAAATCCCCGACCCCAAGCCTGATCCCGTGCCTAAAGAGGACAAGGCCGAGGAGAAGTTGACCGAAGATATCGACAAGGAAGCCGACCTCATTCGCAAGAAAGAAGAAGAGGCGAAAAAGAAAGAAGAGAAGAAAAAAGAGAAAGACAAGGAAAAGCTCAAGACCGAAGCTCAAAAGAAGCTGAAGGAAAAAGAGCTGACCGACAAAAAGAAAAAAGAAGAAGCGGAAAAGAAGAAGCAGGAAACCGCCGAAAAAGCCGCAGCCGCGAAGGCTAAAGCGGTGGCGGACGCCAAAGCAGCCGAGGACAAGCGACTTGCAGCGCTCAAGGATGCAGGGAGGAAGATGGGGAAAGGAGATGGTCCCGGTGGCGGCACTGCTCATGGCCCCGGCTTCGGCCCCGGCGAAGCGAAATCCAACTACGACGGCGATCTGAAAGGCCTCCTCGCTCAACTTTGGGATCGCCAAGATGTTTCCAATATCGAGGCGAAGGCAGGAGCCAAGGTGCACATCCTTCTCCGCATCAACCGCGATGGCAGTTTGTTAGTGAAAACCGTCACCGCCAGCGAAGATCCGGCGATCAAAACAGCCGTGGAAAACCTCCTCCGTCAACTCAATAAAGCCCCCCCCCTGCCGGCTACCTTTGTCGGCGGCACCTACACCTTCGAAACCTTCTTCACCAAGACCGATGAATAGCCCTGAAAAAAAATCAGGAATCCATTGACAGGCCGATATTCACAGGCATTTTGTGCGGCCCCAATCTCCAACATCGAAAGGATATATCCCATGATCGTCGTCAACGGCCACAAGAACAAGAACACTTCCCGCCCCCGTAAAACCGGTGCTGCCAAGCGTCAGCGCACCATGATCCAGCAGAAGCGCCTCGCCGCTCTCGGCGTCTGCCCCAAGAAAATCACCCAGATGACCCCCGCCGACATGCGCGCCAAGCTCAAGCACCCGCTGAAGACCAAAGCCGCCCTCTGCGCCGCCGCTGCCGCTGCCTGCACCGCGAAATAATCGCTGCTCAGCTGCCCCATTAAGCCCGGATCACTCCGGGCTTTTTGCTGTTGGTCTTTTTCGCCTCTCCTTGCCCGTTGAAGCCGAAGCCCAGGCCCACTTGCGGCTCGCCCCAGTCCAGTCACGCCCAGTGCGATTCCGATCATCCCCCGAAATCATCCCGCTCACTTCCCCAGATCTAGGGAAAATTAACTTGTATCCGCCACCCCTGCGGACTTATAATCATCCAGCCCCCAACCCATAAGGATTAGCCATGACCGCCACGCCGTTCTTCAAATACGACCATCTGACCGAACTGGTTCTGCCCTTCACAGGGACCTTACTTGACAACTCCTACATACCCGATTTTTTACCCAATCACGCAGAGCAGAAACACAGCCTCACTCTCCTGAGCGGCATGATTACCGCGACTTCCTCGCAATACATCTTCGGCGGCAGCTTGGCCGACACCCTCACCCTCAACGGCATCACCGGCAAAAACGTCGGCTTCTCCCTCGGCGCCGGCAAGGATGTCGTCGTCATCAGCAAAAGTTTCTTCGGCGTCCTCGACACCTCCGCTGACCAAGATAGCACGGCGGATGACGGCGACTCGATCACCCTCAAAGGCGGCCACTTCGGCGGCGAACTCTACGCTGGTGCGGGCGCCGATAGCGTCACGATCAGCGGCGGCTCGGTGGCGGACGCCCATTTCGATCTAGGCAGCGGCGACGACAAGTTCAAATCCGGCGTCGGCATTTGGCGCAGCACCCTTGATCTGGGCGACGGCAACAACACCTTCACCGGCGTTGATTTCAGCGGCGACAGCAATTATGAGAACAGAGATTTCTACTGCGGCTCCGGCAACGACAGCGTCGCCTTCTCCGGTGAGGTCATCGGCGATTTCTCCCTCGGCACCGGCAAGGACAGCTTCAGCTCTAAAACTTTCTACGGCAGTATTTACGGGAATTCTTCCTTGGGCTCGGCCAGTCTCGCCAGCCAGGTCAAAACCATCAGCGTCAAGAAATCCGGCGGCGGCACCATCGCCCTTGGCGACGCCTCCGACCTCGTCAGTTTCGGCGCCGACTACAGCAATGCCTTCTACGGCTACGGAGGTGACGACAAGCTGAGCATCGGCCGCGATGCCATCAATCCCAATTTCGACTTCGGCACCGGCAATGACACCTTGACCATCAAGCGCGACCTCGTCAGAAGCTATGCCACCGAAGAAGTTTTTGTGGCCAAGGTCGATCTCGGCAGCGGCGACGACATCGTCAACATCGGACGTCGCAATCAAAGCTCCATCGCCTTGAATGACGGCAAGGACCGCTTGACCCTCAATGGCGACAACCTGGGATGGATCGACGCCGGCGCCGGCGACGACATCATCACCCTCAACCGCGACAACGGCATGAAGCTTCTCCCTGCAATCCCCAGTGACGTCAGCCCTAGCATCGTCATCACAAGCTTGCAAGATGTCTCCGGCGACCTCTATCTCGGCGACGGCAACGACCAGTTGACGATCAAAGGCGACTCCCTCTCCGGCAGCATTCTGGCGGGACTCGGCAACGACACCGTGACGCTCAAAGGCGACTCAAACTCCTTCATCAACCTCGGAGACGGCCACGACACCTTGAGCCTTGCCGGCTCGCAAAACGGCCAAATTTACGCCGGCTCCGGTAACGATCTGATAAACATCAAGGGTGACCTCAACTGGGGGGATCACGGTGCACAAATCGACCTGGGAACGGGAGACGACACTCTGATCGTGCTGGGAGACATCACTGATGGCACTGTTTCCTGCGGCGGCGGTCACGATCTGATCACCGTCAAAGGATATAGCCAATTCAATCTCAACAGCAGCGGCAGCAGCGGCATGGTCCAGCTCGGCAATGAAGGCAGTTACATCCTTCCCATGGACGATCTCAGCCTTAGCATTAAGGGTGGTTCCGGCACCGACATCGTCGACATCTTCAACATCGACCTATCCTCGGGCGTCAGCATTGACTTCGGCGGCGGCGTCGATTACCTGACGGTGTTCAGTGCGCTCGAAGACCTGCCCGAAACCCAGCTGAAAAACCTCGAGGTTCTGCGGCTTGGCAGTGAGACTGCTGACCACGTCCTCAGCCTATCGGAGATCAAAGCCATCAGCACCGCCGGCAGCAGCGAGTTCCGCATCATCACCCACAATCTCTCGACCCTCAAGATCACCGACTCAGCCAGTGATGACGGCGTGTTCGATCACTCCTTCTTCGCCGAAAACGGCAGTCATCAGGTCTACAGCTCGGGTGGCTTTGATGTCTTGATCCAATTCGCCGCCGACATTCGCATCGCCTGACATGTAGATGCCATTGGCCCGCCTTCGGCAGAGCCGGGGCGGGCTTTTTTTATTCGTAATCCTCTTGGTAAGCCCGGATCTTTTCGACATAAGACCGGACCCCTTTCCAATCGATCCGTGACAGGGCATCGCCAGATTTGTCCGGTGGCGCCCATTTCTGCTCGGTGACGCGCGTCGCACCGGCGTTGTACTGCGCCAGGGCGAGGCTGACCCAGTCGCGATACCCGGCGTCGCGCCAACGCCGCACGGCACGGGCAAGATGCCAGCAGCCGACCTCGAGATTCTGCTCCGGTTGAAACAAGATATCGAGAGAACGGAAGGCCTCGCGTTTATGCGCCTTGGTCCAATCCGCCGCCACAGCCGGCATGATCTGCATCAAACCGTATTCGCCTTTGCCGCCTTTCAACTGCGGACGAAAGCGCGATTCCTGCTTGATCACGGCTAAGACCAAGGACACCGGAATTCCATGTTTAGCTGCGGCTCGTGCGGCGACCGGACGCACCAACTGCTCGCGGCGCCATTCTTGAAACCACGACCACAAGGGACTGGCAATCAAAGGCAAAAGCAGCAGGATGATCAACCACCAGCGCAGAGAACGGCGCGACGGAATCAGCTTCATGTCACGGCGCCAATGCTGCGGACACCGCAATGGACGGATCAAGACGAGGAACCATGTCGATCGCCGGATTCTCACTCAAGTGGCTGCGAATAATTTCATAACGACCCAAGCCGTCGCGGATGTTTCGCAGGTCCGAGTTGCTCATGTTGTCAGGATTCTGGCGCAGCTCCAAACCGATGGCATCCAACTCCGCCTTCAAGTCCTTCAACATGCCAGTGCGCCGTGAACTCAGGCCCTTGGGAATCTCCGCCACGGATTTCCGCTGCGCGTCGATGAGACCGGCGACCTCGTCCAGCAAGATCCGACGTTTCAAACCGGTCCCGCTATCGGCGCGTTTTTGCAACCAAGCAGGAGTCATAATTTGGAGAATGATGATGACAAAAACAGCCGTAATGGCAGTTATGGTGACCAGGCCGAAACGGGTCCGCTTTGCCCCGGGGTGAAGAAGACAAACCGCCAAAGACAAACCGTCAGTTTCAATTTGCTGGCCGCTGCGCAGAAGATGCCGTCCGAGGCTCAGTTTCTCACCTTGACTCCACGCATCCCCGGCCTCGAGCCAGAAGACCGGCTGCCCATCAAGCAAGCTGATGCTGTAGTGACAGCGTCCTTCGCCGGCTAACGCGGACGAATTCAGTGCGGCGCCTTCATCGAGATGGAAGGAGGCGGCAGGGGCGGAACGGGAATCCGCAAGGCGGCGGCTGGTGATGTGGACTTGCATAGGCCGCAACATAGCTCCGTCCAAACAGCCTGCACGCCTTGTCCGTGTCTGACTCGGATCTATACTGGCGGAATGTCAAAATCACGAAGGTAATAATCATGACCCTGCGCATCGCCACCCGCGGCTCGAAACTCGCTCTCTGGCAAGCTGAACATGTCCGCGCCCGACTCCTCTCCCTGCAAGCCGACATAAAAATCGAGCTAGTCATCCTCAAGACGCAAGGCGACAAAATTCTTGATGTCGCCCTTGCGAAAGTCGGCGGCAAAGGACTCTTCGTCAAAGAAATCGAAGACGCCCTCCTCGAGAACAGTGCAGACTTGGCGGTCCACTCGATGAAAGACGTCCCCTCTGAGCTCCCCGAAGGACTCGGCCTCGCCGCCATCCTTGAACGAGAAGACCCTCGCGACGCCTTCCTGTCGACCAAGATCGCCTCGCTTCAAGCCCTCCCGCAAGGAGCCACTCTCGGCACCTCGTCGCTCCGTCGTGCCGCCCAGATCCTCGCCTGGCGACCCGACATCAAAATCGAGCTCTTACGCGGCAATGTCGACACCCGTCTTGCCAAACTCGACGAAGGCCGCTACGACGCCATACTTCTCGCCGCCGCTGGACTGAAACGCCTCGGCCTCGGCCATCGCATCACCAGCATCCTCGATCTCGATTGCATGATCCCCGCGGTCGGCCAAGGTGCCGTCGGCGTCGAATGCCGCCTCACCGATGACAAAATCGTCGAGCTCATCCGCCGACTCAATCATGACGACACCTCGGTCTGTGTCCTAGCCGAGCGAGAATTCAATTCGGCGATCGGCGGCTCCTGTCAGATCCCCGCTGGCTGCCATGCCCGAATCGTTGCCGGCAGCTTCCATCTCGACGCCTTCATCGCCTCTCCTAATGGCGCCAAGCTCCTCCGCCGCAGCCGTAGCGGCCCCGTCGCAGAACTGCGCGGCAGCGGCGCCAAACTCGCGGCCGAACTTCTTGATGCTGGCGGACGCCAGCTCCTCGCCCAAATTCTCTGACCGAGGTCCGATCATGCTCAGCACTCTTGTCGCCTGCTTGATGTTCCAGTCGCCCGCTCCTGCCGCCGACGTCGCACCGCTCAGCCCGCGCGCGGAGAAAACACCAGCGTCCCGGCAGGCCAGCGTTTTCCCGCTTCGTCTTCGCGAGGGTCTCCTCCTCAAAGCCAGTGTCTGCAGCAGCCTTCCCTATCTTGACGCCGACGGCAAGCAGCAGATCAAAAAAGCCGCCCTCGGGCACAGCTTCGTCGTCCTTGAGATCAAACTGGAAAAATCACATAGTATCGGCCGCAGCGATTACCTGCTCCGCCAAAGTGACGGCAAAGCCCAAGCCTGCGTAATGATGGCGAAAGAAATGGAACTCTACAACCCCTCTGCCTGGATTTTCCAGTGCCTGCCGGCTTCCCCGGTCCGACTCAAAGAGACCGAGGGAGAAAAAACCCTGCTGGCACGTCCGGTCAATGAAGGAACAGTGATCAAACTCGCCTTCGACACCGATACCGCCGCAAAAAGTCGCTTCAGTTTGGTGTCAGCTTTGCTACCGAAAAACATCGATCCTGCCACCCTCGCTCCTGCCACCGAATTCCCGGCGGAGAGCGAAACCTTGGCTCATTGAATCGCGATGACGACAATGATGACGACGACGATCAAGGTCACCAAAGTGGCACTGACCCAGATTCGGAGATGACTTGGAGGTGGCGGTTTGGCCATCTTTGACGCGTGAATCACCTTATGCAAAGGGATTTTCGCTTGCGTCGGATGGCGCAACTTGCCGCTGCGTGACTGTTCCTCAATCTGCCTCATGTAGATCGCCGGATCAAAGGTCAGATGAATCGCCTGGGTATGCGCCGTCTTGTGGTCCGACAGGTCATCGCTGTCTTCAACCGCCTCGTCATTTTCCTTGGGCACCTGAGGCGCCGGAGCACTGGCTGCGGCACTCCGGCTAAAGACCAGACGCAAGCCATCCATACGGATGCCTTCCGGTGATTTTACCTGGATCGACTCCTCGTGAAATTCGAGGTCGGCCAAGCCGTTTTTCTTGTATTCATTGAGCAGTCCTTCAGGGTCGCTGATCCGAACCAGGAATTCACAGCGGGGGCAATTGGTGCTGATTTTGCCAAGATGAATGCCGATCCGCGTCTCACAACGTGGGCAGGCGATATTGAACAAGAAAGCTGACATGACGTTATCCTAGGTCTTACTGCGATAATACCACTTAATTGCCCATTCCCGCAAGCCCTAACACTTGCGCTGACAGTGAAAATCCTGAGAAAACTTATCCTTCGTGGGATTTGACGATCCCCTCAGCGCGCTTCAGAATCATTTTTCTGAGCTTCGCCGGGGCCAGCACCACCGCCATTCCTCCTTGCGCCAGAATCCACGCCATGAGGCGCTCCACCGGGGCGTTGCCCAAACTCATCACCACGGCCGAGCCGTCAGCACGAAAGCTCGCCCCGGGAAAAGGTGGGCGCTCTTGCGCCGAACGCGCCGTCCACGAACGGAGCCTCAGCTCGACACCGTCCAGCTTGTCCATGTCGGTAAAGCCGCCGCTATCACGCACCCTGCGGACAAGTGAGTCATCCCTCTTGAAATGCTCTTTCTCCATCTCCGCACTGTCAAACCGATGCAAAGCAAAAGTCCGTGGCGCCTGACGTCGATGACAGAAAGCGGCTCCATACCAGAAACCGTCGACATGATACAAAGCATGTAAATCAACCAGCCGTTCTTCGATTCTGCCACCAGAGGAGCGATAACGCCCCTTGATCCGAGTGCAGCTGCGCCAGCCCTCAAGCAAAACTGCCAGCACCCCGTCCGGCATCGCTGGCGCCGCACTCGACGAAACAATCAGACTCTCCGCCGCTTCGCGGGAACGCCCGCCCATGGCGAGAAACAGGGCATCCTGCATCTCCCCCAGCTCGTCGCCGCCATCGCCAGGCAGACTGGCTTGCGCCGAGCCTATCGCCAAGGCCGCCGGCAACAAAGCAGCACTCTTCACCAAGCTCAGCGGCAGCTTCCAGCCCAGATCCACCAAAACATAGGTGCGCCGCGACGCATCGTAGTCCACCGGGGCGCCGAACTCATCTCGCAAACTGGCGACATCGCGCAGCAAAGTACGACGATCAACCTGACGCAAACCCTTGCGCTCAAGCTCGATGTTGAGCCGCCGAGCACTCAGATCCTGGCCCGACTTCAGCATGCCGACAAACAGCTGCAGCCTCTCATTTCTTTCCCGTGACATCTCTCGCCCCCTGTAATTATTTTCTAAAAACCTTATGCCTGTGACATCAAATTGTCTCATGTCAAGAAGCATCATGGCTACAGACAGCATACCTCAACACATCAATGGAGATCGACCATGAGCGACGGACACGACATCAGCGACATTCTTCTCAGCGGCACCTGGTTCACCGGCAGCGCCGATTCCCGCCTCGATGAAATCTGGGCTCTCGGCACCCGCGATTATCGCCGCGCCGCCGCCCTCCTCCGCCGCAGCCTCGACGCCTTGCACGTCCCGGCCTTAGCCGCGATCAAAATCACCAGCTTGCGCCCAGTCCCCGGTGGCCGCGTCCGCATCGCCATGCGCTGCGGACGCGACAGCTTCATCGCCGAAATGCCGCCCGGCACCCGAGTCCGCCAACTCGCTGCCAGCATCCTGAGAGAAGCGAAACAGATCGGCGTACCCGCCGCCTAAAACCGAAAAAGCGCCGCCCTGAGGGGCGGCGCTTTGAATTTAAATTTAGAAGGACAGGCTGATGGTGGCTCCGCCAACGAAGCCCTCTTGATTGATGCCCTCGTTACCATAATAACTATCCAGGGTGGTGAACCACTGTATGTAGGGCTTGAAAGCCATAGACATGCTGTCGTTGCTGTAGAGAGGGATCGTCAATCCAGCTTTGACGTTGAAGTCGGTGAATGACGAGTCTTCATCAGCTTCACCATAGTACATTTTCATGTTTTTTCCGGAGTTCCAGCCGACAACGCTCGACAAGTCCAAGCTCCAACCCTTGGTAAAGTCAGCCACACTTTCAAGCGGTACGGAGTGAGAAACGCCGAAAGAGAGGTAGAAACCGTCAGATTTCTGGAAGTCGTAGTAAGCGCTGATTTCGGGACTAAGCAGTGTATTGGCAGTGAAGACTGCAAAAACCTCTGAGGTATGGCTGAAGACGCCTTCGCCAACAGCAGTCGGGAAGTCATAATAGATGGCGCCGAGCTTCAGTTTACCGATGTCGCCTAAAGTCTTGTACCAATAGACGGACCAGTCGTTTTCAGTGATGTCGCTGGCATTTCCGGTGACGTTCGTCAAGTCAACGTTGTTCCAGTAGTTGACTCCAACTGTGCCTAAATCACCTTCTTTGCCGAGGGCGTATTCGAAGGTCACTGAGTTCTGATTCACCGGATCGGGGTTGAGAGTGAATCCGCGCCACAGATAATGAGAATGAATTCCAGATTCGAGGCTCAAGCTCCATGGTTTGAACTCTTCCTTGGCCGGAACCGGTGCGGCTTCTTCAGCTTGGGCACCAAGAAAGGCGGTGAAAAGAAGGCTGCTGACAAGTTTCATCATAGGAATCTCTCCTGTTGTTGTTTATCATCTCCAGAGCACCCCCTACATATGGATTACATTTTACGTTCGTCAATCAAGACTTCATTCGATTTACGTAATAAATTAACATGTTCTTAACCACCCCGAAGGATCGGCCCAAGAAACCTTGGGGGGACAAGGGCATCCCTGAAAAGCCTTGTGATAAATCAGTGAAATATCAGTTGATGAATCAGCTCTTCCGTGTAAGATACGCGGCCCGCGCCAACCGGAACTCCGCCGGAAAGCCTGCCCATCTCCTAGATGCAGAGTCGGCACGATCCACCAAGACAAGGAAAAATGAACATGAAACGCACCTTCCAGCCCTCCAAAATCAAGCGCGTCCGCAACGTCGGCTTCCGCGCACGCATGGCCACCGTTGGCGGCCGCAAGGTCCTCGCCCGCCGTCGTCAGAAAGGCCGTCACAAGCTTTGCGGCGTCTGATTCCTTGCCGGAATCCCTTGGAAACAAGCATCCAGCCGGTCTGCTCCAGACCGGCGATGCAAGTTTCGGCCGTGACAAACGACTGACAAGCGGCGCCGAATTCACCACGATGCGCGAGACAGGTTCGAGCCATCCTGGAAAACTGATGCTGCTCAGCACCCTTCCCGCTCCAGACGGCATGTGCCGGCTTGGCGTTGTCGTCGGGCGTAAGTACGACAATGACGCGGTGGAGAGAAATCGCGCCAAACGTCTTCTGCGGGAATCGTTTCGCTTGATCAGCAGCAGCCTGCCGCCTTTGTGGATTGTTCTTGTCGCCCGCCGCAATTTGCACGGACGCAAGGCCCTCAGAGTCCAGATTGAACTGCTGCAACTGCTCCGCAACGCAGGTCATCTCCCGTCATGAAACCCGGCGTCATGGCTTGGCTCGGAGAACGTGCCATCAGAGGATACCAGCTCTTCCTCGGCCCTTTTCTACCTAAGGTCTGCCGCTTCCACCCCAGCTGTTCTGAATACGGCAGGCTGTGTTTTCTTGAACACGGCTTCCTGAGAGGTTTCGTCTACACCGCCAGACGCCTCCTCCGCTGCCACCCTTGGTACCGTGGATCTAGCAACGACCCCGTACCGCCCCCCACTTTTGACAGGAATGAATCACGCAATGGATAAGAAAGGCATCTTCGGCCTCGTCGCTCTCAGCCTTGGCCTGATTCTCTGGCTCATCTACGGCCCCGCTATCGAAAGAAAACTCGGCCTGGCCCCCGCCCCTCAGGTCGCAGCCGTCCAAGACAAGCAAGCTCTCTCCTCCACTCCCGATCAAGCTGCCCTCAGCCCGGCAGCCGAGGCAAAACCTAGCACTGGCGTGCAAGCCCCGGCCGTTTTAGCGGCTCCCGCAATCGCACTCCCCCCGGTGACGCTTAAGGTCGACAAGCTAGCTGATATCCAAATCCTCCCCGGCCGCGGCCTCGGCACTGCCACCTTCCCCAACCACAAGCTGATGAAGGACAAGGATCAACTCGTCCACATCGGCGATGACCTTCACCCCTCGATGACTTGGCAAGGTTCCGCTAAAGACTGGAAATTCGGCACTGCCAAAATCGTCAACCAAGACGAGAAATCCCTCTGCACCCAAAGCCCTGTCATCATCAATGGCAAGGAATGTCTCATCACCGAGACTTGGACCTTGGATCCCAAGCACCCCCACGCCTTCACCCGCAAAGTCGAAATCCGCAACGTCTCGGTCAATGAGACCCTGAAAATCAGCGGCCTCGAAATGAACTGCGGCCACACTCCGCCGATCCAGTTCGGCGACCTCGACTTCTTCGCCAAACAAGCCATGGGCTTCGACCAGGGCGTCGACTGCTATGACGCCGAAGACGACAAGGTCCACACCGAATTCCACTCGTCCGTCAGCTCCGACCTCGCGGAACTCAAAGCCGCTGGCAAGCCCGAGCGAATCGACTTCGAAAAACCCGATCACGGCAAAGGCTTCAAGTGGATCGCCGTCAAAAACCAATATTTCGCCTTCATCGTTGAGCCTTCCCAACCTTGGGAATCCTGCTCCCTCAGCCACGTCGAAGTCGAACGCGCCGATCGCAATGCCGGAGATCACGACCAGAAATACACCTTGATCTCTGCTTTCGGTAAAATCTCAGATTTCGACATCGCTCCCGGTGCCACTAAAGAGCTCAGCTTTGCCATCTTTGCCGGCCCCCAAGATCTGCAAGAGCTCAAAGATCTCGGCGACAATCGCCAAGGCGTCATGCAGCTCAATATGTTCATGTGGTTCAAAGTCGGCTGGCTCGGCTGGATGTCGCAAGGCATCCTGAAAGTCCTGATGTTCTTCTACCACTACGTCCAGTCGTGGGGCCTCGCCATCATCCTTCTCACCATCTTCGTCAAGCTGCTCTTCTGGCGCCTCACCAACAAGAGCAACGAATCGATGAAAAAAATGTCCGCCCTGGGTCCCAAAATGAAGGAACTCCAGGAAAAACACAAGGACAACCCCCAGCTCCAATCCCAGAAGGTGATGGAGTTGTACAAAGAAGAAGGAGTGAACCCGCTCGGCGGTTGCCTGCCCATGTTGCTGCAAATGCCCGTGTTCATCGCCCTCTTCAACGCGCTGCGAAGCGCCATCGAACTGCGCCACAGCGAATTCCTCTGGGCCACCGACTTGTCCATGCCGGACACCGTCGTGACCATCCCCGGAATCGGTCTGCCTATCAGACCACTCGCCATCGCTTGGTGCGCCCTCATGCTTCTGCAACAGAAGCTCATGCCTTCCTCTGCCGATGATATGCAGAAGAAGCTTATGATGGCCATGCCCGTAATTATGCTGGTGCTCTGCTACGGAATGCCCTCCGGTCTGACGCTCTACTGGACCGTCCAGACTCTCATGACCATCCTTCAATACAAACTCAGCAATACCTCCGCCCCCGTCTCAACTGCAGCCACCACCAAGGCCTGAGACCGTCGCGCGGAAATCCCCCGGAGAACTCATTAACATGTCGCAAGTCCAAACCCCCGATCCGGTGCAAACCGGTGCCCACGCCGCTAAATCCCGTGAAGTCTTCAGCAAAATGATTGGCCTCCTCGGCCTCAAAGCTGAAGTCAAAGACAACGTCAACGGCAACAAGATCGTCCTCAATGTCCTGACCGAAGAACCCGGCCGCCTGATCGGCCGCAACGGCGTTCACCTCAACTCGCTCAGCATCCTGATGAACAACATCCTCCGCAAAGACATCGAAAACTTCCCCAAAGTCTTCATCGACGTCGACGGCTACGGCAAAGGCAATAACACGCCCTCGGAAAAACGCGATCAGGAACAAGCCCGCCGCGAAGAACGCCGCAAAGAACGCTTTGAAGATCGCCCGGAACGCGCACCCCGCGAAGAACGTGGCCCGCGCGAAGATCGCGGCCCTCGTGGCGATCGTCCCGAACGCGGTGAGCGCCGCAAAGATCGCCCCGAGCGCACTCCTGCCGCCACCCCCTCCAACGAAGCCACCGCCAGTGAAGCCAGCCCGGTCACTAGCGAAGCCTGCACCAGCGACAGCGCTGCCGCTCCCTGCTGCGATGTGACCAACACCTGTGCAGCCCCCGCAACTACGACCGAAAACACCACCTGTGCAGCCCCCTCCGACACCACTTGCAGCGCTACCGAGGCCTCCGCCACTCCGCTCCGCGAAGTTGCCCCTACAGCTCCTGCCGACGGTGATAACGCCGGCCCGAGCCGCAGCTTCCCCTCCCGCAACCCCGGCCGCCGCGACCGTGAAGAACGTGGTGGTGACGAAACCCGCCGCGACCGCTTCGAACGCCGCGATGACCGTGGTCCCCGTAACGACCGTGGCCCCCGCGACGACCGTGGCCCCCGCGACGACCGTGGCCCTCGCCGCGATGACCGCGGCCCGAGCTTCAACCGCGAAGAGCGCCCGGCCTTCAACGATGCTCCGATGAGCGCCGAAAGCGCCGCCGAACGCCTCGCTGTCGACTGCAAAAACGCCGCCAAAGAAGTCAAAAAATGGGGCGATGAAGTTCTCCTCAAGCCGATGAACGACGAAGACGCCCGCAAAGCGGTGCAATTCTTCGCCGGCGATGCGGAAATCGCCGCCAGCTTCGATGACAGCAAGCGCCGCGTCCGCGTCAGCCTGCGCACCAAGTAATCGACTCAAAAATCGAACACCAAGCCGCCCACCCGGGCGGCTTTGTTGTCTTCCTCTTCAGCTCAAGCTCCGAGGTCAGCCACCTCGACGCCTCAAGATGAACACCCTGTCGCCGATGTGCTAGCGTGACCGCTTCACCTTCAACGTCCACAATTATCAGAGGACAAAAAAGCTCCCTGCCACCCCTCAAAGCTAGCTGCAAGTTGTGAATCGACATTAGATTGCACTTGCACGCCGAAAGGAGATACCGCATGCATTTACTGTGCACCTTGTTACTACTCAGCC
>JAYTMY010000215.1:0-7440 GCA_043748535.1 Lentisphaeraceae bacterium | reverse complement strand
CCTTAGGGGCTGGGGTGCTGCTGGCAGGCTTCGCCGCCACATGTCATGCGAAGCTCAAGGTTGACAGTGCTTAGTTATGCCGGAGCCCTCTTGATCGTCCTTTGCTGCCAGCCGCCATTCTTCAGGCCCCCCGACATCACACCTCATCCACCCCGACAAGCTCAGGGTGTGGCACCCACCATTTTGCTTGCGGGAGCGGGCGGGCGCAAGTGGGCAAAGGAAACAGGGATGTCGCGGCGCTGTGCTACTCTGGCATTGAGTGGTTGTTCGGCTATGTTTCGTGCATGACCCACCTCACCATCAAGATTGGCACCAGCGACTTCCGCTCCTTGCGGGAGAAAGGGGGTTATTACGTCGACAAGTCTCTCTTCGTCGCTGAGATTCTCAAGGGATCCGACATCATCGTCCTTCCCCGCCCCAGACGCTTTGGTAAGACTCTCAACATGAGTACACTGCGCCTGTTTCTTGATCGCAAGACTGCCGATCAGGACGCGCTTTTCGCCGGCCTGAAGCTGATGCAAGAGCCGGAAAGCGTCTTACGCCACAAAGGTCGTCATCCGGTGATTTATCTGACCCTGAAAGACTGGAAGTTCGATGACATCGACGCCTTGCGATTGAAGTTCGTCCATGCCATGGCGACACTCTTCGGAGAGAATGCCGAACTCCTTGCTTATCTCGATGAAGATGAGACCCGACTTTTCCGTGCATTGCGTTCATCGCAAGCCAGTCTCGATGAGGTGCAGTCTTCCTTGCTCACCCTCTCCACATGGATGAAACGCGTCCACGGCGAAGAAGTCGCCATCCTCATTGATGAATATGATTCGCCGCTGATCAACGCTTGGACAGAAGGATACCTCACCGAGGCAATCAAGTTGCTGCGTCCTTGGTTCAGCGCCGGGCTGAAGGATAATACCTCGATTTTCAAGGGTGTGATGACCGGCATCCTGCGTATCGGGAAGGAGAGCCTCTTCTCCGGGCTCAATAATCCCGAAATCGCCACGGTTCTCAATGGCGGGCCTTTCGAAGACAAATTTGGATTCACCGAGGACGAAGTCACACGGCTACTTACAGACTTCGGCAAGCCGGGCCGGCTTGATGAGGCAAGACAGTGGTACAACGGCTACCGCTTCGGAGAGACGACCATCTACAATCCTTGGTCGATCACTCACTTCGCTAAAAGTTCCGACCCCCTCCCCGAGGCCTATTGGGTCAACACCTCCGACAACGCGCTCGTCTACGAGTCCCTTGCCGCACGCGAAGACGACATCCGCGACCAGCTTCAAGGCATTTTGGAAGGAAGGGAAGTTCGCGCGGTCCTTAATGACAACACCGTTTTTGCCGATATCGCTCGAGACCCCGATTCCTTGTGGAGTTTTCTTGTCCATACCGGCTATCTCAAGGTAGGAGACAAGGCGCAGGACTGGCGTGGTCGCACGACTTTCAGTCTCTCAATCCCCAATGAAGAGCTGCGCTTTATTTTCTCGACCTTCGTCGATCGCGCTTATTGGAAACCATCTTACAAAGGGCTCGACAGGATCCTCGAAGGCATCATTCTTGACAACGCGGAGCTGTTGCAAAAAGAACTGGGCGAGCTCTTCCGCCAGATCGTCAGTTTCCATGATACCGCCAAAGATCCTGAAGCCTTCATCCACGGTTTCTTTCTGGCCATGGCCGCCAACCTTTCGAATCGCTATTTGATCGAATCCAACCGCGAAGCTGGGCTCGGGCGCGCCGATATGATTCTTATTCCTCGTCACCCATCGCAGTTTGGCTTGCCGAAGATCTTCGAGTTTAAATCGATTGACAAGGACGATGATCCTCAAGCCGCGTTGACAGCGGCGTTGAAGCAAATTGCCGACAAGGATTATTCGGCTCGTTGCCGCGCAGCCGGATTTGCCGACTTTGTCGCCTTTGCCTTGGTGCAGCAAGGCAAGCAACTGTTCATTCAGCGCGCCTAAAATGGGTCGTCGCCGGCGGTGGGATCGATGAAGTAGCTGGTGTCGCCGGGCGAGGCGACGAGCTGCTCGACGGGCGGGTAGAGAGTCGGATCTTCTTCGGCAATGTCTGGATCGATATTGACCGGTGCGACGCCTCGGTAACTGACCACGGCATCGGCCCAGTCGGCGTGATCCGAGTTGATGTTGCCGAGCGCATCGACCTCAAGCCGGAGCTTCCTGACTCCGGAAAGAGGCACTCTGAGCTCTTTTGCTGGATCGCCCTTGTTCATCTCGCCACTGCGCCAGACCGTCTTGCCGTCGGCGATGACACGGAACTCCACCTTGCCGTCCTGATTGCCACCTGCGTCGTTCAAGCCGACGAAGGCATGGAATTCGCTGGCCTTGCCGTCAAGTCGCAAGGTGCATTCGGAAGCGGCGTGGACGCCGAGTCCATGGGCGAAGCTTTTGCCGCCGATGGAGAGAGGCAGGCCGACTACCGAGAGATTGCGTTGCGCTTGATTCCAACCGTTTTTCACCAAGCTCAGGTCAGCGTCTTCGAGGCGCCATTCGGAGGTCTTGTCTTCGGCCAAGAGGCCGAAGCTGAGGAGGATATTGGCGGTGAAGGCTGTGAGGAAGGAGTGGTTCATAGCGATCCCTGGGTTCAACACGTACGAGAGAGCGTGACAAGGCTTTGAATCAAAGTTTGACTTCTTCTTCTTTTTTGGGTGCCGCCGGCTTATCTACTGCACCGGCAGGGCCGCCTCCTTCGACATGGCCATTGCGCCCTTTGGATGAAGGGAGAAAACGGTAGTAGACCGACAGCATCAGGATGGCGAAGGTCGTGGCGTGGACTTTCTCGGTCAATTCATCGCCGCCACTCATGTGATAATGGCCGGGATAAACCCAATATCCTTCCGGGCTCTGGTGTTGACGCAACATCGGCTCAAACTTCTTGCGCCAAGCGGCCCAGATGGGGCCGCCCTCCTGGAAGGCTGCGTAGGTCCCGTAGTACCAAGAGTACATAGAATTGGGGGCGGGATTGTTCCAGTCGAGAGTCTTGATGTCGTTCTCAGATATCTCTTTCCAGGTGGGCGCCAGCTCAGGTATGGGCTTGCTGTTGGCATCCCAGGCGGATTCGAAGAGCTGCAAACAGAGAACGCCGACGCCGCGCATGGCCGGACTGGAATTGCCGCCCTCGGCACAGTATTTGAAGCCGCCGCTGGAACGTGTCTTCAGATTCTCGATCCCTTTGGTGATGGCTTCCTGAAGTCCCTTTTCCTGGCAATTGGCGGCCTTGGCGGCTTTCAGAGCCTGGAAGTTCCAGCCGGCGAAGGAGAGGTCGTCGCGGGGACTCTTGTCGTAATTGTAGTTGAATCCACCGCCGGCCTGCTGCCCGTCGATGATGCGGCGGACATTGGCATTCATGGCTTCCTCGAGGTTGTAATTGCCGGTCATGGCAAAGGCCTCTGAGAGCGCGTAAGTCTTGATGGAATGCGAATAGACATGTCCGTCGGCATTGGCGTCGCCTTTTGAATTGACGAGGAAGTTGATCGCCTTTTCGACGGTCTTGCCATAGGTCTTCGAGGTTGTGGTTTCACCGTGTGCCAGGAAACACAGCAGGGCCAACCCGGAGAAAGCATCTTTTGCGGTGTTACCCCAGGAACCATCAGGCAGCTGCACCTTGGCAAGCCAGGCCAGACCTCTCTCGAGGTTCTGCTGAGCCTTGACCGAGCCGCCATATTTGGCGACCATGCCGGCTCGGCCGGCGGCACGACGTCCGCCAAACATCTTGCTGGATGTCGCGGGAGAAACAGTCGACTTGACGTCGGACACGAGGTCGACCGAGCCGTTGTCGGCGGTCGAGGGGGTGTTGTCATCAATCGATTCAAGGCCGCTGGCATTGTGCGGGTCGTTGACTGCGACCGAGGTGACTGCCGGGTCAGTGGATTCGGAGGGGACCTCGGGAGGCGTGACCGGGTCTGGCGGGGGCGGAGGTGGAGGCGGGGGCGGCGGAGGTGTTTTCTCAATTTCCGTGGTGATCGCCACTGTCGGCGGAGCCTCCTCCGTTGCTCCTTTCAGAAAGACGGCGGCGAAGATTAGCAGAATGATGTGGCAGACTGTGGAAACGGACGGCCCCAAGAGGCTTTCCTTGAGTTTTTGCCGCCGGTACTCCTCCATGACCACGAAGAGCTCTTCGTCACTTAGAACACTGATGCGAGGCGTGATGGTTTCGTCTGACATTGATGAATCTCCTTACAATTTTTGCCGAGGCCGTTAATAAGCAGTAAACGATCGAATCTGCAGAGGCCTAGCACCCTGCCAATGCGAGAATCATTTACTTCAAAACGAGATCGAAAACCAGTCTGGCCAGAGGCCTCACTGGGTCCTGCCTCCGGGACCGCTAGGGTAGTAATATCTTTTTGTTTGCACGGTGCCCCAGGCCGCATCGGGGATCTGGTCGAGTCGGCTCTCACCGGCCGCAACGCCGCTGCCATCGGAGAAGCAGACCCCGGCCTTGCCTGAGTGCACCATGTAGGTGCCGTGAGTGTAGTCGAAGACATTCCAGTTGCTGTAGACCAGTCCCGGATGGGAGGTGTCGCAGACGAGTATGTCGCCGCTGGGATTGGCGATCCTGTTATAGTCCGTCGCAATCTGATAGCGATTATTATTGCTGAGCACGCCGCCTCGTAGACCATAGATGAACTGGTCTATGGGCCGGGCGCCGATCGGCTGGGTCGCACCGCCGGCCACCTTGACGGTGAGGCTGGAGCCCTGGCCGCGGGTGTTGTAGGCTTCGGGGCAGTGAAGGTTGTCGATGGAAGTCAGGCCCGGGGTGACCAAGGCGGCACCCCAGGTCTTACCGGGCGTGGTCATGTTGATGTCGTAGGACGGGCTCCCGGTCATCCTGACGACGTAGGGCATAGGCAGGACGTACTTGTTGCCGCGTCCGTAGACCATCAGGGCGACGTGGGTGTTGTGAAGATTGCTCAGGCATACTGCGGTGAGCGCATGGCGGCGAGCTCGTGAATAGCTACTGAAAAGCAGGGAGAGCAGGATCGCGATGACGACGATGACTGCAAGCATTTCAAATAAGGTGAATCTTTGCCGTTTCATGATGTTCTCCTTTTGTGGATTCATTCTTCTTCGCTTTCAGCGAGCTGTGGAGCCAGATGAAGCTCAGGGTGTTCACGTCGGATCTCGTCAAGGCTGTGGAGATCAAGCAGTAGAAACTTGTTGGCGAGGAGCGCTTCGGGGCTAGCTCCCGACGGCAGCGGCTTGGTGCAGCGGAACCAAGTGAAGTCGATCTTCCCTGCAACCAGGGGCTCCAAAAGCTCGGCGGGATTGTTCTGGACGATGACGATGCGGCCCCCATCACCGCCGGTCGGCAGCGATTCCAAGATTTTCGGATGAATCCTGAAGAGGGATACGATGACATCGCAGTCCGGGTGCTTGCTTCTCGCCTCCAGCCACGCAGCCTTGCCGATGGCATCATAGTATTTTCCGAACTCTCCGTCTTTTGCCGTCTCCCACATGAATTGCAGCTTCGCCTCCTGAAAACCAGTCCGCCTCATCTCCACCTCTTCAGGACAGATGATGGGCGCATCGATAATGAGAAATTTCTTGCCCGGGTATCGGCGCGCCAACTCGGCCCCCATCGCCAGGTGGACATCTCTCTCCTGCAGCGATGAGTCCGCGCGGCTTCGTCTTCGCCTTCACCCTGCCGCCAGGGAACAACTCCGACAGCAAGGCTTACCAGCTCTTGCTGGGGTCACTAGACGAAACGGAATTTATAGCACGCTAAGAGCATCTCTGAGCTCAAAATCACGGAATCGTCAACCCGGTAGAGCCACGGTTTCGGAGGCCTTTGGCGTTGGAGCCAAGCACGAACGAAGGCTTAGCGTGCTATAAATTCCGTTTCGTCTAGTGACCCCAATCCCGCCGTGTCGGTGTAGTGCTCTTCAATCCGCAAATCGGATTCGTGATAGAGCAGGCCATCAAGAACATGGGTGGCGTCACGCACGTTGGCACTGATGACCTTGGAGTGAAATGGAGCATATTGATCGGAGATGTGGGTGTAAAACTGCACTCCGGGTTCCTGCCCGTACTTCAAGTTCACCTGACCCGAGACTTTGCCTTGCCACCCGGCTCTGAAATTCTGGCCATCGGAGGATGAGGTGTTGCCTTTGCCCCAATTGCCCGCAAAAGCTTGGCCAGATTGAGCATTGATGAGCGACGCCTGTGCGGCAGCATAGGTTTCATCCCGGATGTGCCAGGCTTGCAACCAAGACAGCTTGGCGTAAGTCGTACCGGGACAAGACTCCGCCATCTTGCTCAAGCCGAGATTGATCCCATCGGCGAGAATGGTGGTGAGCAGCAGGGGCTGATCTTCGGGCGCCTCGCCATTCTTGAGGTGCTTGAAATGACTGGTGAATCCGGTCCAACTATCGACTTCCAGCAGGAGCTCGGTGATCTTGAGATGCGGCAGCAGACTGCAGGCTTGCCGCATCAGGGCCTCGGCCTCGTCTGGTACCGCTTTATCCAGTGGCGTGATCTTGAGATGACCTTGGCTGGTGATGACGGCGTCGGGCAATTGGTTGGCCGTGGCGAGCTTCTCCACTGTCGCCAACTCGTTATCCAGCAGGGTCAAGCGGGACTTCAAAAAACTGTCGCAGTCGGTGTCGATGGAGAGCCCGAGCGCCTTTTGGTCGCGCAGGGCGGTGAATCGCGGTGGCGTCAGCAGATACTCGTCAAAGGCCTTGAATTGCCGGGAACCTTGCACCCAAATGTCGCCGGAACGGAGCGCGTTTTTGAGCTCGGACAAGACGCACATCTCGTAGAAACGACGATCCAGACCAACCTCGGTGTGGACGAGGTTTTTCCAGCGTTTCCGCACGAATGAAGTCGGCGCGTCTTCGGGCAATTTCCCTGAGGTTTTCAGGTTCATCGCCTTGAGAATTTCGACCGCCGCGAGCAGATCCACCGCTGATGGTGAGGCCTTCAAGGTCAGAGCTTCGAGAAGAGTCGGAGTGTAGCGCCGCAGCTGGGCGTAGCGATCGCCGATCAACTCCAGGAAGTCAAACGCTTCCGGCTGGGCCAGCTTCTCTGCTGCCGTGATGCTGGCGCTGAATTCCTCCCAAGGCAAGACGGACTCAACTGCGGCAAACGCATCGCTGCCGGCTTCCTTTGCCACCAGCAAGGCCCGGCCGATCTGGGAGTAGAGCCGCACCTTGTCATTGATCGGCTTGCCGTCCTTCTGGAACCGGTCGTCATGTTTGCGTTTGGCTTTGCTGAACAGAGTTCCCATGAAGCGATCGTGCATGTCGATGATCTCATCGATCACGGTAGCGTGGGTGTCGAGAATCACGGCCAGAATCGTGGCATAGCGGCGCTCCGGCTCCAGATCGCGCAAATGCTTGATCGTCATCGCGCCTCCTTCGCGGGCCAATTTCATCAAACGGTTCTGATGGATGTTCCGGCCTGCGCCTTCCGGCAAGGCCAAATC
>JAYTMY010000214.1:0-5789 GCA_043748535.1 Lentisphaeraceae bacterium | reverse complement strand
TTCTTAATTCTTAATTCTTAATTCTTAATTCTTAATTCTTAATTCTTAATTCAAAAGGCCTCCCATGATCACCGCCAACATCCTCCGCCTCTCCTTCCGCCTCACCTGGCGGCGGCGTTTCGGTGCCTTTCTCACCTGTATCGGTGTCGCCTCGGGGGCCTTCCTGATGACGGTGATCGAAACCATGCAGAGCACCCTGACCGAAGCGACCAGCCTGAAGCCGGAGGACCGCAAGCTGGTGGTCTACCGGGAGAACCGCTTCTGCCCCTTCGCTTCGCGCCTGCCCGATGCCTACACCGCCCGCATCGCCCGGGTAGAAGGAGTCGCTTCGGTCGTGCCGGTGCGAGTGATCGTCAACAACTGCGGCACCTCGCTCGGGGTGATCACCTTCCGCGGCCTGCCCGCCGAGGCGTTGCCCGGCTTGAAGCTGAAGCTCATCGCCGGCTCGCTCGACGCCTTCGGCAAACGCGGCGACGCCGCCGTACTCGGCCAGCGCCTGGCGCAACGCTACGGACTCAAGCCCGGCGACAGCCTCGACGCAGCGGGCATACGGGTCAGCGTCGCTGCGGTGGTCAGCGCCGATGAAGCGAAGAACGAAGATGTCGCCTATGTGAAACTCGATTTCCTGCAGCAATCGACCCGTTCCCTCGGCATCGTGACGCAGTTCGACGTCCTGGTCAAGGAAGGCTACGAATTGAAGGCGGTGGCGGAGGCGATCGACGCCGATCTCAAAGGCGGCCAGGAGCCGACGCAGACGCGGCCGGAGAAGGTTTTTGTCGCCCAGATGGCGCGGCGTCTGGTCGAGCTCATCGGCTTCACTCGCTGGGTCGGCCTGGCAGCGGTCGCCGCGGTGCTGGCGATTGTCGCCAACGCCTTGATGATCGAGGTGCGCGGACGGGTGAAGCTGAACGCCATCTTGATGACCCTCGGCTACCAGCCCGGCCACATCCGCCTCATCGTCCTGGCGGAGGGCCTCGCCCTCGGCCTTTTCGGCGGCCTTCTCGGCCTCGGCACCGCCTGGCTTTTCCTGCACTTCGGCCGCTTCTCGCTGTCCACCGACGGCGTCACCCTCGCCTTCCAGACCTCGCCGCAACTGCTCTTCCTCGTCTGCGGCATCTGCTCCCTCCTCGGCCTGCTGGCGGCGGTCTTCCCGGCCATGGTCGCAGCGCGGCAGAACATCGTCGCGTCGCTGAGCGCGGAACGATGAACGGGGACACAACTGGGACACAATTGGGTAACGACTGGGACACAACTGGGACACAACTGGGGATGAAGGGCAGTGAGCAACGAAGAATAACTCAAACAGAAAGAGGCCGAAGATGGACAAAGATTTCAAAGGATTGGTGGTGTGGCGTGCTTCCCGTGAGCTGGCCGGGATGGTGTATCGCGTCACTCTGAGTTTTCCGCCCCAAGAGCGATATGGGCTTGTCGATCAGATGCGCCGCTCCAGCGTCTCCGTGGCCTCCAACATCGCCGAAGGCCATGGCCGGGGGGCCCGTCGCGATTTCGCGCACTTCCTCACCTACAGCTCCGGCTCCCTCTCTGAACTGGAAACCCAGGCTCTCATCGCTTCTGACATCGGCTACCTCCCGACAGAAAATCTGCAAGAACTGACCATCAAAATCCAAGCTATCCGAAACATGATCAGAAACCTGCGCTCCCACCTTCTCTCAAACCCCTCAGACGGCTTTGAAATCCGCGATGGCGACGACTCTTTCTACGGCACCCTTCCACCGCCCGACCCCTTCAATCTCTCCTAATCCCCTCGTTCCCTCCCTCGTTCCCCCAATTGTTTCCCCGTTGTGTCCCCGTTGTTTCCCAATTGTGTCCCAGCTCAAAGGCTCCCTATGCTCCCCCTAAGCTTCGCCGCCCGAAACCTGTCGCGCTCGTGGATCCGCACCGTGCAGATCGCTGGCGGCACCTGCTTGGCGGCGCTGCTGCTGATGGCTGCCGCCGCCTTCGAAATGGGGATGCGGCGCACCCTCGGCGACCAGGCGGATCCGCACAACGTCATCCTTCTCGGCAAAGGCTCGGAGGAATCGATCCAGCGCTCCGAAATCCCGGTGCGCTGCGCCGCCATTCTTGCCTCCTCGGTGAAAGGACTCAAAAGCACCCTCGGGCAGGTCCATGTGTCGCCCCAGATCCTCTACAACGGCTACCTCGATTGCGGTGGCCGCAAGGTCGAGACTTCGATCCGCGGCGTCGATGCCGCCGCCGCCCGGGTCCACAAGGATTTCCAGATGCTGAGCGGCGCCTGGCCCGGACCCGGACAGGTGATGGTCGGACGCCATGCCGCGGTGCAGATGGGCCTGCCCGCCAGCTCTCTTGCGGAAGGCGCAAAAGTGATCATCGACGGCCAGAGCTTCACCGTCTCCGGTTGCTTTGCCGTCCCCGGCTCCCTCCTCGAAGCGGAAGTGTGGATGAACCTCGGCGAACTGCTGCAAGTGACCAAGCGCGACACCCTTTCCTGCGTCGTCGTCACCCTCGACACCGCCGAGTTCGGCGACATCGAAGCCTTCGCCGCGGCGCGACTCGACCTCGAGACGGCGGCGGTGCGCGAGACCGATTACTACGCCCGTCTCAGCGGCTTCTACGCGCCGATCCGGGCGATGGTCTGGCTCTGCTCCGCTCTGGTCGCTTTCGGTGCCGTCTTCGGCGGTTTCAACACCCTTTTCACTGCCTTTGGCGGGCGCAAGCGCGAGCTGGCGGCGCTGCAGGCGATCGGCTTCCCACGCTGGCAGCTCGCCTGGTCACTCTTGCAGGAGGCTCTGCTCGCCTGCCTGCTCGGCGCCGCGGCGGCCCTGTTCATCGCCGTCGGCCTGCTCGACGGACTCCAGGCCAGCTTCGCCGGCGGCGTCTTCATTCTCAACTTCGGCCCCGGCATCCTGCTGCTCGGGCTGCTGGCCAGCGTCTGTATCGCGGTGCTCGGCCTGATCGCGCCGGTGTGGGTGACGCTTCGCCCCGCCCTTGTTGATTCCCTGCGCTAGATTGTCCTACCTGAAACCCCGGAGTCCACCATGAAACACCTCTTCTTCGCCGCTGCGCTGCTGCTCGCCTCCTCCTGCAAAGAAGAGAAGGCCGCGCCGCCCAAGCTCAGCCCGATCGGCGCCGCCAACGACCTCGCGGCGAAATCGCTGCTGCAGGCCTTCTACACCGTCAGCCGCCCCTCGCGGCCGCAAACCGTCAGCAATGCGGTCGCCGCAAAACCCGCCATCGGCAGTTCGATTGCCATCACCGGACGCGTCGGCGGTAGTAAAAAACCGATCGGCGACTTTGCCTCGCTGATGCTGGTGCAAGGCGACATGCCGAGCTGCAGCGAAGCTGGCTCGATGAAAGATTGCGCAACCCCTTGGGACCTGTGTTGTGATGAGCTCAAGGGCAAGGTTTGCACCATCCAGGTGAAAGGTGCCGATGGCAAGCTCCTGCGGACCTCGCTGCGCGGTCTCGGCGACCTGAAGGAAATGAGCACGATCACCGTCGGCGGCACAGTCAGTATTTCCGATGATGGACTCTTGGTCATTGATGCGAGCCAGATCTACGTCGATAAACCCTGAGGGGGAGGGGGCTGGCGAAGCAATTTCACGCTCAATTCAGGAATTCACCGGGACCGGAGTTTCAAATTGCCGCAGGGAGCTATAGTGCCGCCCTTGAAACAGACTCTCATCTCTAACCCGACGGGACTAGCTCATCATGAGCAATGAACTGATTTATATCCGCTTTCTGCAATACAGCGTACTAGCCCTTACGGTGGTGCTTTTCTGGGGCATCTCGCTGGCTAAGCGTGGCCGCCTCGACAAGCACCGCAAAGTCATGACTGGCATCGTCGTCATCACCATGGTTGCAGTGCTCGGTCTAGTGCTCAGCATCTTGGTCATGGGCTGTGATTACCGGCACAATCTCAAGGCAGGCCAAGCGATCATCAACTGCGGCCCCGCCGACATGGGCCTGCGCGTGACCATTCACCGCTGTTTTTCTTCGCCCCTGTTTGTGGCGCTCTGCGTCACCACTTGGGCCGGTTACGCCAAATATCCCCGCGTCCACCGCATCGGTGCCCGTTTCAGCGTCCTGTTCTGGCTCGGCACCCTGATCACTGCCTGGATGTTCTTCTGAAGCCGTGAGCGGTTTTTTTCGCAGTCTTCGTCTCGCTTCGTTGGCGGCTCTCGCCGGCGCCAGCCGCATCGGTCCGGCCCGGCAGGCTTTGCGCAGCAGTTTCGCCCGCAAGCTCGTCTCTCTCCGCGGTATGCCGATGAAGCTCGGCCAGATCCTGTCGATGCTGCCCGGCGATGCCGATCTCGCCGCCATCCATGCCGAAGCGCAGAAAGACGCCGAAGCTCTGCCCTCAGCCGAAGCCATGGCCCTCCTCCATCAGCGTTGTCCAGGCTTGCAGGCCCAGATCGCGGTTTGCCACGACGAGGTTTATCCCGCTTCTCTCGGCCAAGTGCATCGTCTGACGCTTCGCGATGGACGCGAGGCGGCGGTGAAGCTGCGTTATCCCGAGGCCGAAGAGATGATGGATCTCGATGCCAGTTTGTTTGATTTCGTCACCGCCACTTTCGGCAAATTCCGCCAGGGTTTCGCCCTCGACGAGTACCGCCGTGTCCTCGCCGAAGAGCTGCGCTTGGAGCTCGATTACCGCCGCGAGGGCGCCCTGCAGGAAGATTTTCATCGCCTCTTCCGCGACGAAGCCGGCATCGTCATTCCCCAGCTGATGCCGGAATTCGCCGGCCCCGGGCTGCTCTGTTCATCTTGGGAGACGGGTATTCGTCCCGAGGAGTTCGCCGCTTCAGCCAGCCGCGAGGAACGGGTTGCGGCGGCCTCTCTGGTCTGCCGTTTTTATCTGATTTCACTGCTTCGCGGCGGCCTCTTGCACGCCGATCCCAACCCTGGCAATCTCGCCTTCCGCCGCGGTGCCACCGGCATCGAACTGGTGGTTTACGACTATGGTTCGGCGAGCCGTCTGGAGCCGTCCCAACGCCTCGGTCTGCTGGCTCTTTTCCGCTCCGTCTGCCGCGGCGATCTGCCGGCCCTGGCGGCGCTTAAGTCGCTCGGCTTTGATCTCGGCATCCTCAAAGGCTTGGAAACGCAGTTGCCCGACTTCTTAGCGCTGCAGCTGGAGCCCCTAACTTCGCCCTGCCGCTACGACTTCAAGGACTGGAATCGCGGCCCCCGCAGCGAAGCCCTTCTCGGCCCACGCCGAATGGATTTCATGACCGCCGCGCCGCCTTCCCTGTTCCTGGTGATGCGCGCCTTCCAAGGACTGTACCACTACCTGCAGCTCCTCGATACCGGTTGCTACAGCCGGCCTCTCATCGATCAGCTCGTCGCCGAAGCGATGCCCGAATTGCAGACGCTGATCGCCGCGCTGCCAGCCGAGATTCTAGCGGCCCCGCGCGGTCTGGTCGGACGCCAGATCCGGGTCGAAGTGCGGGAGAATGGCGACATCAAGGTCGCCGTCACCCTTCCCGGCAGCGCCATCGACAATCTTGCCGATCTCCTCGACGACGACTTAAAAACCAAGCTGGCTCAACGCGGTCTCGACGTCAAGGTCATCGCCGCCGAGTCGCGTCGCCGCGGCCATCCCCCGGCCTTGCTTTTTGACCTCATGGAAGGTGGACGTTCCTGCCGGGTCGAGTTGATTTGACCCTAAAAACCGCAGCAACCCAGGACCATCCGCGACCCCTTCAGGGGCAGAAATCATAACCCCTTCCAACCCAGGGTGTCGCCGATGCGGCTCAACCCCGGGCTAAAATCTGAAACCCCCTTGGGGTGAGCTGCAGTTGAGCTCAAGC
>JAYTMY010000213.1:0-4838 GCA_043748535.1 Lentisphaeraceae bacterium | reverse complement strand
AAACTGCCGCTGCTGGTCTTTTTGGGGCTTCCTTTTGCTCCGGCCACTGGCGACTTCTCAGCTTCCTGGATGGCTAGGGCGATGCTCTTGCGGGCATCAGCCGTGAAGGGCTTGCCGTCGATACCCAGGATCACATCGTCGACCTGCATCACACCGTCGGCCGGCGAATTCGCCCCTACATGAGTCACCAAAATCTGGCGGCTTTCGCCGGTCGTCCGGCCATAGAGTGCGTCCGCTTGGGTCGGCGCCCCGGTATGGATCCAGCCGCGCATGCCGGTGGCACCCAGGTTGTAGGTGCCCTTGCGGTCCACCGACTTCATGTCTTTGGTGAGATCTGGAACTTGTGAGAAAAGCGGGCTGGTGAGGGCTACCACGAGCGCAGCCAGCAGGCCGATGGTTTTGATCGATATTTTCATGATCTAATTCCTGGGATTGCTTGCATACTTTGGATGATTTTTTTACTTCACAGGGGTTGCAGTGGCGACAGGCACGTTGGCAAAAGTGAGCGCGGCGATTCCATTCGCGCCATTAAGCAACCTTTCCTGACTCCATGCTATCTCCTTGATATAGGTGATGGTTTTAGCCGAGGCGGGTCCTTTCAGGTTCAAGGTCAGCACATTGCCCGCGACAGAGCCCGAGATAACTTTCCCCTTCTCACCATCCACATAAAATTCACCGACTAGCGTCTCTGCCCAGACCACTGGCTGATCAAACTCCAGCGCTATCTTGTCTTGCGTCGTGTTGGCATATTTGGCTGACTTCAAATTGGGCGCTGTCAGAGGACCCGTGGCCACCTTGCCGTTGATTTCTCTTTCGATGAGCGGCTGTAGCAGGCGCGCAAATTCCGCCCAACCTTCCAGAGGGTAGTGACATCCTCCCGGAGGACGGACACCGAGCGTCGAGAGGATACTCATGTTCGAATAGAGGAAGGGAAGCGTCCGCTGCTTCTCGCGAAGCATATCGCCCGAACCTTTGTTTCCGCCCATAGAACATGCGTTCGGCCAAATCTGAAAAACAAAATAATGCTGGACATTCGGAAAGTCCTGCTTCCAGGCCGCTGACATGGCGATGAAGTACGGCTGGTAATTCTCCCAGCCATACCCTCCGGATGGACCATCGGATCCCTGATCATTTTCACCCTGATGCCAAATGATACCACGGATACCATGCGTTAGCTTGGCTCCCTCCACTCGCGTCAGCATAGTGCCGTAAAGATTATAGGGATTCTCCCAGGCATTAGCACCGCTGGTATCACGGCGATTCGCCGGATTCACCTGGTGCAAATCGATGCGCGTTCCACCGACTGCGGCATTGAGGATAAAAATAGGCACCTTTTGACTAGCCACCAAACGCTTGGCCAATTCCATGCCCCACCAACCCAACTCGGCCTTCTCGCCCTTTTGTGCTTTCCACACCGGATAACACCACAGGTTGACTGTGTCGCCTGTTTTATTGCCTGAAGGACGGCCATAACTGCGGATCCATTTGTTCGTTTCTGGTGCAGATTTTTCGGCGGTATCTGTCGCCAATGCATTGGATTGTCCATCGATAATGTAGGCATCTCCACAGACCAGATCATTCACCGTTTGCAGCACGGTTTCCTTGCCGCCGGCCTTTGTGCCAAACTCCACTTTGTATTGGATCAAGCCCGGCTTGAGTTGCGTAGAGAGCTTGTAGGATTTGTCCGCGGCGGGCTTGGCCGTCTCGGTCTTGATGAGTTTGTCGTTGGCGTAAAGCTTGAGAAATACCGCGTCAGCGGCGTCAGTCAGCATTCCATTGTAATGGAGCATGCCTAGCCCCTTGTCGTCGCGGGCGTAAAACTGGCCGGCCTCAGGCTTCTCATCCTTTGCAGGTGTTCGAGCGAGCCACAGGTCACTCTTCGGCTCTGTCACCATGATATCCACGCGCTGCGTGACTGGTTTGCCGCCATTACTCACCGTGGCAGTCACCGTCAGCTTGCCGCTGTTTTGCGAGCGCAGCAGCCGCAGCTTGCCGGGGGCCACTTCCTTGATGATCGCGAACGGCTCGGCGCTCCACTCAACCTTCAGGTCGCCCGCATTCGCTGCCTGCATAGCCGCAAGATTCGCGATTTTCGATTCCACCTCGATGGTCGATCGTCCATCCCATTTTGTAGGTGCCTTGAGTATGAAGATTGGTTCGGGAATCGTTTCTTTGATCGTGATGGCGATGTCTTTGGTCTTCACGCCGTCAGCATAGAGGGCTTTGAATTGGAGTTTGCAGGACAGGTTGGCGGTCACCCGTTCGGCGGTGAAGGCAAAGGTGAGCTGATCGACCGCGAGCATGGTCTCGACGCCGTTGTCGATGCGAGACCAAGAGAACTTCTGGGCACCGCCGGCCTGCCCGGTGAGCGTGGTGGTGGCGCCTTCGTTCATGGTCACCGAAGCAGGTGTCACGGCAAAGATGGAGCCTGATGACACCAGGGTGCCGACCAAGGTCTGCAGCGACTTCTGATTCTCATATTCCATTTTGATCCAATCAGCCGAACGAGCCGTTTGGGAAACCCGCACCTCGTCGATATCACCGATGAAATTGTAACGGTTAAGCCAGCCGCCAACCCACAACTTGGATTTGATGGGCAGCTTCATGGTGACGTCGGAAGATGCATCAAATTGCCCGTCCACGTAAATGCGCGCTACTTGGGGGGTGCCCGGCGTGCTGGTATACACCACCTGATGCCATTGCGACTGGCTCAATTTGGTATTGCCTGTGGTGCTGGCAAAATTGCCATCGATATAGATGTGCGGAGGGCTGGCGATTTTGATTTGAACTTTATTAAAACCCCCTTCAACGCCCCAATCGACCAAATCTCTATTGATCTCACTGGTCCGGAACCAGGCCTGGGTGGAATGAGCCGAAACACCTTTTGGAAAACTGGTGATACCGTCATTGCCCAGTTGATTATAAGGATGCGCTGTCTCGGCTAGGGGATTCCCTTTTATGGGCTCTCCACACACGATGCCTTTGTCGCCGGGAAAATACCGGCTTTTACCTATCATGCCGTTACTCACGGTGGTGCCGGTATCTTTCGCCGTGACAGATCGGGTCGCATCCTGAACGCTTTCGTTCATGTGCAGCACGGCGACATAGCCGTTTGTGGAATTAAAGACTGCAGGGCCGCTGGATTCGCTGACCGCCGCAGCATTGCCCCAATACATTTTAATTTCTTGCCGGGCATTGCCGGTGATAGTCGGGATCTTCACCCATATGGCGGCACGTCCGTTGACGGCATCCCATTGCTCGATTTCGTACGCCAGTGGGGCTCCATCGCCTGAGCTGAAGCGAATATCCTCGCCATTGGCCTTCACATGTTTGAAGTCGAAATTATCTTTATTCAACCGCACTAGCAGCGGAAAATCCTTTTCGGTCGCTGATGCCGGCAGGTTGGCTCCTTCGGGTGTGGTGAGGATGAACATCGATCCCGAGTGCTTCCATGCGGCATAAGACTGCACGGAAACGGTGTCATTCTTAAACGAGGTGCCGTCTTGTGCCGTGACGCGACAGACGACCGGATAGGTTAAGTTTTTCGTGCTGCCTGACGCGGGGTTGAGCGTCGCATTGGCGGAGAGCGTGAAGGTGGGATCCAGCGATGTCACTGATTGGCTCGGCAGCACGGACAGCATTGCAGTGCCGGCCAGCGTCGGCGGGGTGCCGTCCACGGTGAACGTGTTGGTCGAAGAGGTGGCCGGGGCGGATGTACTGTCGGTGAACGTGGCTTTGATCTGGTAGCTTCCAGCAGCCAATAATCCAGAGGGGGCCTCATTGGGCGCCCCCGTGTCCGTGCCCATCGATACAAAACCGCTACCGCTGCCCAGGAAGAACTCCACCGTCTCGGCAGCCCCAAGGGGTGCGGACGCCCACAACCCGAGAAAAACCATGAGTTGCCATGTCGACCGTTTAAAGAATTGGCTTGTGCACTTCATGAATATCTCCGGGTTTGGGTTTTGGAATGCAAAAAACAAGAGTGGGTTAACGAGATTCTTTGGCATCGATGAACACTGTGTGAGTTGAGATTTTGTACACAATAGATCAAATAGGCAGCCTGTCCAGCCCAGCCCAGCGCCGCGACACGACCTGTATTACTCCAAATCAGCCCGCCTTGAGCTCAATCGAGCTCGAATCGAGCCATGACTTGAGCCAGCCAAATCTGAACAAGTCAAATCTGAACAAGTCAAATCTGAACAAGAAATCTGAACAAGAAATCTGAACAAGTCCGACTTACTCAAAAGATTGCTGTGCAAAAGGTCCCTATAAGGTATCACGCGGGCGTACCTGCGCTCGCATGTGAGGCGAGTAAGGCTTTGTGAGCTCTGAGTTTGGCGGCGGCGATAATGGCGGGAGTGCGGCGGAGATTGTGGGCCATGGCTTTGAATGCCAACTCGCGGTAGGCGGCGGTGCGTGAAAAGGTCTTGAGTTGGCCCATGCCTTCGACGCGCTTGCCCGAGCTGATCGCCCCCTCTACGCACGGCCTGCGGCGGCGGAGCTCGCGATTGGCATCTGACTCGTACTCGGCCGTGGGGGTGATCTTCTTGCCCTTGGCACCTTTGAGAACCCGGCGGGCAGCTCGGTATCGCCGGGACTGCGGCCGCTGATGGGGCGGCTGATAGGGATGACGGCCCAGTCGGGCAGTTTAGCCACCTGGCGGGCGTTGTTGAGATAGTCGTACTCGCGGTAAGTGAAGCCGCAGTTGAGGACGATATATTTTTCGGGATTGAGGGGATTGGGGAAAATCATCGCCAGGGCATTGTCCTTGCTGGCGTATTCTTTGCCGGCCACGACGATGTGATCCTTGTTCCACTGAATGGGCAAGCGGTCCGCAA
>JAYTMY010000212.1:0-3293 GCA_043748535.1 Lentisphaeraceae bacterium | reverse complement strand
CAACTGGCTTGCGACAAAGCGGATGCACCCCGGCGAGAGGGGAGGTTTTCCGCAGTTCATAATCCGCGCAGCGCGTCAAGGGGGACTGGGCTAAAATCTGAAACCCGCTTCGGGGTCAAGCAACAGTTGAGCTCAAACAAGTTCGACAGCGGTTTTTAGGTTCAACCCAGTTCCATTCCTCTGCTGCGGTTTTTAGGCTCAAACGAAGAACTCTTGTCTTACCAGGTTCCTGCGTCCTGCTGGGATGAAAAAACACCGCCGCTTTCTTGCGAAAGCGGCGGTGAATGTTTGGCCCTCCGGGCTCAGCCTTTGATGTCGATGAGCTCGACTTCGAAGACCAGAGTGGAGTTGGGCGGGATGAGTCCGCCGGCGCCGCGCGCACCATAGCCGAGGTTGGCGGGAATGGTGAGCTTGGCTTTGCCGCCGAGTTTCATCAATTGCAGACCTTCGGTCCAGCCACGAATGACGCCGGAGAGCGGGAATTCCGCCGGGGCGCCACGGTCGAGGGAGGAGTCGAACTTGGTGCCGTTGGTGAGCCAACCGGTGTAGTGGACGACGACGACGTTATTGGCTTTCGGGCTTTGTCCGACGCCTAAGACGAGGTGCTCGATCTTGAGACCGGTTTCGGTGGTGATTTCGGCCATGGTCGTGACTTACTTGACGATTTCGAGGAGTTCGACGTCGAAGATCAGGTCGGACTTGCCGGGGATGGGGCCGCCGCCGGTTTCGCCGTAGGCCAGTTTCCAGGGAATGTGGAAGCGGTATTTCGAGCCGGTCTTCATCAGTTGGACGCCTTCGGTCCAGCCGGGGATGACTTGGTTGAGGCCGAAGGTGGCGGGTTCGCCGCGGTCGACGCTGGAGTCGAATTTGGTGCCATCGGTGAGCCAGCCGGTGTAGTGAACTTTGACTTGGCTGGTGGCTTTCGGCATGTCGCCTTTGCCTTCGGTGATGACTTGGTATTTGATGCCGGAGGCGGTACTGACCAGATCTTTCTTGGCGAGGAACTCTTTCAGTTCACCGGCGACGGCGCCTTTGGCAGCGTCGGCTTTGGACTTGGCGGCTTCTTGGAGAAGGGCGTAGGCGCCTTCAAGTTGAGCTTGTTCGTAGGGCATTTTGCCGCCTTCGGAGGCGGTTTTCAGGCCTTCGGCAAAGGCTTCGACATTAACCGGCAGATTCTGGCTTTTCGCCTGTTGGCCGATCATGAAGCCATTGGCGTAGGAGAGCATTTTGGTGGCTTCTTCGATGGACATCTTGCTTTCCTTTTTGAGGGGGTCGGTGGCGATGGTTTTGGCTTCGGCGGGAGCCGGAGCGGGAGCTGGTGCTTTGGCTTCTTCGGCGGCGAGCGCGGCGAAGGCGGCGAGGGAGATGGCGGCGACAGTCATTTTGAACATGGCGAGACTCCGGGTTTGGATTTAGAGCAGCTGGGAAATCTTCCGCAGCTCGTCACTTTTACCAACCTCAAAGCAGCTGATTCTTCTCTAGTAAATCACGCAATTCTTCGCGGCCACGAGCAATGCGCGATTTCACCGTGCCGATCTTGCAGTCGAGGATCTGGGCGATGTCTTCGTAGCTATGGTTCTCGACGTTGCGCATGATCAACACTTCGCGGTACAGCGGCGTGATCTTCTCGAGATGGCGCCAAACCCCCTCCTCTAATTCGCGCATGCTCGAACTCGCCCCGGGACCTTCGTCGGTACCGGCCAGTTCGGGTATCAAGGTGCTGCCGTCTTTGCCTTCAATGCCGGCATTGATCGAAACGTTCACCTTCGAGCCGCGGCAGCGGTTCCAGCGGTATTTGTTCTTGGCGTAGTTGGTGACGATGCGGAACATCCAGGTGGTGAACATGGCATCGCCACGGAAGGACTGCATGACGCGGTACATCTTGATGAAGGAATCCTGCACCACTTCCTCGGCGTCTTGGCGATCTTGCAGTATGCCATAGGCGATCTGGAAGGCTTTCGCCCAGTGCCGTTCAATCAACTTCGGATATTGATCTTCATGGCCGTCTTTGCAGGCGGCAACGATGTCGGCATCACTGAGTTCCTCGGCCATGGAAGACTCCTCAGTTTTGGAAAGAGGTGACGATCTTAGTCACGCGCTTGTCGGCGCCGCGAACTAAAATGAAGGTGAGGCCGTAGCGCCCGTTGTCAAAGCTCAATTTAAGATTGCCACTCTCGCTGAAGGGCTGAGAGCAGGACGCACTGCGCCAAGCGGCCGGAAAGGCGATCTTGGCTTGCACTTCATCGACCGTCAAACCGACGAGCTCAGCTTCGAGACTTTTGAAAACCCGCCCAGCGGCGTTGGCAGCGGAGGCCGGCGATACCGGCATTTTTTCAAATACCGAAGGATTGGGCGCGAGTTTCCACATCACGGCCAAGTCAGCTTGCAGATTGCGGCTCGGTCCTTGCTTGGCGACAAAGGTCTCATCCAAGGACTTCGAATGGCGGATGAGTATCCACGACACCAGGACGGCGGCGGCGATGGCGATCGTGAATATGCTGACGATGAGGGCACGGACGAAAATCGCCTTGCGGATTTCATGGTTTTCCAAGCTCAGTACTCCCTAGCGTTTACAGCAGTAAGCCGTCATCGACGGCCACGAAGAAGCACAATCTTTAATTGATCCGTTTGATCCGGGCGCCGAGAGCAAGGAGCTTCTGCTCGACTTTTTCGTAGCCACGGTCAATCATCTCGGCGTTCTGAACCCGCGAGGTGCCGGTGGCGCAAAGCGCGGCCCCGAGCAATGCCATGCCGGCCCGGATGTCGGGCGACGGCAAAGTGGTGGCGCGAAGACGCGAACGGCCGCTGATGACGACGCGGTGCGGGTCGCAGACGACGGCATTGGCGCCCATGGCGATCAAGCGGTCGACAAAGTAGAGGCGAGATTCAAACATCTTTTCGAAAAAGAGGCAAGAGCCTTGGACTTGAGTCGCCAAGGTGATCATGCAACTCATCTTGTCGGAAGCGAACTGCGGCCAGGGACCGTCGCCGATCACGGGCAAGGAGCCGTCGAAATCGGAACTGACCTTAAGCTTCTGATTGGCCGAGAGGAAGATCGAGTCATGGCGCAGTTCGAGATCGACGCCGAGGGTCTCGAAGACGCGGCGGGTCATCCAATAAGCGTGTTTCTCGGTGCCTTCAACGGTGATTTCACCGCCGCTAGCGGCTGCCAGGGCGAGGAATGACGATGCCTCGATGTGATCGTGGCAGACGCGGTGGCTGGCGCCATTGAGGGATGGTACGCCGTCGATCGTGAGCTGGTTGGTGCCGATGCCAGTGATCTTGGCTCCCAT
>JAYTMY010000211.1:0-12573 GCA_043748535.1 Lentisphaeraceae bacterium | reverse complement strand
CGCTGACCGCTGACCGCTGACCGCTGACCGCTGACCGCTGACCGCTGACCGCTGACCGCTGACCGCTGACCGCTGAGAACGAGGTCAGGCGTCAGGCGTCAGGCGTCAGGCGTCAGGCGTCAGGCGTCAGGCGTCAGGCGTCAGCCGTCCGGCGTCAGCAGTCAGGCGTCAGGCGTCAGGCGTCAGCCGTCCGGCGTCAGCAGTCAGGCGTCAGGCGTCAGCCGTCAGGCGTCAGGCGTCAGGAATCTGTGTTTTTGCCGCCCCGAAATGGGCGAGTTAAAAATGCTGGGTGCACGAACTACGAAGGACTCTAATCACTTGAACCACCCCGACAGTTTTTTCATGAAGATGCGGGCAGGTTTTTCCGGCATCCAAATATCTTCATTGAGACGCTCTCCGAAGACGTTGCGACGCCACAGAAATTGATCTCCAACCACAATGCCGCGGGTGCAATCGCCTCTCAGCGCGTCATCCATCCGCATCACGGCGGAGGCAGGGCTGGAGGAGATGCGCCACCTGCTTGGCTGAAAATCCGCCTGGCAATAAAGCTGGTGATCAAAATCCGCCATCCGATGCCATTCGCCGTCATGGACATGGACGGTCGGAAAGTAGAGTTTCCCGGCGGCGCGAGTGGCGAAGGAAAAGGCCATGGGATGAATCTTTTGAGCTCCGGCCTTGAACTGGAAGACCACAAAAGCGTAGTCGCTATACTCGGGCATTTTCACCCAGATCTCCGGCGCGATTTTGAAGCGATCATCGACCCGATCGAAGTCAGACAGGCTCGGCACATAGGTGGCTTCAAAGGAGCCGACTTGAACCACTTCCAATTTGGCGCGGCCTCCAGCAGCCGGCACTGGGCCAGAATGACCTAAAGTCAAAGTCTCGGGGAAGGCCTTGGCCATGTCTTTGAAGAACTCCGGGTAAGCGGAAAGGTCGATAAAGGAAATCGGATTGGTGCTTCCTGCGGCAACCGGCAGTGGCAGGATCATCGCCACTTCCGACGGCGCATTCAAGCTCATCTCATAGACCAGGAATTGGCGTTCCCGCTCGCAACGGGCGAAGATCTTGGTACTGGAAACAGAGGTGACTCGACCAGAGAAGCAACACATGAGAGGACTCCTTGAATGCTGAATGGAAGATATTGCGCTTGCCGCAATTTCATTAACGGGGAGGCGCAAGTTTCGTTCAAACCCGAAACCCCCTGATCATCAGGGAGGGGCTGACAATTTATCAGTGCTTCACTTCTTCTCCGGCGCCAGAAGCTCGGGATGGGCGAGGAAGATCTTAAAAATTACGCCCCAGTCCGAACGGGCATGACTTGCCTTTTCAAGCGCAGCGACGGCCCTATTGGAATCCCCTTGACGAAGGCAAACAAAGCCCTTTCCGAGTTCCCATGCGCCATTGATTCGAAGCTGATTCTCTTCCCTGCTTAAAAACGGATTCCGCTTCTTTTTCGAACACATCGGACAAGGACGAGCGTCGAAGCCTGCGAAAACAGCCGCCCATTCTTCATTTGCGTCAGCATCGACATCAGGCCGGGCCCCACCAAGAAGAAACTCTAGGAGGAGAGCGTCTTGATCCATCCGAGATTCCTCTCTCATGGTTTTTAAGATGGCAAGCGTTTCACCTCGCTGACCGCAACTAAGAGCGACCAGAGCTTTTATGCTGGTCGCTTTTTTCAAGACTGGCAATAAACGCTTAGCATCGAGACCTTGCTCTAAAACATGATTCACTAAAAGGTAAAATTCTGAATCAACTTCTGTAAGCTTACTGAGATCAATCTTCTTCATCCAGACATCCATGACTTCAGCGTCTGCATGCATCTTGGCGCAGGACAGCCGATACAGCAGCCAATTTCCAAGCTCGATCTCAGTCGGCAAGGCCAAGCAAAGACGGTGGATCGCATTCGAACGCTCCGCCAATGGAGCGACCAGGGCATTTTCAAGCAATAGAGGCAGACAATGGGGAGCTGCCTGAAGTGCAGCCTCCAAGTCGCTCCTCGCATCATCTTGTTGATTCAACCTAGCGATTCGATAAAGCTGGTAAGACTTCAGCGCGTCCGGACTGAGGCCTTTCAGGTGATCGTAAAATTTGCTCGGCGCTTTCTCCTGCAGACTTTCAAGCTGCAAATTCGTGAAGTCAGTTTCTGCACAGCCGGAGGTCTGCAAACTATAAGCCAAGCGCTCGCGAGTCTGATCGCCATTGCTGAGAAGAGTCAATGTGAGGTAGGTGTCGATATCCGGGCAAGTAAATGTATTGACCGGGACCCCCCCTTTCCCAGCAAGAATATCCTCGGCCAATTGACGCCCTTTCGCGGTCGAACTCCCGACCCCGGATTTGAGTCTTTTCGACTCGGTCGCCAAGCCGGCCTGGGCGACAATCATTAGGATCTCATGGAGCATGCCGTCAAACTCAATGAAAGCATCGTCAGGCAGGGCGCGAAGAGCCTCGGCTTTAGCTTCGCGAGTCGTCGCACCCATCACCGGCAAAGCAAGACGCAATGCTCGCAGCATTCCGCCTTTGCTGGTCATTTTTGCCAAGACCTGCTTATCTTGCAGCAAAAGCTGTGCAAACTCTAAATCCGGCAGGAAGAGAGCCGATTCCAAGTGAGGCAAAAGCGCATCGGGATCGAGTTTAAGGAGGAGCTTGAGAAATTGTTCTTGTAATCCGAGAGGGGCTTGTGGGCACGAAGACATCTCTCTCGCAATTTCGTCAAGATTTTCTCCTGGATGCACCAAGCTTAAAGCTTTCAAGCAAAGAGCTCGTTTGTCCGGGGCGGCCTGCGACCAGGAAAATAGTGCAAAGTCCTCATCAGCAAGTAAGGCTGGCCAGAAATTTTTAAGATTCAAGCGACGGTTCATTTCCACCTCAGTTGGAAAGGCCCCGGGTTTACGCACCTCTGCCGAACCTCCGTCAAAAAACTCTTCCGTCAAATACGGCTCGACCAAAGCCAATGCCGACGGACCTTGGCTCTTCACCACTTGGGCCCAAGCTTCGCCATCGACATGCTTATCTCGCGCCGCTTTTATAAAAGCCTCGAGTCCGGGGACCTCGATCGGTGTCACCTTCATCTCGATATCTTTCCAGATCGCAGCGCATTGGGTGGCGACTTCGGGATCGTCGCTTTTCATGCCTTTCCGCACTGCCTCGCGAGCGTAAAAACCGAGTGAGAGAAGCTTTTTGCTCGCCGCCTCCCGCTGCGACGCATTGCCTTGATGCAGCAGTTGCAACTGTGCCTCTGCCTCCGTGAAACGAGGATCGGCGGGGACGACTGGGCCTTCTCCGGCAAAGAGAATCGTTCCGGTGAGCAGCGGCAGGATGAGGAAGTGCATGAAGGTGGTCTCCGAAAATTAAGGTCCTGAAACAGCATACTTGCGAGGCGGTCAGAAAGCAAAAAAATCTCGCCATTTCCCCCACATCAAAAGCCCGGGCATCCCGCCCGGGCTCTTCGTCACGATAAAACCTGCCTAGAACTCCCTCAGGGCAGCTCATCCACTCCCAATTCCTGCACGGCGCTGTGCTCGCCTTGGGGATTCAATGGCTCCAAGGCCCAGAGGACGTAGCGGGCGGTGGCGAGAGTGCTCTGAGATTTGAGTTGGGTCGCGATCATGTCGCTGCCGGCATCTGCACGGACGGCAGCGAGGGGGACGCACTTCGACAAGTCGAAGCCGGGATCTTCGACGCTGGCGTAGACGATCAGGCGCTGAGCGCTGCGGCGGTCGTCCTGATTGTAGGTCCAGATGTTGATGGCGGCGATTTTCTTGGCCGCGCCGAGATCCATTTTGTAGATGCCCCGTGCCGTGCCGTTGCCGAAGATCGGGCCGTAGTTCTTGGCGAGAGCGCCGTCGGTCAGTGTGGAGATCGCTTCGTTGTTGGTGTTCGGTTTGGCGCTGATCGCGGCGGCAAGAGCGGTGCCGGGCTGGGGCTGGCCAGGCACCACGAAGGAGTAGTTTTCAACTTGGATATTCATTGGCTTCTGTCCGCGAACCAGGCTGATCACCAAGGGCTTGCCAGCGGCCACGTCGCGCTGCTTCAGGAAGTCGCGGATGTGAGGGGTCTTGATGTCATTGACACGTAGGATCAGATCGCCGGCGAGGAAGCCCGCCTTGGCTGCGGCGGAGTCCGGGGGAACCGTTTGCAAGGCGATGCCGCCGTCGTCGCGGCCGATGCCATAGGCGGAGAATTCTTCGCCGCCGATGTCCTGGACCTTGACCTGCAACCAGACTGCGGTGTCCAAGGTCTCACCAGGATTGGCCTTGGATTTAAAGCTCGGCAACTCAGGACTGCGGGCAAGGGCGCGCAGCTTCGAGGTGCGGACGCCGTAGGTGATCTTCGGCAGCGACGGGATACCGAAGGCTTTGGCGGCGGAACTGGCCTTGAAGCTGAAGTCGCCTTGGGCCGGATCGGTGAAGCCGAGATCGCCGGATTTCGACGCCGCATCACAGCCCTGTTTCTGGAACTTGGCGGCGGCCTCGGCGGAACTGAAGAAGTTGGCGTCGATACGGCCCGGCCAGACGCCGCCAGGCATAATGGCGGGAGCATGAGCCGCCATGAAGAGATTGCCACGGATTTCGTCGCCGCAGTGCGCGTACCAGACATGCGGGTGCAGGCCGTTGTTGACGACGATGTTGCCGCTGACCTTGCGGAAGAAGCCTTCGCGCAGCTTGAGGCCGCCGTTGAGGAGGAGATTGCCGGTGATCCGGTAGTTCGACGAGCCGTCGTCGAGGTCGATGTCCCAGCCGTGGTCGCAGCGCCAGCGCGAGTCGCGCAGGATGTTGGTCTCCACCACATCGAGCTTGGCGAGTTCAGCCATCTTCTCCGGCGGGCAGCCGTTGAGCCCCCAGAAGCGGTCGCGTCCCCAGGAGTTGAAGCTGCCATGGTCGCCGGTTTCTTTCACCGTGTCGAAGACGTCGCAGCCTTCGACGATGTGGCCGCCCCAGCAGCCGTCGCCGATGTTGATACCGGCGCGGGGCATGTCGTAGATGCTGCAGTGGCGCACGGTGATCCGCGAGGCCATGTCCATGCCGACACCGGTGGCCTGTTTCTCGACCCGTCCGATCTCGTGGATGAGGCAGTCTTCGACCAGGCAGTCGGCGGGGTAATCTTCGGTTTTGGGACCGGGAGTGAGGTCGATGTCCTTCAGGCTTTGGCGCTGCCCGTATTCGAAGAGCGGGTTGCGCACTGCCTTGGGCAGGCCGACGAACATGAAGCCGCCGGCGCCGGCGCGGTAGACGTGATTGCTGCGGAAGCTGAGGCGGCGGTTGTAGCCGCTGGCGAAGACGGTGTTACCGCCGAGCTGGTCAAAGAAGCAGTCATCGGCAGCGCAATCCGTAGCGCCATCGAAGTAGAGCGCTCCGGCGCGGCAGATGGTCCAGTCGGTGCGCAGCAGCGGCTCCTTGGTTTCCATGAAGGTGCGGACGCTGTGGCGGAAGGTGAGTCCCTTGAGCGCGACGTGGTGCACCGGCTTGGCGATGTCGCCGCGGAATTCGATCAGGTTTTTGAGGCGTGCGGCTTCCACCTGAGCCTTGCCGAGATCAGTGCCGGCGGGCGGGTAAAAATAGAGGCAACGGGTCTTGGGATTGAAGAACCATTCGCCGGGAGCGTCGAGCTCTTCGAAGATGTTTTCGACGTAGCGGTCTTTTTTATGCGGGGCGCTGTTGCGGTTGCCTTGCCAGCCGCCTTCCATGGTCACATTTCCCTGGGCATCTTTACCGGTGATGCGGTAGCTGAAACCGCCCCAGTGATGCTCGTGCATGGCGTGCATGAAGCCGCCGGCGGGATCGGCCCAGCGGGCGGCGCGTTCGCGGCTGACGCAATCGGCGGCGGTGCCGTTGAAGGCCTTGGCATTGGCGTCGAAGTTCGGGTAGCGGGCCATCACCTGGCGCTCGCCGTCGATGAAGAGCTGATCGATGTCGATGCCCTCCGGCACCTGCGCCTGGAAGATGCCAATCTTCCACGGCTTCCACACGAGATTGAGGAGGGCGCCACCGCTGATCACGACTTCCTCGCCCGCCTCGGCCTGCCAGAGGACGGGAGCGGCCGCAGTGCCGGAATCGGCCGCGGTGAAGACCAGGGTCTCCGGCAATCGATAGACGCCGCCGTGGAGATTCACCGTCACAGCCTCTTTGCCGAGGAATGGCCGAGCGGCATTCTGGGCGGCGGCCAAGCTCTGGAGCGGCTTGCCCGCGCTACCCTCGTTGCGGTCATTACCTTGGGGCGAGACATGAATATCCGCGGCGGCGGCACTGCAGGCGGCAAGGAAGAAGAGGGCGACGGATTTCATGCTGGGCTCCTGGAATTGGGGATGATATTCAGAGTCAAGACAAATGAACAAACTCCAATAAAAATACCACTTTTTAAAGAAAAAACAAGGCAAGACCTTACTTCAAAAGAGGGAGGCGAGCTGCGTAAGTTCCGCTCAGCGCTCAACATCCGGGCGGACTTTTTCCGCGAGGAGCTTGTAGCCGGCAGCGTTGAAATGGAGCTGGTCGGCGATGAAGAGATCGACACGAGGTTTGCCGTCGGGACCGAGAACCATGTCGTAGGTGTCGATGGAACGCAAATGGGGCTTACCTTTGGCGAAGTCCGCAATCAATGTGTTCAGCGCCTTTTCTTTGTCCGCCTGTGACCAGCGTGCCGGGCTAGGGCTGAGGGAGATGTAGACCAAGTCGCATCCCGGGAGCTTGGCTTCGACAGCGGCCGCCAATTCTTTGAAATCTGCAAAGGTCTGCTCGACGCTTTTGCCATGGGCGAGGTCATTGCCGCCGGCGCGGAAGTAAATGGTCTTGGGGTGGCAGGGGAGGATGAAGCGATCGAAATCGCGGGTCGAATCGGCGATTTCCGAGCCGCCGAAGCCGCGGTTGAGGATGGTCTTGCCGGGGAAATCCTGGGGCAGGCTGCGCCACATACGGATGCTTGAGGCACCAGTGAAAAGCAGGCCGCCTTGGGTCGGCGCTTTGAGCTTGTCGGCCGCTTCAAACGCGGCGATCTCCTTTTCAAATTTACCGGGTTTCGAGGCTTGCGTCGCGGCTGGCTGCGCGGGCGTTTCCGCCGCGCTCGCATGGAGGGCAAACACCGCAAGAACGACAAGGCGGGCACAAGCCCAGGGACGGCTATTCTGCATGAGAAAACTCCTCGGAATGAAAGTGATCAGGGTTTGGGTGGAGCAAGCATTTTCGGGTTGGCGAGGCAGATCTGGTACAGGGTGCACCAAGACTCGACGCAGTCGCAATCGGCGGCTTTTTTCGCGGCCTCGAGGGCGGCTGCGGCTCCCTTGAGCTCACCCTTGCGGAGGCAGGCGAAGCCCTTGCCGAGCTCCCACACGGCGACGGCGTGTTTCTGCTCTTGCGGGCTGCTCGGACATGGGCGCCCTTCAAAACCCGCCAGGCAGGCGAGCAACTCGATCTCGTCTTCCGTTTTGGGATTCGGACGGGCCGCACCCAGCAGGTGTTCGAGGAAATGGCCGGGCTCGGTCTGCTCGACCTCGGCAATCGTCTTCAAGATGGTGAGCGCTTCCGCGCGACGTCCGGCGCTGAGGGTCAGCAAGGCCTTGTTGAGGGAGGGCTCCTTCAAGACCGGCAGCAGGATTGACGCGTCGAGATGGTTCTCGAGACAGATCTTGACCAGGATGGTCAATGAGGGATCCGTCTCTTTCACGGTGCTGAGATCGAGCTTCTTCATCCAGGAAGCGAGGGTCGCGGCATCGGGCGTCGCGTGGGCGTCGGCTAGGCGATTGAGCAGCCAGACCCCGATGTCGAGATCGATAGGCAGTGCCTGTGTGAGGAGGCGGATCGCGGCAGGGCGTTCGGCCTCGGGAGTGATCAAGGCTTTTTCCAGCAGAAGAGGCAGCGAAGCGGGAGCATTTTTCAGGGCCTCATCGAGATGCTTGACCGCATCGGGCTGATGGCGCAGCGAGGCGAGCAGATAAAGCTGGTAGGACTTCTGGATGCCTTCATTAAGGCCGCTGACCTGGGCGTAGAATTTCTCGCCTTTTTCCAGCTCTAGAAGAAAGTATTCCGGCAGGCCAGCGCGCATCTGGGCTATGTCTGGATCGGGCTTCAGGCTTTCGACCTGAAGCGCCGCGAATGCGGTGTCGATGTCATCATTGGGAACTAGGTACGCCGCTAGACGTTTGCCGGCGGGCTCGCCGTTGCCGAGAAGCGCGAGGGCGACGTCGACATGGTCGCCGCCATTTGACGAAGCGGATTCCTGAATTTCTTCGCAACGGCCTGCTACATCCTCCACCTTGCCGGCCAGGACATCCTCGGCGAATTGCCGCCATTCCCCCGCCTGGCCTTCGCTTGCCTTGAGCTTTTTCGACTCGGTTGCCAGGCCGGCATCGCCGAGGAGGATCAGGCTCTCGCAGAGGAGCTCATCGGCTTCGACAAAGGCATCCTCGGGGAGATCTTTCAGCGCCGCCATTTTGGCGTCGCGGCTCTCCGCCAGAACCAGGGGCAGCGAGCGCAGCAAGGCCAGGAGTTGGCCGCCTTTGGCCTTCATTTTTTCCTGCAGCGCCTTTTCATTCATCAACAGCTTGGCGAGATCGGCGCTGGGCAGGCCATGGAGATTTTCAAGGTGCGGCAGAATCGCTTCATGATCCAGCTTGAGGAGGAGTTTCAGGAAGGCATTCTGCGATCCGAGGGAATCGCCGGGCTGGACCAAGGCCAAGGCCTTAAGACACAGGGCCCGATGCGCCGGTGCCGCTTCGGCCCAGGCCACCAATGCGGCGCCGTCGTCCTTGTCGAGCAAGGGATTGAGGATAAGGCTCAGCTTGTCATCGCGGCTGACATCATTCCGGCTCTGCATGTTCGGCATGACCAGCAAGCCTTGCACCTCTGGCGGCTCGTCCTCCTCCTCCTCACCTTCTTCGGCGGCGAAGACCTCGGCGGTCAAGTAGGGTTCCGCCAGCACCAAAGCGGCGGGTCCCTGACTTTTCACCACTTCGGCCCAAGCGGCCGCGTTGACATGTTTTTCCCGCGCGGATTTGATGAAGGCCTCGAGTCCGGGGACCTCCACCGGGCTCACCTTCGACTCGATCTCTTGCCAGATCGCGGCGCAAGTGGCGGCGACTTCGGGGTCGGCGTGTTTCATCCCCTTCTGCACCGCTTCGCGGGCAAAAAAGCCAAGTTCCATCAGCTTTTTGCCGGCTTCTCGTCGCTGCCGCGCATTGCCTTGTTCGAGAAGCTGGACCTGAGCTTCCGCTTCGCGGCAACGCGGCTCGTCAACAGCTGGACTGCTGTTAACCAGGAAGGCCTGGAAGGCTAACAAGACGAAGCGATTCATGGGCATCCTCAAAGGTTGGCGTATCGATTTGAAGAGACAACAAATTCAGCCGCATTGCATTTTTTTCCTCCGACTCTGCGTCAAGCGCAATCAGGCACGAGTCTGAGCCAGGACGTTGTAGAATTCCAGTGCCGGAGCCGCGCCGATCAGGCCGTGTTCCGCCGCCTTGGCAAAGAGAAAGCGCAAGTCGTCGAGCTCTGTCGGCCCCCACGAGTAGCGCAGCCGACTCAGGTAACTGAGGGGGTCGGCGACCGCGGGATAACGCTGCCTACAGGAAGCCTCCAAGGCCGCCGTATCATTAAAGGCCAAGGCCGGCGCCGTGGCAAGGGCAAGGCACAGATCCGCCAGTTCGCGGGCGTGAAGATCGGTCCGGTCGCGACGCAGAGCTGCGACGGCAAAGACTAGCGAACGGTCAAATCGCGCCGTCCAGTCGGACCCGATGTCGCGGCGATAGGTATACTCGGCGGCGGCGGTGTTCATCGCTTCATCCCCGATGGTGAGCACGGCCTGAGCTGGTTTCGGGAATCCGGCACCAGGATCGTAGGAGGCCAGGGCTCCGGGCCGCACCCCCTCTTCCGCCAGGAGAATGGTCATCGCTGCCACGGAGGTCGCTGAAGCGGATGTGACATGGATCAATTGCCCTTGCAGCTGTGCAAAAGGGACCTTCGACAGCAGCCGGACACTGTCGACATACCCCGCCGAAGACAAGCAGACTCCTGGCACAAGCAGATAGAGATCGGGGTTCTTGGCGTATTCCATCGCCGAAATCAGAGAGAGGTCCAGCGCCCCCGCCCGCAAGGCCGTATTGAGTTCACCAGGTCGCCGGCTGACCAGATGCCAATCGGGACGAGCATCCCGCTCCAAAGACCAAGTGAAGGGGAAGGCATTCAAATAGGAGATCAAGCCAATGTGGAGCATGGGTGACTCGGGGGTTGGGGCAGGTTGCGAGGGATTCAATCACAATGATAGCTTAAGTGCCTTTCAGGCTCCGACAATCACTTGCCAAGGGCACTTGCTTCAGAACTGATGCCCCATGCGATCCCGCTTGACCTCGAGATAGCGGCGATTCAAATCGCTCGGCGGAATGACATGCGGCGTCCGTCCGGCAATTTCGATGCCGTAATCTTCCAGACCCTCGATCTTCGCCGGGTTGTTGCTGAGCAGCTGAATCCGGCGCATGCCGAGAAGCTCGAGAATCTGCGCCCCAATGAGGTAATCCCGCGCATCCTCAGGCATCCCAACCGCGAGGTTGGCATCGACCGTGTCCATGCCGTGCACCTGTTGCAGATAATAGGCCTCCAGCTTGGCTTTCAGACCAATGCCGCGGCCTTCCTGCCGCAGGTAGACCAAGGCGCCAAAACCCGATGCGGCCACTGCTGACAAACCTTGCGCCAGCTGATCGCCACAATCGCAAAGAAGCGATCCGAAAACATGCCCGGTAAGGCATTCACTCTCGATCCGGACCAAGGCGGCTGCCTCGGCATCTTTCACGGGGCCAATAGCGACAAAGGCCCAATGGTAACGGCGGTCAATTTCCGAGTAAAACGAATGCAGATCAAAATCGCCCTGTTGCAAGGTCACTCGCGTCACCCCGGTGAGGGCGATCAAATGGGGATTGAAAACCCGCCAGCGCCGCACTTCGTCAGCTGTGACAGACAAGACATTTTTCGCTTCGCTGCGCTCGACGCCGCTGAGGACAAAAGAAGGTCCGAGGTCCAAGCGGCTGAGCAGCTCGAGTTGACGCGCTTCCGAGCTGTCATTTTTCAGCAAGTCGCGGCCATCAACGAGGCGCAAGGGGATCAGGTCTGGGCCGTTCGGCATTTCTCCGGCGGCCAGCAACCCGAAGGCTCGTTTTAAACCGGCCACACTGGCTTCGCAGGAGATGTTCGCCGGCACCGACTTGGCCCAAGCGAGAGCGTCGGCCACCACTTCCAGCGTCGAACAATGATTGAGGATTTGGCTCAGAGCCCCCTCCCCTGCGGTTGCCGTCGGCACGATCAGTTGACGTCGTTCGCCGCTGATCAATCGCAGACAGCGACCTTCTTGCAAATGCTGAAGACTGGCGCGACAAGCGGTTTCGAGATTCATCCGAATGCCTCCTGGGCTATCAGTTCCAGGCCATAACAAGCCAGGCGCGAAGCATCAACCGGCGCATTGTTGAGAAGCTTCATTTTGCGAACGCCGAGATCGCGCAGAATCTGAGCACCGATGCCAAAAGACATGTGCTCTGGCGCCAAGGTTTGGATCTTGCCGTTTTCGATCCACAGATCACAAGGGCGTTTGCCATGACGGAAAAGCGCACTATGCGCCGCTTGCTCCGGCGTGTTGCGCAGGAAAATGATCACCCCTGGTTCTCCCGAGGAAGCAATTCGTTCCATCGCCCGATTCAAGGAAGATCCCTCTTCATGAGCGAGACGATTGACGATGTTGGCCACTGACCATTCACTGTGAACCCGAACCGTCACGACCTGATCGGCCGTGAAGCTGTCACCGCCACTGGTCAAGGCGAGATCAATGCCGCGGGCCGGATCAAAATGACTCGAGTAGACTTGCAGTCGGAAATTGCCATAAGCCGTCGGCATGTTGACGCTATTGATGCGCGACACCAGACTTTCATGACGGAGGCGATGTTCAATCACATCCGCCATCGAGCTGGCAGGGAAGCCTGGATTTTTTTCAACCTGGACCGCGATTCCCTTCGGGATGCCACTCGCCAGTCGACAAAGGTCAGCGATGGCCGCTGGAATCAGAGCGCTGATCAGACAGGCGCCTTCATTAATTTCCTGGCTCGCCATCTGACCCAGCTCAGCCAAGTGATTTTCGCTCGCCCAGCGACGCAACGCCATGGCCATAATGAAGTCATTCGGGACTTCGGTGGCGCGCGATTTCTGCGTCATATGGGCCCCGATCAACAACATTTCACCGTGTTTACGGAGCTTGACAATTGCTTCGGGCTGAGCGTGTTTCGCCGCTAAAAAGACGAAACCCCCACCGCTTGATCCCGATCCACCAACAAAAACAGGCTTGCCTGTGTTGATGATATCAAGTATCTCGATGAGGGTTTTCATGTTTTAATTCCTGGAGCCTGAGATCGGATTCGAACCGACGACCTCGTCCTTACCAAGGACGCGCTCTACCAACTGAGCTACTCAGGCTGAGATAGAAAAGCCATAATCCCATTTCTGGGATTAAGGCTAAAAATAAAGGCTGGCGGCTACCTACTCTTCCACGATCTTCACGCAGTACCATCGGCGCCAGGGCCCTTTACTTCCGAGTTCGGAATGGGATCGG
>JAYTMY010000210.1:0-26523 GCA_043748535.1 Lentisphaeraceae bacterium | reverse complement strand
AGTGCCTTGGCGACGGACTTTTCCTGAGTCTTGGTGCCGCTGCCTTTGGGGCGTCCGCGGCCGGGCGAGGCCTGTTCGCTGACGGCGATGCCTTTGGCCCTGAGGAGGCGGCGGGTTGCGGCGTCGAGGCTGAGTCCCTGCTTGAGCATGAGGTGGCCGTCAGCATCGAGAATGCCGAGCTGGACGCGTTTCTGAATGCGGGTCGGGCGTTCGCCTTGGTAGTGGGCGGCGGAGATCTGGGTGGCGCCGGATGCGCGCTTCTGGACGACGATGAATTTTTTCATGGCGGGGCTCCTGCGTGCTGGGAATTTGGATTATGTCAATAATTTAACATAATCCAAATTAAGCAGGAGTCAAGCAGAAGAATCAAGGATCATGTTAATTTTTTGCAGAATTTAGGTTTGAGCTGAGCTCATCACGGCAAACTTCCCTCACGAGGCGAGGTGAGCGGCGGAGCTGTGCCGACAGGTGATGAGGACAAGATTTTGGCACCTTCGTCGCCACCGAATTCCCTCCTTGCCCGAAACAGCGGATGAAAATCCGCAGCTTGGGGTGACCGCGGATGCCGGAAATCCCGGGTGCATGTCTGATGCCAGTTTTTAAGACGAAAGCTTAAGTCCGTGGCCGTGGGATGGAACCCCTGTGGGGTTGAGCATCAAATCAATCAAAGCAGGTGCCATCGCTATTCCCATGCTTTGCCGCTGTGGGTCAGGAAGTCTTAGGTTCAATCAAAGTGCCACGCTTGTGCATGCTCGGCCTTCCTGCGGTTTGCCGCCGGCGATCGCATCCAGACCAAGGAGGCAAAGGACTGGCTTTCACCCGGGGGATTCCCGGCGAGGGCAGAGTGTTGCGCGAAAACCATCATAAATTATTCGCCGCGCTTCATCGCCCGGGCGAGGAGACGACAAGGATGCACCGCGGCGCGCAGATCGTCGGACAACAGACTGAAGCCGTCGCAAGCCAGCGAGGCCAATTCGGCGGCGGCGAGGGGAGCAGTGGCGAGTCCGCGTGAGCCATGAGCGACACTGAGCCACAGGCCCGGTCGCATTTGCGGCGCCGGCAAATCCTGACGGCGGGCATTCTGCCGCAGGGAGGCGTAGTCGCGACGGAAGGCCTCGACATCGGGCACCGGGCCGATCCACGGGATCTGATCAGGACTGGCGCAACGCAGCGCGGCACGGGCAGGAAGACCGGCCGGATCGAGGCCGCTGAGATCGTGGCCGGGGAGGATTTTCTGCAAGGACAACAAGAGCTCTGCCGACTCTTCGGGACGCAGATCGACGCCGCGATCGCCCATCTTGAAACTGGCGCCGAGAACCAGTGATTGGCCGTCTTCGCAAGGGACGAGATAGTTGCCAAAATTGAGTCCGGTGGCGGGCAAAGACGGCAGGGCGGCGGCCGGAATCAGACAGATCTGGCCGCGCACCGACCGCAGCCAAGGAGCAAAGTCGGGCAGGAAGCTGGCGCTGTCCAAGGCAGCGCAGAAAATCACCGTGTCGTAGTCGCCCAGAGACTCATCCTCTGGGCCGTGCAGCGTCCAATTACCGGCCTTTTCGGCGACCCGGCCGACGCGTCTTTGCACTAGCGCGGCCCCCGAGTCATCGAAGAGCGCCTGGCACAGCGCCGGCGGTCGAAGAGCGGCGGCCCAGGGCAACAAAACGGCGCCATCGGCAGCGAGCCAGGGAGCCGGCAATTCGCGGCTGGCGCAATGACCGGGACCGAGGCGTTCGGCGGCGGCATTTTGACGCGAGGCATCGGCGGCGTCTTCCGCGATTTCCACCAGACCAAGATCGACGCGCTGACCGATTTGTTGCGCCAGCCGCAAAGTGAAGAGCGCGCCGCAGCCGCTGAGGAAATCCTGCGCCGTGCCCAGGCGGGTGAGCTGGGGCGCCAGCATGCCGCGAGGATTGCCGGAAGCCGCCGCCGCGATCCCTTGCGGATCAAAAAGAGTGAGCTCACAGCCGCGGCGAGAGAAGGCCCAGGCAGCGCTGCAGCCGGCGATGCCGCCGCCGATGACGGCGACTTTTTGCGGCCGCCGCAGAGGGGGAATCGCCGCCCACGAGGACAGCTCGCGGCGAGCCGGCGGCGCCGGGCCGCGGAAAACCGCGGTGACGCGGTGGCGCTTGTGGGCGAAGCCCTTGCTTTTGCTGACTTCAAAGCCGGCGGCGGCGAGGCCGCGTTTGACCAGGCCGGCGGCGGTGTAGGTGCCGAGGGTGGCGCCCGGAACCGAGAGGCGGGCAATCTGCGCGAAGAGCGCATCGGACCACAAATCGGGATTTTTCGCCGGCGCAAAACCATCGAGAAACCAACCGTCGATGGGGACATCGCAAGAGCTCAGCGATTCACTCGCGTCCCCCAACAGCAGCAGGAGGCGGACACGGCCGTTTTCAAAGTCGAGAAGATGCTGGCCCGGGAAGGCGGGAGGCAGCGCCGCGACCAGTTGTTGTGCCAGCGCTTGCAGCTGCGGCCAGGGGGCCAAGGATTGCGCCAGAGTAGCACGATCCAAGAGGTGTTTTTCGGTGCTGACAAAAAGGATTTCGCCGCAGCCCCCGCCCTCTTTCCAGGCCTGCCAAAGACAGAGGAAATTGAGACCAGTCCCGAAGCCGGTTTCGCCAATCCGCAAGGACTCTCCCAGCGCCAATCTCTCCCTCACCCGGTTGGGCGCCAAAAAGACAAATTCGGTCTCGTCAAGACCATGTCCGTCCATGGCGTAGACGTCGTCATAACGCTGCGAAAACAGCGTGCCGCTGGCAGTGAAGGAATAGTCGGACATGAGGGATTTTAGGGGTGTAGGGGTTTTAAGGGGTTTTAAAGGCGAAGACAAACGCTAATGACCATGTGACTCTGTGATCTCCCTCCTAAAACCCTTACACCCCTTACAACCCTTACAACCCTTACACCCCTTACAACCCCTACTTTGATTTGCCGCAGGAAACAGGCAAGGGATGAAGGACTTTTTTGAGGTCGTCAGGGGAGATTTCGACGAGGAAGCCGCGTTGGCCGCCGTTGATCAAAAGGCGGGACAGGGAAAGGATGGTCTCCTCGACGCAGATGGAAAGGGGGTTGGCGAGGCCGAAGGGGCTGGTGCCGCCGACTTGGTAGCCGGTGAGTTGCTGGGCCCGCTCGGGATCACAAGGCTTGATGCTGCGGCGGCCAAGCTGACGAGCCAGCACCTTGGTGTCGACATTCTGGTCGCCATGCATGAGGATGACCAGCGGGTGGCCGGCATCATCTTGCATGATGAGAGTTTTAATGACTTCGTATTCGGGGACACCGAGGACCTGCGAAGAGTGGGCTGTACCCCCCTTGTCGACATACGGAAAGCGGTGGGCGATGAAGTCGATCTGGCGGTCGCGGAGGAAACGCAGAGCGGGGGTGTCAGGAAGCTCAGGCATAAGGGGAAAGACTGGGGGTTTAAGGCCAAGGTTCAGCTCCTAAAAAGAAGAGGCCGGGGTCCCGAAGGACACCCGGATCTCCTTTGAAGCAGCCGAATCCGGTCAGATTATTTTTTCTTGGCGGCGACGGGCTTAGCAGCGGCCTTGGGGGCGGCGGCTTTCACGGCGGGCTTGGCAGCGACGGCGGCGGGCTTGGCAGCGACGACGGCGGGCTTGGCGGCAGCTTTAGCGACGGGCTTGGCGGCAGCTTTAGGGGCGGCGGCTTTCACGGCGGGCTTAGCGGCGACGACGGCGGGTTTAGCGGCGACGACGGCGGGCTTAGCAGCGGCTTTGGGGGCGGTTTTTTTGGAGGCCATGGTATTCTTCCCGTTGGTTGCTTTGGATTGGATTCGATTGCTTCGTTCTTCCATCTTCGTTGCAGAAGCAACTGAAGTTGTTTTTGACCCTGCCTTTGCAGGTGTCGAAAGGATCTTGCTCGACGCTTTGGCGACGGCTTTCACCGACGCTTTGGCGACGGCTTTCACCGGCGCTTTGGCCACGGCTTTCACCGGCGCTTTGGCCACGGCTTTCACCGGCGGCGGAGGGGGTGCTTTGGCAGCTTTTTTGGCAGCGGCAGCGGCGGCTTTGGCAGCAGCGGCGGCTTCCGCAGCGGCGGCTTTTGCGGCGGCCGCGGCGGCGGCGGCGGCCGCTTTCGCAGCAAGCGTGGCGGCTTTGGTTTCGGCGTCCAGCTTGGCTTTGATTTCGGCCAGTTCAGCATCAACTTTAGCTTTCGCCTTGGCTCGCTTATCGGCTTCGATATTATCCGTATAGAATTTCGACGAGTAGAGAATGTCGTCGGGCTTCAGCTTGATGTCGCCTTTGCGACCGCCGAGACCTTGCACCACTTCATGCATCTTGGTATTGGGTGCGTAGTCGAGCGGGGTGCGGCCATTGCGGTCGATGACATTGATGTCGGCCCCATGCTCAGTCAGGATCCTGGTCACCAAGGGGCTCAAGGAATAATGCAGCGGCGATTTCCCATATTCGTCTTTTTGATTGACATCCACTCCTGACTTCAGGAGTTTGAAGATCTCATTCAGTTTTTCATCTCTCACTGCTTTGAACAGGTCCATAGTGTCCTGGCCCCTCGATTTTTTTTGCGCTTTCGGTGGCGCGTGTTCCTTTATTGTAGCAACGTTATCGACAGCTTTCAAACAGTTATCAACAGGTTGTTGATAACTTTCTTCGACTTGCCCTCCGGCGCTCGGCCCTGTAAGTTGCTCGTCGACCTCGAAAACAACCTCCGGAAGGCCCATCCCATGAAGCTTCTTTGCAGCACAGCTCTCTCACTGTTTTTCTCCAGCTCGGCCTGGGCTCTCAGCGATGTCGACCGCAACCGACTCGCCAGCGAGTTGGAAGGCGTCCTGTCGCCCGCAGAACACGACACCTGCGACGGACTCGTCCACGCCGCGGCAGATTTCGTCAAACTGTCGGACCAAGGCGGCTCGCAAGTGAGCGAGTTGAAAGGCCTGCCCGAAGAAAGCGCCTACCTGAAAGCGCACAGCTTCCTGGTCGTTCGCCAACTCCGTTCCCCCAGTGCTCTGCCGCACCTTTTTAAGCTCGCTTCCGAGGCGATGGCTCGTCAAGACAAGGCCCGCAGCGCCCTCTGGTGCGGCGCCATCATCGCCATCTGCCAGGATGCCGTCGCCATCGAAAACGATGCCCGCGTCGCCTACTTCCGCGACTACACCCTCAATGACGGCGCCGAACGCAGTTTTGCCGGCAAGCCATTGGCCTTGCGCGATCTCGTCGACGCCTCTTTTTCGGAAGTGATCAGCCGCGACACCGGCAAAAAAGAATTGGCCGCCTTCAGCCGCAAGGCAGCGTCCGTAAAAGCCGTCTGCGATACCCCCGAAGAACTCGCCGTCTTCCTCAGCGAAAGACTCTTCAAATTGGGCCAGGCGGGACGCTTCCACAGCGACAAATATTTCGACAACTCCCGCCGCGCTCTGCTGAGTGACAAGCCGCTTACCAATAACGGTGAAATCGCCATCGCCCGCGGTCAGCTTCTCGCCCTCGAAACGGCCCTGCAGCTGATCCGCACAGCGAAGCATTTCGCCACCAAAAAAGTCGCTTTCAACCCGGATGAGCTGAGCGCCAAACTGGCCGCCGGCGAAGAGCTGTGGCAGTCCTTCCGTCTTGACGACGGCCCGGCCTGGACCGAGGTCCTGAAAAGCGCCGATCCGAAGTCGAAAACCGGCCTTCTCATCGAAGCCGACTGGCCCCTGCCGCAATCCCTCCTCGGCCAAGGATCGCGCATCATCGGGCCGGCGGTCGCCCGCCATCTCGTCGCCAACGGCGGCTTCCGCGCCGTCGACCTCCGCCTCGCCGCACTCGGCAAGCTGCCGACACCCGCGGAAATGCCGCTCCTCATCGTCACCGCAACCCAGCTCAGTAAGGAACTGCACGGCTGGAAACGCAACGATCTCATCGACGCCCTCGAAAACTACCGCAGCCAGGGCGGACGCCTGCTGTGGATCGGCGGCGACAAGGTCAAATGCCTCGATAAAATCAGCGGCTTCCTCAGCGGCGGCGGCGGCCGCAACATGGCCGACATCCTCCGCGACGGCGTCAACTCCGGCAAGGATAAACTGACCCTGGTCGGCAACCTGCCTGAGAAAACCCTCAGCCTCGGTGATGCTGCGATTATCCGCCCGAGCGCAGGGATCAGTTTCATCGTCACCACCGCCGACGGCAAATCCGGCCTCGCCGCGGTCGCCGCGGGCTGCGGCTACATCAACTCGCCGCTTCTCGGTCCCGGCGTCTTCACTTCGGTGATCACAGATCTCGATCCGATGCTCGATCCCGCCGCCGCCGCCATCCTTGAGGCGACTCTCGCCGCCCTCCGCAAATAAGCTCGGCGCATCAGCCCCCAGGTCACTCCCATGCCCGAATCGCCCAAGTCCATTCCCGCCGCCGAAAAACTCGGCCGCGATGTCAACAAAAACGATTCCCGCCAATGGGAAGAGGGCGTCACCGCCATGTTCCAAACCATCGCGGCGGAATATGAGGCGGTCAACCGCTTTATCTCCCTCGGCATGTGCGAACGCTGGCGCCGCATCCTCCTCGCCACTTTGAAGGACCATTTGCCCGCGTCGACACCGGTCCTCGATGTCGGCTGCGGCCCGGGCTCTTTAGCCCTCACGGCGCGCCAGGAATTGCCCGGCGTCCGCTTCATCTCCGGCGACATCACTCCAGGCTTCCTCGACATCGCCGCCAATAGCGGCAACGCCACCGAAGTGCTCCGCCTGTCCGCCACTAACCTGCCTCTCCGCGACGCCTGTTGCGGCGGCGTCACTTCGTCCTTCGTCCTGCGCAATCTGCCCGACCTCGACGCCTTCTATCGCGAATGCCATCGCGTCCTCGTTCCCGGCGGCGTCGCGGTGATGCTCGACCTCACCCGCCCCAAATGCCCGCCAGTGGCCTGGGGGCATAGCCTCTTCATGAAGATCGCCCTGCCCTTCGGCGCCTGGATCTACGGCTCGAAAATCGAGGCCTACCGCTATCTCGACCGCTCCATCCGCAACTGCCTGCCGCCGGAAGAAATGCTCAAACGCATGGAAGCCGCCGGCCTGCAGCCCGTCGGCTTCCACAGCCTCTGCCTCGGCACAGTCACCATCTACACCGCCCGCAAAGCGCTCTGATTTCGGCATCGCGATAGACGACCTACCCCCGAAGCAAGCCGAGATCTTGCTGCCAGCTGCTTGAAATCATGAACCTATTAGGTTAATATCTTTCATGAAAATCAGCTTCGCCACAAACAAGATCGAAAAACTCTGCCGAGACAGCAAAACCGCCGTCAGCATCCTTGGTCCTCTCTCGGCCAAGAAGCTCCAACTGCGGCTCTCGCAGCTCTTTGCCGCTCCCAGCGTCGCCGAGCTGGCCGGCGGCAGGCCGCACCCGCTCAAGCACAAGCGGGCAGGCCAATTCGCCCTTGATCTGCACGGCGGCCACCGCCTGATTTTCGCCCCGTCACAAGAGCCGCCGCCCCTCAGAGAAGACGGCTCCATCGATTGGCAGCAAGTTACCGACATCACCATCATCGCCGCCGAGGATTACCATGACTAGCCGCGTTTCCACCTACGAAAGCCTGAGCGACTTCGCCCCAGACTGGCTCACCCCGCCCGGAGAGAGCATCCAGGACCTCCTTGAACAACGCTCGTGGACGCAAGCCGAACTGGCCACCCGCACCGGCTTCACCCCAAAGCACATCTCCGAACTGATCAAAGGCCACACCGGCCTCACCGAAGATGCCGCCTTCAAGCTGGAACGAGTGCTTGGCGGCTCCGCCCGTTTCTGGCTCAATCTCGAAAGCCAATTCCGCGAACAAATCGCCCGCAACAAAGACCGCGAAACCTTGTCCGCCGCCGCCGCCTGGCTCAAGGAACTGCCCCTCGCCGATATGATCCGCTTTGGTTGGATCGAAAAAATTGCCGACACCCCCGCCCAAGTCCAAGCCGCACTGACTTATTTCAATGTCGCCAGCGTCGCCGCTTGGCAAGAGCAATACGCCAAGCCAGTCGCCGCCTACCGCGCCCATCAAAAACTGCTGCGCACCGCCCCCGCCGTCAGCACTTGGCTGCGACAAGGGGAAATCCAGGCCGCGAAACTCGATTGCCGAAGCTATGATGCGGAACGCTTCCGCGCCGCCCTGCAGCAAGTCCGTAGCTTGAGCCAAGACCCTGACCCGAAAAGCTTCCTCCCCAAGCTGCAATCGCTTTGCGCCCTCGCCGGCGTCGCCGTCGCCCTCGCCCCCGCCCCCAAAGGCTGCCCCGTCAGCGGTGCCAGCCGCTGGCTCAGCAGCCACCACGCCCTCATCCTCCTCAGCTTGCGCGGCAAGACCGATGATAAATTCTGGTTCACCTTCTTCCACGAAGCCGGCCATATCCTCAAACATGGCAAACGCCTCGTCTTCCTCGATATCTTCCGAGAAGACGGACTCGACCCCAAAGAAGAGGCCGAAGCCGATGACTTCGCTCGCGACTGGCTCATCCCCCAGCAGGATTACCAAGCCTTTGTCAAACGCCACGACTTCTCCGAAAGCTCTATCCGCCGCTTTGCCGCCACCCAGCATATCGCCCCAGCCATTGTCCTCGGCCGCCTCCAATACGAAAAACGCCTGCACTGGAACTCCGCTCTCGGCAAATCCTTGACCGTCCACTTCCACTGGCCCCACGAAGATTGAGCTTGCCACCAAGCTCTTGAAATCCTGGTCCCTCGCATGATGCTGTCTCGCATCACACACCTCTAACAAAACTTAATGAAGATCCCCCATGCCCACTCTCCACTGGATCGGTAATGACAAGGTCGTCAATCACCTGCAGGAGCACGCCTGATGAGCGCCATTCTCACCCACCACGATCTCAAATCCAACGCCCTAGCCTTCTCCAAGCGTTGGGACGGTCCCCATGGCGAGGAGGCCGACGCGAAATCCTTCCTCGATGAGTTCTTCCGCATCTTCGGACGCGAACGCCGTCAGATCGACGCCCGCTTTGAACACGCCGTCCCTCGCGAAGGTCGCGGTGATGGCTACATAGACCTCTTCTGGCCCGGCCGCTTCCTCGTCGAAATGAAGTCCACCGGCAAGGATCTACGGAAAGCCGCTGATCAAGCCTTTGCTTACATCGCCGCCCTCGAAGACAGCACCGAAGTGCCGCGCTGGGTCCTCACCTGCGACTTCGCCAGATTCGAGCTCTACGACCTCGGTGACGATCAGGAAAACACTCAGCGCCTTTTCAAGAACGCCAAAGGCCGCAGCGCTCAGAAGCCTGTCAAATCCTTCGATCTCTCCGAGCTGCCCCGCCACCTTGCGTCGTTCGGCTTCATCCGCAACGAAGACACTCACCACTCAGATTCGCAGACCGTCGTCAACCTCAAGGCAGTGAAACTGCTTGGTGAACTGCACGACTCGATCAAGGCCGACGATTTCAAGGGACACGCTCTCGAACGCTTCCTCGTCCGAGTCCTTTTCTCACTTTTCGCGGAAGACACCGATATTTTCCCTTGGTGCTCCTTCACCAACTTTGTCCGCCGCTCCAAACGCGACGGCTCCGACCTCGGCGCCCGACTTGCTCAGCTCTTCCAAACCCTCGATACTGAAAAGCGCCAGGCGTCTCTCCCCGAGGAGTTCAAAGCCTTCCCTTACATCAACGGCGGTCTCTTCCGTGAACGCCTCGATTGCCCGGCACTGAACGACAAGCAGCGTGCCGCCCTGCTCAAATGTTGCGACTATGACTGGTCACTCATCTCCCCCGCCATCTTCGGCTCGCTCTTCCAAGGTGTCATGTTGCCCAAGGAACGCCGGGAGAAGGGCGCGCACTACACCTCGGAAGAAAACATCCGCAAAGTCATCGACCCGCTCTTCCTCGACTCCTACAAAGCCGAATTGGCTGAATTGGCGGCCCGCCCCGTGACCAAGGCGCGCGAAAATGCCCTCAAGGCCTTCCATGATAAACTCGCCGACACCCGCCTCCTTGATCCGGCCTGCGGCTGCGGCAACTTCCTCGTCATCGCCTACTGTGAACTGCGCCTGTTGGAGCTGGAAACACTCAAACTTCTCTACCCCATCAATAAGTCCGGCTTCCGTGACGGCTTCCTCAATATCCATATGTTCATCCGCGTCTCCGTTGACCAGATGTACGGCATAGAAATCGATGAATTCCCTGCCCTGATTGCGGAAACCGCACTCTGGCTCGTCGACCACCAGATCAACCAAATCGTCTCCCGTGAATTTGGCCAAAACTTCTTGCGCATCCCGCTCAAAGCCGCCGCCACCATCCGCCACGGCAATGCGCTGCGGATCGATTGGAGCAAGCTCGGTCAAAAGTCGCTCCACATCTACGCCGATTCGCTCCGTGTGAATCTGGTCAAAGAGGTGAAAGAGCCCTCCGCCAGCTACGGACGCGTCACCGTCACCACGCCGGAATTCGCCGTGAATCCGCCTGGCTCTGACGAGGGCATTGGAGCGCAGCCTTCTCCAGTTTTTAATTACATCCTTGGCAATCCGCCCTTCATCGGCGGCAAATACATGAGCCAGGAACAGGTCATCGATCGCGATGCTGTGTTTCATGGCGTGAAAAACGCCGGCCTGCTCGACTTCGTTTCGGGCTGGTACCGGCTCGCCGCTGACTACATGAAACGGCATCCCGGCACCCGAGCCGCCTTTGTCTCCACCAACTCCATCACTCAGGGCGAGCAAGTCGGCGTCCTTTGGCCGGACCTGTTCCGGCGCGGCATCCGGATCGACTTCGCCCACCGCACCTTCAAGTGGGTGAATGAGGCGTCGGGTAAAGCGGCTGTCCACTGTGTCATCATTGGTTTCGGCATCGGCGAGCCCCCCTTCCCCCGCCGGATTTTCGACTCCAAGGACTTGGAATCGGTTGCGACTCCTATCCTCGCGAAAAACATCAACCCTTATCTCGTCGATGCCAATGATGTGGTGGTGACCAATCGCGAGACCCCCATCTCGCCGGGAACTCCCGAAAGTCGTTTGGGAAATCAGCCCATCGATGGGGGGAACTACCTGTTTACCAGCGAGGAGAAGCGAAGCTTCATCGCACTCGAACCTGCGGCCTCTCAGTTCTTCCGTCGCTGGCTTGGATCCGTAGAATTCATCAATGGCATTGAACGCTGGTGCCTTTGGCTTGGGGAGGCTTCCCCTGCTCAATTGCGCTCCATGCCCGAATGTTTAAAGCGTATTGATGCTGTGATGAAAACTAGATTGGCCTCGAAACGCGAGGAGACACGCAAGCTCGCTAAAAAACCGACAAGATTTGCATTTGAAACGATCCCGCAAGGATACTCTCTAGTCATTCCCGAGGTTTCCTCTGAGCGTCGTGAATACATACCCATCGGTTTTGTCGGCCCCGAGGTCTTGTGCAGCAATCTGGTCAAAATGGTGCCTAATGCTACTCGTCATCACTTCGGCGTCATCACATCGCAGATGCACATGGCTTGGATGCGCACCGTCTGCGGTCGCTTGAAAAGTGACTACCGTTATTCTGCCGGAATTGTCTACAACACCTTCCCCTGGCCCATTCCTTCCGACAAACATCAAGCCGCAATTGAAGCCAAGGCGCAAGCCGTCTTGGACGCCCGGGCGGCGCATCCTAGCTCCTCCCTGGCCGATCTTTATGATCCATTGACCATGCCAGCGAATTTGCGTACGGCACATGAAGCCTTGGATCGAGCAGTGGACGCCGCCTACGGCTACAAAGGCAAGGCCGACGACGCCTCGCGCTGTGCACTCCTCTTCAAACTCTATGAAAAGCTGGTGGCGGAGAAGGATACTGCCAAACTGGTGAAAAAAGTCACGAAGCCGAAGAAATCCATTCAGGAGTAAGCCATGTCCCGCCGCATCGACAACAAGTACCGCTACCTGATGATCTTCAAAGGCAACCCGATCGAGGGTGCGGAGAAGTTGGGGGAAGCGGTGAAGAAGATTGGGATGATGTAGATTGTTATCGAAAAATCTGAGAAGCGAAGAGCGATCGAATTTATACGGGAGCACAGACATGATTGAGAGTATCCAGATCAACGGCTTCAAGTCGATTGTCGAGATGCAACTTGAGCTTGGGCGAGTCAACTGCTTCATCGGCGCCAACGGGGTCGGCAAGAGCAACATCCTGGAAGCCATCGGGGTTCTGGGGGCTGCTGCCAACGGCAAGGTCGATGATGAATCCCTGTTGCGACGGGGCGTCCGTCCTGGCGTGCCGCGTCTCTACAAGACCTCCTTCGCCTCCCAAAAAACCCCCGTTCACATCGGTTTTACCGCTAGCGGTTCAGAGGAACTCACGGCCAAGAGGAAGACCTATCATCCCGAATATCAGATCAGCTTGCTAAACCCCCTCGAGCAACCGCAGCCGGCGTGGAATTTCAAAACCGAGCGGCTGAGCGGAGAAAAGGAGTTGGTGGCCGACGGTGTTCGCAATAAAAAAAGTCTCAATCCCAGCATGGGAATGGCCGCCCTTCAGCTCGTCACCGTCTCTGCCGACGACCCAGTCGCAAAATTCATGGCTCGCCTGCAGCAATATGTCATTTACACGCCGAACACCCCGACATTGAGGAGTTTATTGAGTGATCCTCAGGCTCACCGCCCGCTCGGTTTGTCGGGGGGCTCGCTCGCCGATGCCTTCAAGAAATTCAAAAAAGACATTCTCGATAACGATGACGAGATTGCCGATGAAATCTACGGATTGATCGACTGGGTATCCCATATTGAAAGCGCTAAAGAAGCGGGCGAGATCTTGTCGCCTGCAGTCGCTCGCTCAGGAGACATTTTGAAGTTTACGGATCGCTTCATGCGGAAGGGAAGCAACAAACTCTCAGCTCATGATGCTAGTGAAGGGGCTTTGTACATTCTCTTTTTTGCGATCATCTGCCTTTCTCCCCAGACCCCGAAATTCCTGGCCATAGACAACATGGATCAAGCTCTCAATCCGAGACTGATCAAGTCCCTAACTGAGAAAATTTGTCGTTGGCTAACCCGAGCCGACAGTGATCGGCAAATTTTATTCACGGCGCACAATCCTGCGGTCTTGGATGGCCTGGATTTAACCCATGATCAGGTTCGACTTTTTGCTGTCGATCGCAACAGTTTTGGTTACACCACGATTCGACGCATTCAATTATCAGAAGAGCTTCTGAAATTAAATCATGAGTATCCCTTGTCGCGATTGTGGATGAATGGCAAATTGGGAGCGGTTCCCAATGTCTAGTGAGATTCGCATTGCTCTCATCGCTGAGGGCCTCACCGATACCATTATTCTTGAAGCCTCATTGAAAGCCATCTTGCACCCAAATCACCCTTTCGTGCTGACCCAATTACAACCGGAAGCGACAAGGCCAGAATTGGGCACTGGCTGGGGCGGAGTCTTGAAATGGTGCTATGAACAATCCTCGAGGGGCTTAGAGGCCGACCCTACGCTCTCGCAATTTGATCTCATTATCATTCATTTGGATGCAGATGTACTCGGAAATTCTTATGCGGATTACGGGCCAGATTTCGTCAACTTAGCTGCTGATAACAACTTCCACCCACTTCCTTGTCAGGTTTCCTGCCCTCCTCCCAGTTCTGCGATTGATCAACTCAAAATTGTATTGTCCAGTTGGTTAGATCCAGTCCAACCGGCAACCAAAACGGTTGTTTGCATCCCTTCAAAATCCAGCGATGCTTGGCTTGTTGCTGGGGCCTTTACATCTCCTCACAAAATCCTCTCAAATATTCAGTGCAATTTGAACCTTGAAACGCAATTGCTTCAGCTCCCAAAAAAAGAAAGATTCAAGAAGACAGGAAAAGATTATCGTATTCGCAGCGAGCAGATAGAGAAAAACTGGTCTGTGGTGAAATCGATCTGCCCCCAGGCTCAGGATTTCGAAACCGAAGTGAAGCACAAATTGTCGCTCCCGTAAAGCTCCACAGATTTTTCCCCCCATCCTCAACCCAAGCCCCTTCATGAAAATCGAATCCCTGCGCCTCAAGAACTTCCGAGCCTTCCGCGACACCGAGATCCGCGACATCCCGCGTTTCTGCGTCCTCGTCGGTGCCAACGGCAGCGGCAAGAGCACTTTCTTCAGCATCTTCGCCTTCCTCAAGGAGGCGATGCAGACCAACGTCACCGTCGCCGCCGCCAAGCTGGGGGGCAGTCGCGGCTTGTTGGAGATCCGCAGCCGCCAAAGCAGCGGCCCGATTGAAATCGAGCTCAAATTCCGGGCAGAAATCGGCCAGGGGCGGGAACGGCTGATCACCTATGAGCTGGCGATTGATGAAGAAAAAGGGCGCGCCGTGGTGGTGCGCGAAATCCTCAAGTACCGTCGCCATGAACGCAGCGGCCAGCCTTGGCACTTCCTCGACTTCGCTCGCGGCGAGGGCGACGCGGTCACCAACGAACTCGAATCTGTCGAGACCGAGTCCGACCTGAAGCGCGAACCGCAAAAGCTCAAGAGCTCGGACATCCTGGCGATCAAGGGCCTAGCGCAGTTCGAGAAATTTCCTGCCGTGAAGGCACTCGGCGACTTGATCGAGGGTTGGCACATCTCCGATTTCCACATCAACCGGGCTCGGAGCGAACAGGAAAGCGGTTATGCCGAACACCTGTCGCGAGAAGGCGACAACCTCTCCCTGGTGGTCGAATTCCTGCACAAGCAGCATCCGGAGATCTTCCAGAAGATCCTGAGAAAGCTGGAGCACCGCATCCCCGGTTTGAGCAAGGTGGAGACCAAGGTGACGGATGAGGGCAAGATCCTGCTGAAGTTTCAGGACGGGGCTTTTGAAGATCCCTTCCTCGCTCGTTATGTTTCCGACGGCACGATCAAGATGCTGGCTTACCTCGTCCTCTTGCACGACCCGTCGCCGCATCCGCTTTTGTGTATCGAGGAACCCGAAAACCAGCTCTACCCGAAGTTCTTGATGGAGCTGGCCGAGGAGTTCCAGGATTATGCCCGTCGCGGCGGCCAGGTCTTCGTCTCCACCCATTCCCCCGATTTCCTCAATGCCTGCGAGCCGAAGGAGGTCTTCTGGCTCACCAAGGCGAAGGGCGGCAGCAGCATCAAGGCCGCCAGCAAGGACGAGCAGATCATGCGTTTCGTCGCCGAAGGTGACAAGCTGGGCTGGCTTTGGCAACAGGGCTTTTTCACGGGCGCCGACCCCCAATGAGCCTGATGGTTTTTCTCACTGAAGAGCCCTCGGCCAAGGCCTTTCTCGACGCCTTCATTCCACGCAAATATCCGGACTGGCTGGAGGGTCGCGACTTCCGCGTCATCGCCTTCAGCGGCAAGTCCGATCTGATGGCGAAGATCCCGGCGAAGCTTCGCGGCTGGTCGGACGCGCGCTTCGTCATCCTGCACGACAAAGACGCCAACGACTGCCTGATTTTGAAGCAGAAAATTCGCGATCTCTGTCGCCAAAATGGCCAGCCCGGGGCCTTGATCCGCATTGTCTGCCGGGAACTTGAATCCTGGTATCTCGGCGACCTTGCCGCCGTGGCGCAGGCCTTCAATCGACCTCAGCATGGCCAGCAGCGCCATAAAAGCAAATTCCGGCAGCCCGATGATCTGGGCAACCCTAAACAAGAGCTCAAAAAAATCCTGCCGGAATACACCCAGATCGCCGGCAGCCAACGGATCGGCCTGTTTCTCTCGCCCAGTCCGGAGGATAACTCATCCACCAGCTTCAGGGTTTTCCTGAGTGGCTTGGACAATTTCGTCACCGCCCAATAATCGAGACTCCAAATGACTAGCGCTCTTCTGCTTTCCATCATCATTCTCTCACTCCTCCTCTCTCTCGTCATCTGGCTCTGGCGTCAATCTCTCACCCAGGCCCGTAGCCGCGAAGATGGGCTTAACGCCAAGCTGCTTGAGCAACAAGCTCAAGCGCTCCTTGGCGAACAGGCAAGCCGGCAAATCCAAGAGGCATTGAGCAGCAAAACCAAGGCTGAGGGAGAGTCGCGGGCGGCGCAAATCCAAGCCGCGGAAGCAGCCAACAGCGTCCGCTTGCTGACTCAGGCGAAAGAGGAATTTGAGCAACGCGCGAGCCAGGAAAAGGCCGAGTCCACTCGCTTGAGCGATGAACTGCGGAAAGAGAAGGATCAGCTCGCCAGCGATCTGGCGGCTTGTCGCGAAATTGCCGGGCAAGTCAAGGATCTACAAGCTTCGACGAAAGCCACACTGGCCGAACGCGACGCGGCGATTCAAGCCAAGGGCGAGGCGGAATCCGCCCGTGCCAAATCCCAAGCCGAGGCACAGGCGGCGCAGGCCGAGAAATCGCGGCTCGATCAGGAGCTGACGGATCACAAGAAACAGCTTCGCGAAAGCCAGGAAAAGCTCGGTGAGGCGAATAACCAGATTGAACGGCTGAAAGGCGAGATCGTCCGCATCCAGGACTTGGTGACCGAACGCGAGCGCCAGTTTGCCGAGACGCAGGCACGTCTGCCCGAGCAGATGCGGGCGATGGCGCAGCAGCTTTACGATGAACAAGGCAAGACCCTGCTCGGCGAAGGGCGTCAACAGGTCGAGCAAACCCTGACACCTTTCAAGGACCGTCTGCTGGAATTGCAGACCCGCATCAATGAGGTTCATAGCAAAGATCTGCAGGATCGGGCTTCCCTGCAGCAGAACCTCAAGGATCTTCTCTCGGCCCAAGTCCGACTCAGCTCCGATGCCGACAAACTCAGCCGGGCTTTGCGGGCGGACACCAAGGCGCAAGGCGCCTGGGGCGAACTCACTCTGCACCGCCTGCTCGAAGCCAGCCAGCTTGAGCGCGGCGTCACCTACGAATTGCAAGTCGCGGTGCGTTCCGACGAAGACGTCGCCGGCCGTCCCGACGCCGTGGTTTTCCTGCCCGAGAGCAAGGCCATCGTCATCGACGCCAAGGTGTCGCTGAGCGCCTTCATCCGCGCCGTCAACGCCGTCGACGAGAGCGAGCGTCAGCAGGCTTTAGGCGAACATCTGGCGAGCCTTCGCAAGCACATCAGCGGGCTTTCCGAGCGGCATTATCCCGAGGCCGTCAAGGAGTCTTTGAAGGGCCGCACCCTCGACATGACCCTGCTTTTCCTGCCCAGCGAAGCGGCCTTCTCCGCTGCTCTCAGTCTCGATGGCGAGCTCTGGGCGGAAGCCTTCAAGAAACGCATCCTGGTGGTCAGCCCGACGACCCTTTTGGCGACCTTGCGCGTCGTCGCCCAGATCTGGCGAGTCGAGAGCCAGAACCGCAACACCGACCAGATCGTCAAAGAGGCCGAGGCATTGGTCAAGAAGCTCAACGCCGCCGTTGATGACTTCGACGGGATCGGCAAGGCCCTCGCCAAAGCCCAATCCGAATACGACGATGCTCGGAGCAAGCTTTTCACTGGCAACGGCAATGTCATCCGCCGCGCCAGCAACATGATGAAGCTCGGGGTGCGGGGCGATGAAGCCCTCAAGAAGCGAATCGAGGAAGCCGATGGGAGCGGCCCTGAGTCATGAATACGGCCATCTTCTCCCGCTTCCGCGACGAGGAGATCAAGAAGGGCTGGGTGCTGACGCCGCCCGACTGAGGCGCGCCAAACTCCGGGGAAAAACTTGCTATCGCCCTGGGCTCAGGGCTATACTGGTGCAATCTCGGAGTTTTTTATGTCCATCTCGCGCCGCACCCTGTTGATCAGCCTCGCCTCGTTCAGCCTCCTGACGGTGCTGATCCTCGTCTTCATCGTCGGCCTGCCCTGGCGTTGGGCTTTGCAACAACGCATCGCTGATCTCAAGGCCCGCGGCGAGCCGACAAGCATGGCCGACCTCAAGCCAGCCGCCATTCCAGAAACCGACAACGGCGGCCCCCTGCTCGAAACGATCTGGCAGGACATCGGCAGCAGCAATGCGTTTCGCCATGGTGGCTCTTTCCTCAGATACGAGCGAAGGGAAGACAATGTCGCCGTCATTCGCCTGCGCCTCGGTTTGCCCTCGCCGGAAGCTCGAGAAAAACTTGACGCCGCCGCGCTCAGCCAATTTCATCAACGGGTCGATGATGTCGCGACTTTGATGAAAGCTCACCCCGACTTGCTCGTGCGTTTCGGGTCCGCTTTGCGGAAACCGCATTTCCAATTCAAGCTCGATTACAGCTCAGCAAACTATGCCTCGATCCTTCCCAAACTCGGGTCCTGCCGCCAGACGGTCAATTTCCTTTCGGACCTGAGTGTCTATGAACTCTCCCTCGGCAAGCGGGAAGAAGCCCAGCGATGTCGCTTGCTGATGCTGCGGACGCCTCTTCCTCTGGATGAGCCGCCGCATTTCCTCATCAACTCCTTGGTCCGGGTCGCGATCACCGGGATCGCCGTAAGCAGTCTCGCCCGGCAGCTCCCCCTCTTGAGCGATGCTGAACTGGCGCAATTACAAAGTGCGGCGGCGGAGCTGAAACCCTGGCCGGCAGCGGAGAGGAATGTCCGCATTGCAGAGAGAACGCATTTTATCAACACCGATTTCCAGTCGATCGAAGGCGGCCCCTTCTTGGTAATTTCGATTGGCACCGGCGCTTCCTTGAGCCTGAAAGATCGACTTAAAGTCAGCCGCTTCCGTCACACGGCCTGGGGAGATGCCGACATTCTCCAAACCTTCTATCGCCTTCAGGCCGAGATCGATGGCCGAGCCTGGAAAGGCGACGATAGCGAATTATGGGATCAATACGGTGGGTCATGGCTTGCCATCCAGGGCAAATTGAAAGACGAAATCTCGCGCCTGACCCAATTCCGCCTGGCCCTGGAAGTCGAAAGCCTGAAGCGCGTCAAGGGGATCTACCCGGTCGATCTCAGCGGCATCAGCTTGTCGCATCTCGATGCGGATGGCAAGCCGATGACTTATCAGAGCGTCAACGAGGGCCGTGGCGCCGTCCTGGATTACTTGGAACACTCTGGCCGCATTCAGAAAATCTTCTTGGGCGAGGTGCCTCTCAAGCTGCGCTGAAGCGCCTTTTCTGGAGCTGGAAGCGCCAGCCACGTCTGAATTTCAGCCGTGACGCGATGATGTCACAGTCGCTGGGGATTTTCCCTTGAATTCCTCTTGTGCCGTGTCCGGAAATTCATTATGATGTAAGCTATTGTCATAGCGACCAGACATTTCCGCAGCCGTTCTTCAGGAGATTTTCAGGTGGGCCAACAAAAAAACCAACTCGCCATCATCCGGGTCATCTCCGGCCCCGAAGCGGGCCAGGAATTCCCGGTGCACGGTTCCGCCGTCACCCTAGGGCGGACCCGCGATTGCGAGATCTGCATCCAAGACGGCATGTTGTCGCGCCGCCACTGCCGCCTCTTCTTGAAAAACAGCGAGTGGCTCCTCGAAGATCTTGATTCGACCAACGGCACCTTGGTGGGCGGAACCACCCTGCGCCAGCCGACTCCGGTCAATGGCACCCTGCGCTTCCGCGCCGGCGCCTCCCTTTTTGAAGCGGAAGTCAGCCAGCGTCAAAGCTCCGACACGCCGACCATCGCCTTCCGTCTCGATTCCCGCGACCCCTTGATGGCGACTCAGGCGGACAGCAGCGGCAACGACTTCCCCTTGGCCAACGCCCTCGAATTGCACGAAAAAATGGCGTCTCTGGCGTCCGAAGAGGATGTGCTCGCCGCTCTCGGCCAGATGCTCCATGAAGCCTGCCCGAATTCGATTGTCGATATCTTCACCACCACGTCCGACGGCGGCGGCTCGATCCGCTACGCCTTCGGCCTCAATACCAGTGGTCAACGGGTCAATAAATCTCCTGCCGACCTGCCCCCCGGCCTGCTCCTGCAAGTGCAGGATTCGCGTGAAGCGCTGCTCACCGACCCGGTGATTCTGCCCGGCGGCATCGTCCGGCGGCACATGGCGGCGCCGATGGCGGTCCACAACGAGTTGCTCGGCATCGTCTGCATCGCCGGCGCCACCCTCGGTCCGGTGCAGCTGCGCGCCGTCTCCGCCCTCTGCCTGATCGCCTCGCCCTGGGTGGCGAATCACCGCCTCAATGTCCGCAACATCGCCAACGAACGCCTCGCCACTCTCGGCAACGCCTCGGCCTCCCTGTCGCACTACATCAAGAACATTCTCACTGGCGTCGATGGTTGCCTCTATTTGATGCGCATGGGCATTGATGACAAAGACCAGGAGCTGATGAACGAAGCCTGGACCATCCTCAGCCGCAATCACAAACGCCTCACCGCCTTGATGCTGGACCTGCTCAACCTGGCCAAGGAATATGATCTGCAAATCACCCGTCAGCCGGTGGGCGAGCTGCTCGCCGAAGCCGCCAGCTTGGTCAAACCGCATCTCACCAGCCTCGCCATCGAGCTCAAGATCGCCCCCGATCTCGGCCATCAGGCCCTCTCGGCCGAGCTCGACCCGACGGCACTGCACCGGATCATGCTCAACCTGCTCAACAACGCCGCTGATGCGGTGGTCTCCCGTCACGACGGCCAGACCGGCGGCTGGGTCAAGATCGACGCCTGGCTCTGCGACGGCGGTTCCAGCCTGTCCATCAGCTGCAGCGACAACGGCATCGGCATCAAGTCCGATGACCTAGACCAGATCTTCGATATGTTCTTCACCGGCAAAGGCGATGCCGGCACCGGCCTCGGCCTTGCCGTCACCCGCCGCCTTGTCGAAGCGCACAAAGGGCGCATCGAGGTGGTGTCTGAGGCTGAACGCGGCACCACTTTCACCCTCACTTTCCCGGTCTCCCAAAAAGGCGGCGACACCCGTTTTCACATAGATATCACCGACCTCGAAGGGACACGGAGCTGAAGCGGAATCCGGTGGAATTGAGGCGACAGCGGCGGCTTCCCCGCTAGATTCCCCCGTCTGCGGAATCAGCAAGGAGCGGGTGATGAGTCTCGACAAACACGATAGTCGTTCAGGAATGCAGGAAGAGCAGTTGAATCAGCTCAACGCCCTGGCCAAGGCCTTGCGCGGACGCAATCCCTTCCACGACGAACGCCTGAAAAACCTCCCCAATAAGCTGCGCGATGTGCACGATTGGTCCGAGATGGTGCCCTTCACCTTGAGGGCGGATTATCAGCAGGACCAGCAGGATCATCCTCCCTACGGCAGCAACTGGACTGCCGAGGCCGAAGCGGTGCTGCTCTCCACCACCAGTGGCACCAGCACGCAGCCGATCTTCTGGCGCGACGACAAAGAGGGCATGAAGTGGCTCGCCGGCAACTGGAAGAAAGTCTATCAGGCGGCCGGGCTGAAAACCACCGACGTGGCAATGTTTGCCTGGAGCTTCGGCCCGCAGCTGATGGAATGGACCGCGATTGATGCCGCCCGCCGCTTCGGCATGATGTGCCTGCCAGTCGGTTCGATCAACACCGTCGGCCGCCTGAAGATGATCATCGATTGCCGCGTCAGCGTCCTCTTCTGCACCCCCAGCTACGCCCTCCGCCTCGGCGAAATCGCCCGCGAAGAGAGCATCGATCTGAGCCAATCCTGCCTGCGTCGCATCATCGTCGGCGGCGAACCCGGCGGCTCGATCACCGCCACCCGCCAGCGGATCGAAAAGGTCTGGCCCGGCGCCCGCGTTCTCGACACCTATTGCCTGACTGAGACCGGCCCCGTCGCCTATCCTTGCCCAGTCCATGCCGATACCTTGCACATCCTCTCGGACTCTTTCTACGCCGAAGTGGTGGCACCGGAAAGCGACAACAAGATGCAGCCGGGATTTGTCGGCGAACTCATCCTCACCACTCTCGGGCGCCACGCTTCCCCGGCCCTACGCTTCCGCACCGGCGACCTGGTCAAACGCGGCCCGCGGGCGCAATGCTCCTGCGGCAGCTTCGACCTCGCCCTCGAAGGCGGCATCATCGGTCGTCTCGACAACCTCGTCTTCGTCCGCGGCATCTCGGTCTATCCCTCCGCTGTCGAAGAACTCATCCGCCGCCACCCGCAAGTCTTGGAATACCGGGTCGAAGTCAAGTCGCGCCGCAGCATGACCGAGATGGCGGTGAAACTCGAGCTCAACGCCGGCACCGATAAACCTCAGAAAATCGCCAAAACCCTCGCCCTCGAGATGCAGACCGCCTTCGGCCTGAAAATCCCGGTCGAAATCCTGCCCGAAGGATCCCTTGAACGCGGTGAAAGCAGCGCCCGCCGCTGGCACCGTCTCTAAGCCCAAAATCACGGAACCAACGCCCATGAAACAACTCTTCCTCACCTTTCTCGCTGTCACCGGACTAAGCTCTTGCGGCCTCTTCAGTGAGGCTCCGGCCCCGACACTCTTCGAACAGGATTTCAACCGCTCCACCGAAGCCAATTGCCTCGACGGCCTCTCCCTCTACGAAGGCAATTTCGGCTACAAGAAACTCGGCGAAGAACGCTGCCTTCAAAGCGCCGTGGTCGAGGCCTTCCAGGGCTTCATGTTCGGCCCCGACAATGTCGACTCGGTCGATCTCCAAGCTGATTTTTATGCCTACATCACCGAGGCCGCCATGCCGACTTTCGGCCTCGGCACCCACGGCAGCAAAGGCCCTCGCCTGATCGCCTGCCAGAACAACACTCACCCCGAACTGCGCCTGATTCTCGGCCAGGAGCAGTTCCTCGGCAGCCACCCCTTCTCCCTCGTGCCGCAAGCCTGGCACACCATGCGTTTCACCACCGAACGCCTGCCGAACGGCTTCCTGCGCTGCCGCGGCCGCATCTGGCCCCGCGGCACTCCCGAACCGACCTACTGGATGATCGACATCCAACTGGATGGCGAACTCAAAACCGGCCACGCCTCCGCCTGGGTCGTCACCTTCAACCGCAACCCGGTCTACATCGACAACATCAAAGAAACCGCAGTCAAACCAATTAAGAATTAAGAATTAAGAATTAAGAATTAAGAATTAAGGCGGCTCTATGAAGGATAATAATATTATGCTTGACAAGAGCTATGCCTTTGCTGTGCGGATTGTCAAACTTTATCAACATCTATCGCAGGAGAAGAAGGAATTTGTCCTTTCCAAGCAAATCTTGCGTTGTGGGACTAGTATCGGAGCGAATGCTGAAGAGGCTATCGGCGGACAATCCCGTGCTGATTTCATATCAAAAATTTCCATCGCCTACAAAGAAGCTCGGGAAACCGTCTACTGGCTCCGCCTCCTCAAAGATACTGACTACCTCACCGCTCATCAGTTTAACAGTATTTATCATGATGCTTCCGAGCTTTGCAGCATCCTCGCCGCAATCAAAAAATCATCATCTACTAGCACTAAATATTGACTCTTAATTCTTAATTCTTAATTCTTAATTTCCATGTTCGCACTCCTCCGCAGCTCCCGCTCAAGCACCGGCTGGCTCCGTCTCAGCGGGGCCGGCGAGATTCTTACGGCCATGTGTCCGGAAGAGGTGCGCCCCCTCATCCGCCGGGTCGAAGCCGAAGCCGCTGCGGGCAAATGGCTTGCCGGCTGGCTCAGTTATGAAGCGGCGACGGCTTTTGAGCCGACGATTCCTGTCCATCTCAGCCCGGGCCCCTTGGCGGTTTTCGGCATCTTCGAGCAAGCTGAAGAAGTCAAGCTCGAGGAGCTTGAGCTGTCGGAAAAGTCGGGAAGGGGTCTGGGGGAACCTGGCGCTACAGGTTCCCCCAGCAGGAGCGAAGCGACGCCAAATCATAAGGGGTTTGGGGGCGAGCCCCCAAGCGGGGTCCGGGGCGGCAGCCCTGGGTTTACCCCCCTGCCGACTTGGGTGCCCTTGGTCGACGCCAAGACCCAGCAGCAAGCCTTGACCGAGCTGAAAGCCGCGATCTTCGCCGGCGAACTCTACCAAGCCAATCTCAGTTTCCGCTGCGCCGTCGAACTAGGTGATGCGCCAAGTCATAAGGGGTTTGGGGGCGAGCCCCAAAGCGGGGTGCGGGGCGGCAGCCCTGCCCCTCTGGGCTCATTCGCGTTGGCGCTTTTCCGCCGCCTCTACCAAGCTCAACCCGTGCCTTTCGCCGCCCTCATCGAACTCGGTCCGCACTGCCTGATTTCCCTCTCCCCAGAACTTTTCCTCGAACGCTCTGGTCAAACCCTTCTCTCCCGGCCGATGAAAGGCACCTGCGCCCGCGCCGCCTCTTGGAACGACGACGAAGAGCGCCGCCGCTGGCTTGCCGGCGATCCCAAGTCGCAAGCGGAAAATGTCATGATTGTCGATCTCATGCGCAACGACTTGTCGCGCATTTGTCGTCAAAACAGCGTCCAGGTCGATTCGTTGTTTCAGGTCGACCGCTACACCACTCTGCACCAGATGGTCAGCCAAGTCAGCGGCCAGCTTCTTCCGGAGACTTCACTCGAAGACATCCTCGCCGCCACCTTCCCGCCCGGCTCGGTCACCGGGGCGCCGAAGATCCAGGCCTGCCACCTCATCCATCGTCTCGAAAGCACGCCTCGCGGGGCCTACACCGGCATCGCCGGCCTGATCGAACCCGGCGGCGATTTCACCTTCAACGTCTGCATCCGCACCTTAGAGAAACAAGCTTCCGGCTGGTCCCTCGGCCTCGGCTCTGGTGTCGTCGCCGATTCCTCGACCTCGCTGGAGTGGGAGGAATGCTTGCTCAAAGGCGCCTTCCTCCGAGCCGAAGCCTTGCCCGAAGAAGTGTTCACCACCCTGCGTTGGCAGGATGGCAAGCCCATCGGCCTCCTGCCGCATCTTCGTCGCCTCCGCGATTCCTGCCGCTGGTTTCAGCGTCCTTTCCCGTCCGAAGCGATCTTCGCGCAAGTCCGGCAATGGCGGAAAGATTCCTTTTGTCCCCCACTCATATCCAAGATGGCCTCCTCCTCCTCGCCTGCGCTCGACCCCTCGTGGGTCGCACATGCTAGCCCAGGCTCGCCTCGACCCTGGGTGGGCAGTGAAAAGGAGTTCCGACCCCTTGCGGGGCGCACAGCCCTCGATCCAACGCTGTGCGACCCGATGCGGGTCGGCGAACTCGGGAATCTCCAACCCAGGGTCATCGCCGATGCGGCTCGACCCTGGGCTAGCATGTGCGACCCGCAAGGGGTCGAGCAACCGAATCCAACAGAATGTTCAGATCGAAAATTTTTCTCGGCAGAGCTTCCGAACATAACTCGCGCTTTCCGGATTCGCCTCGCGGTGAGCCCTTCCGGTTTATTGAGCTGCCGCAGCGAGCCCCTCGCCGTCTCAGGTTGGGGGAAAGACGAAGCCGTAGTGGTGATTGCTGATGAAAAAGTCCGCTCTTCCGATCCCTGGCTGCGTCACAAGACATCGCGTCGCGGGATTTACGATCGCGCCTTGGCCGCCGCTAAAGCCTCAGGAGCCGATGAGGCCCTGATCTTCAACGAGCGAGATGAACTTGCCGAAGGCAGTTTCACCTCGGTTTTCCTGCGCGACAGCAAAGGCCAGTGGCACACTCCACCCCTCGCCGCCGGCATCCTGCCCGGTATCTGGCGCCAGGAACAAATCCATCTTCTCGGCGCCATCGAAAGGCCCTTGCTTCTCCGCGATCTGTTAAACGCCGCCGAAATCCGCATCGGCAACTCCCTCCGCGGCGGTGTTTCCGCCCGCATCCGGGCATAAAAAAGCCGCCTTGCGGCGGCGAAAACACATGACTTCAGACGATCAGTTGCTGGCTGCCGCTTCTTCGACATGGCCATCACCACGCATCTGGCTGACTTTGTTGGTGATCTTGTGGAGTTTGTCATCCTCAAGAACCACAGAATCAGGGAAATTGATGACGCCAAATCTCAAACCACTGATATTGCCATTATGGCCCACAACAGTCGAGGGGCTGTAGTAATATGACGAACTGCTTCCATCGAGAGCACTGGCCGAACAAGTCAGCATGTTTTGATCGATACTCAATGCCGTCACCACGAGGTCACCAGCAGCCAAATTACCGGTATACACCGGCGCGACTTGGAATCCATCGCCGCTGAAATAGGCATTAAAAGAAATGCCGTGCTGCTTCAAGTAGCTTTTGCATTTGGCGATATTGGCTTTCTCCCGTACTGCCCCAAGAGCGGGGAGCAGCATGGCTGCGAGAATGCCGATGATAGCCACAACCACCAAAAGCTCTATGAGGGTGAATTTGGATTTCATAAGGTATTCCTCCGTCATGTGAATCAAAAAGAGGGGCTCTTGAGCCCCTCTTTTCAACTGTTAAGAGAGCTTATTTCTCTTCGACGTGGCCGTCACCAGCCATGATATTGAACTTGTTGTTCACTTTGTGAGCAGTAGTCTGGTCATTAGCCAAGCCCGAGTTGGGGTTGTTGACAACGGCCCAAGTGGAAGCGGCATCGAAGGCGGCGCCAGCAAGGGTGGCGGCGGTGCTGATGTTGACGTTGTTGACCATAGTGTAGGTGACAACCGCGTTAGAGGTCTTAGCTGCATAGCAGCTCAGCATATTGGCGTCGAAGCCAAAGCCGTTGGTGGCGGTGGTGCCGCCGGTGCTCGAAGTGATCGTGGGCGAACCAGTGACAGCACTACCGAAGGCACTCGAGGTGCCGTCCGAGTAGTAGCTCTGGAGGACGAGACCGACTTGCTTGAGGGAGTTCTTGCACTTGGTGACGTTGGCTTTTTCGCGGACGGCGCCGAGGGCGGGGAGGAGCATGGCGGCGAGGATGCCGATGATGGCGACGACGACGAGCAGCTCGATCAGGGTGAATTTCTTGGCTTTCATGGGGACTCTCCTGTT
>JAYTMY010000209.1:0-2106 GCA_043748535.1 Lentisphaeraceae bacterium | reverse complement strand
GGCGGCCCGCCCTCGGCCTCACCGACGAGCGTCGCAACTGCGTCTCCAACATCCGCCCCGCCGGCTTGGTTCTGCCTCTCGCCGCGGCGAAACTCCTCTACCTCCTCGGCGAGATGAAGACCCTGAAGCTCTCCGGCGTCAACCTGAAGGACCGCCAGGATCTCTTCCTCAGCTCCTCGCCGTCTTTGCAGTAGCCCAGCGTCTGAAATGTGCAGTGGGCGCTGATCAGTCCTTGGTGATTCCTTCCGACATGATCTTGGGATAGAAATTCTTTTCTTTGGCGGCGATCTCATGCAGCTTGCCATGGAGGACGAGGAGGTAACGGGAGTCGAAAATCTGCCGATTGCTCAAGGTGTCCAAGGGTTCTTTCGGGACCTCGGCCTTGGGCCGCCAGCAGATCAGGCCGGTCAAGGCGCCGCTGCGGACGTAGGGGAGCAAGCCGGGGTCGTCGCCGTTGAAGACATAGAGATCAGTCTTGAACAGGGGTTTGTCGGCATCGTGGGCGAAGTGGGGGACTTCTGCCAGTTCAGTGGGCGGCGGCAGGCCGGCGGTAAAAACGATGGCATCGAAACCCTTGAGCTTGAGGATCGGAGGCAATGCAGATCCTTCGAAATAGGGTTCGAAGGTCTCGGTTTTGGCCTTCGTCCAGGAGCTCGGGATGGTGAAGCTGACAGTGAATTTCCGGGCCGTCATGGCGGCGAGCAAGCATGCCTCGAAGCCGGTTTTGCTGTTGGCGAAAGGGGCGTGGACGATCAGGCATTTGCTGCCGCCCTTGCGGGCGATCTCCTCGGTGAGGACCTCCGCCTGCGCCTCGAAATAAGCCGATTCGAGGTGGTTGATGCGATCCGCGTCCGGCTTGTCATTGATATGCAGGAGAGCCGTGAAGATTGCGAAGATACAGACCGGAATCGAGAGAAATTTGAGAAGGCGCTTTTTCTTGCCGGCGGCGAAGAGGATGACCCCGGCGAGTCCGAGGATGAGAGCGAGAAGTGTCGGGTTCATACTGGATTCCGCAGGTTGGAAGCTTGAGAAGGAAGGCAGCAGGAAGTTCGGGTCACAGTCCCCGATATTCGTGGGTGTAGTCCCAGCTGGCTTGGCTGGCGCCGGCGGAGCTGGCGAAGATCGGGGTCACGAGCGTGTGTCCATCAAGATAAAGGCAATTGAAACGGCTATAACCGTATTCGTGGAGATCCCATTGGGAGACGCTCGCATAGTTCTTGTTGTTCCAGCCGGCGTCGAAAGTGCCGAATTCCGCCATGGCGATGAGTTCTGTGGGAGTGCTGGCACCGGAGATGCTTTGTCCTTTTCCGGCCGCAGTCACCATGGAAGTCCTGCCGCCTGTCATGGTGACGATCGAGTTGGATGAGTAGGAGGCGCCTGAGCCTGCATAGGTACCCCCCCCTGTCTTGATGTCCTTGGTGCAGCGTGCTACTTCGACTTCGCTGCCGTTGGTGCGGTATCCCAAGTAGGTGTTGAGGGGCCTGGAGGTAACGCTCAGTGTGGTGACGGTTCCTGCCTTGCCTGCCCAGCTGAACTGCGTGCCGCTGATTTTATCGGGGACATTGCCTTGATTGTCGCCGGCAAAACTTTGCATGGCCATTCCCATTTGGCGCAGATTGCTGCTGCAGGTCGCGATGTGCGACTTCTCTCTAGCTCCGCGTAGCCCGGGGAGGAGAAGGGAAAGCAGAATCGCGATGATCGTGATCACCACAAGAAGCTCAATTAAAGTGAAAGACCGTTTCATGGTGGGCTCCTGATTGCTGATCCTGAGGCCATTATATTCAACAAGCCAGGTCCGCGCAAGTATCGATCAAATCAAATAGGATTTCCTTCATTTTCTTTTAGCCGCACTAAGCGCTCGGCACGAGCCATTGGGACGGCTTAATCAATTGCCGATGATCTCGTACAGATCGATCCGCTCGAAGATGAGATGAGCCAGATCGGAACCTTCGTAAAGGATGCCGATCCGACGAGATCGGCGCCTCCCTGCAGGCCGACATGGTGCTGATGCTGATCGGCGAACGCCCCGGCCTGAGCTCGCCCGACAGCATGGGCGCCTACCTCACTTGGCGGCCCGCCCTCGGCCTCACCGACGAGCGTCGCAAC
>JAYTMY010000208.1:0-3538 GCA_043748535.1 Lentisphaeraceae bacterium | reverse complement strand
GCGCTGGGCGTCGCGGCTGTACTGGTCGGGGCGCTCGTCGATAGGGTCGTAGCCGTCGGATTCGAAGGGGCAGGTGTTGTCACCGGTGGAGAGGAAGAGATTGCGGTCCTTGCCGAAGCAGACCGAGCCGGCGACGTGGCAGGTTGAACGACCGCGGTCATCGGGAACATCGAGGATTTTCTTCTCGTCGCTCAGGGTCTTGCCGTCGAAGCGGAAACGCGACAGCCGGATGAAGTTGTTCTCCATGAGGTTGTCGCTGTAGCCCTTGATGTCGGGCAGCGAGTGGTAGATGTAGATGAAGTCGTTCTTGACGCCGTAGTCGGGGTCGAGAGCGAGTCCGAGGCCGCCGCCTTCGTACCAGGGTTCTCCGGGCAGGTTGGCGCGGACATTGAGCTTGGTGATGACTTCGACGCCTTTGCCGGGGGTGAAGAGCTTGAGCTTGCCGAGGCGTTCGATGATGAGAACGCGGCCGTCGGGGAAGGGGGCGATCTCCATCGGGTCTTCGAGGTTGGAGATCAGTTCCTGGGTCTCGAAATGCTCATCGGCAGGGAGGCGTTTCTGCTCGACCAGCTGGTAGCTCTTCTGGTCGAGGTGGCCGGCCCAGCGGATGCCCTCGGCGATGTGCTTGAGGAAGTCCGGTTCCGAGAAGGATTCGTCGGTGTGGCCGCCAGCGGTGTACCAGGCGCGGCCGCCGTCGAATTCCTGGGCCCAGGCGACCGGGTGGTCCTTGCCCATGTTGGCCCCTTTGCAGGTGCTCTCGTCGAGGTTCAACAGCTTGACAGTGTTGGGATTGATCTTCTTGAAGTTGTACCACTCGTCGGTGCGTTCGAAGCGCTTGGGCAGGAACTTGGTGGTGGGGTGCTCGCAGCCCTCGGGGCAGAGATCGATGGCGGCTTTCTGGACGGCGCCGTGGCCGACGAATTCGCCGCCGACGAGGCGAGTATACCAGGGCCAGGCGTGTTCTGTGTCGCTGGCAGCGTGGACGCCGGCGAAGCCGCCGCCGGACTGGATGTAGGCCTCGAAGGCCTTCTCCTGGTCGCGGTTGAGGATGTCGCCGGTGGTCGACATGAAGACGACGCAGCGGAAACGGCTGAGATTTTCGGGTGTGAAGACGGCTGCGTCCTCGGAGCATTCAACTTCATAGCCCTGCTCAAGGCCGAGTTTCTTGATCGCTTCGACTCCCTTGGGAATCGAGCCGTGACGGAAGCCCGCGGTCTTGGAGAAGACCAGGATGCGCTTGGCGACTTCTTTGCCCGGCAGGACCGGGGCGGCGGGGGCAGAATTCAACTGGACGCAGGCATTGAGGCCGGCGCCGATGGCGGCGGCCAGCCCGAGGGCGAAGAAGGAACGCTTGAGCATGGGAGAACTCCTGGTTTTACGGGTAAGAAAAAGCCGCGCTGCTCTCCCGGAGGAAGACGGCGCGGCTGAGGGGTATTAGTGGCTGTCTTCGATGCGGCACGTTTTGTAGCCGCCCTTGGCCTTGAAGTAGATCATCATGAGTAGGTAGATGATCGCCATGGCGGCTGGGATGAACGAGTCAGCCTTAAGAGTCTTGCGATCACCCATTTGGTCGGCTTGAACGATCGCTTGGGCATTTGCGAGGGACATGGGAGCCGCTGCGGGCTTGACGTCAGCGATGGCGGCAACGGCGTCCTTGACAGCGGCGCTGTCAGTGGCGACTTTTTTGGCCTCAGCGATGACGGGATCGGCATCCTTGGCAGCGGCACTATCCGCGACTATTTTCTTGGCCTCGGCGAGTTTGCCGCCGTCAATCGCGTTCACCTCGAAGAAGAGGAACTTCGAGGGATTCTCGGCCTTGACGGATTCATAAAGGGCGGGGTTGCTGCTTTCGAGCGTCTTGGCGGCGAAGTTGTCCTTGCCGAAGCCGAGGCCGGGGCCGCCGATGAGACCGGCGGAGAGCATGCCGATACCACCCATGATGGACATGGCGACGGCGCCGGATTGCGGGAAGCGGTCACCGACCACGGCCAGCATGGTGGGCCAGAAGAAGGTTTTGCCGACGGCATAGATACCCAAGGCAAAGAGGGCGGCGGTGAAAGTCTGCATGCCGCTGGCCAATTGCAGGCCGATGGTAGCCAAGATGGCGCAAATGAAGAGCAGCGCCACGGGGCTGAGCTTGAGCTTTTCTTCGATGAACCCGGCGCAGAAACGCAGGCCGAACATGATCGCCGAGGTCCAGAGGAACAGGTACTTGCCCTCTTCGGAGGTGAACAGGTTGCCCGTGATATTCTGGATCCAGCCGTCGGTGCCGAGTTCAACCGCGCCCACCATCGCATGAGCGATGAAGAGGAAGAAGAGCAGGAAGGAGCCGAGGGAGAACTTGGTGAGGCAACCGACAGCAATAAGCAGACCGCCGCCGATGGCGTAGGCAATGTTCTGGTTCAGACCCAGAGGGCCGGCGCAGAACAGGGTGAGCAGGTAGCAGACAACGGCAGCGCCAATGATACCGACATCTTTGAACATTTCGCTAAAGTTAGCGCCTTTGATAGCGGCTTCCGACTTTGGGAATTTCTGGCGGAAAAACATGATGCCATAGAGAACCGTGGGGATGAGGTAAATGGAGAGCTGAATTTTCCAGCTGACATGCATTTTGTCGTCGAGAACCCATCCGATGACAGCGCCGATGATCATACCGGCGGGCCAGGAGGCGTGGAGGAGATTGAGATAGTGGGTGCGTTTCTCGGGGTAGAGGGTAGCGACGAGGGGGTTGGCGACGGCTTCGAGGAGACCGTTGGCGAAGGCGAAGATAAACATGCCCCAAGTGAGCATCTGATAGGCATTATCCGGCGAGCTAGCCCCGAAGGTGACAAAAGCGGAGACGATATGGCAGGTAAAGGCGGCGATGATCAGCTTGCCGTAGCCGATTTTATCGACGACGACACCACCGAGGATGATGCCGAAGCAGAAGCCAGTGAAGCCGGCACCGCCGATGGCGCCAAGCTGAGTGGCAGTGAAGTGATATTCACCACCCCAGTTGTCAAAGATGCCGCCACGGATGGCAAAGCCGACGCCGGCGGCCAAGATGGCCATAAAGCCGGCCCAGAACAGCCGTTTCTTCTCAGATTCATTCAACTGCATGCAGATATCTCCAATCTTTTTTGGTGGAAGAGTCGGGGTATTGTAGTGGAGCTCGTGGAGCTCCCTGCCCCGAGGGGGAGTGGTTCTGGATCATATCCTGAACCGGGGGCAATTGCGGTATTGATACAGATTTTACCAGCTGAATTATTGGGATGCCAGCCGCAAACTTTGGAGTAATCCCGGAAATGAGATTGCTGTACAAAGTTTCCTGCCGACACCCCGAGGGAATCAGATGTAGTCGTTGATGTAGTTCTCGATCAGTTCCTGCTTGCCGGAGATCTGCTTGGGCTCGCCCTTCTTGGCAGCGAGGTCACGCAAATTTTCGAGCGTCAGCTTGCCCTGTTCGAATTTCTTGCCGTCGCCTTTGTCGTAGGAAGCGTAGCGGTTCTTGAGCTGCTCCTGCAGGGGCGATTCGGTGATGATGCGATGCGCAGTTTTG
>JAYTMY010000207.1:0-2468 GCA_043748535.1 Lentisphaeraceae bacterium | reverse complement strand
TTGTGGCGGCACAAAACAATGAATGAAGCCAGGCGCCTGCCTATTGGCGCGGTGACGATTTTCTTGGTGGGGGCGTCACGCTATCTTGGATACGCGTGCTTCCCAGAGTTTTTCCATTTTGACCAAAGACGCTGCGTCCTGGTGGCGATTGTAGAGATACATCAAGGGCAGAGCCGACAAGCCGAGATGGATCTTTTTGTCCGAGCGACTGTCATCCCCTGCCTGAATGGCCGCGAAATTCCGTCGATACCAATACTCCGCCATGGCCTCGGATTTCGGAGCTCCGTCTGCTCCTTCCGCAAAGAGGCGGGCGAGGGCGAGGCTGGCCTTGGGGCAACGCAAGGCGTCCGCCGCGACATAGGCGTCGAGAGCGGCGGCGATGTCGACCTTGCCCCAGCCTCCGGTCTGATGTCCCCAGGCGAGGCGGACCAGGGCTCGCGCTTCGCCGCGGGTGCCTGCTTGACGGTAGAGCTCTTGCGCCTTGGCCAGATCCGTTTTCACCCCCAGGCCCAGCTCATAGGCGTCGCCGAGCTCGAACAAGGCGCCACTTTGGCCTGCATCGGCGGCCGCCTGCAGTTCGGGAAGAGTCGGCAAGGGCACCCAAGTATGATAGGTATAGCTAAATCCCGGTTCCTCCACCGGCTGACTGGCGCAGGAAGCGAGAAGAATTAGAGGCAAGGCGGCGCGGAGAAGCATGGGGGATCCTCGGAGTTGATGAACTGAATCTACGACAAGCCGGAGATGAAAGCAAGAAAAATCTGGAGCCCAGTCGATATCTGTCGACAAGGCTCTCGATGAAGTCGAAAGACATCGAAGGGGCTTTTTGTGGCCATTGAAACCCGCGTCGTTTCCGGGCAAGAGAAAACCTCGAAGCTTGAGGCTTCGAGGTTCCGTAGGGTTCCGGTATCCGGAGCGGGATTAGCGCTTGGAGAACTGGAAGCGACGACGGGCGCCGGGCTGACCGGGCTTCTTACGTTCCTTGACGCGGGCGTCGCGGGTGAGCATGGCGGCGGCGCGCAAGGGTTTGCGCATTTCCTCTTCCATGGTCACGATAGCGCGGGAGATGCCGAGTCTGCAGGCGCCGGCTTGGCCGACTTTGCCGCCACCGTGGCAGGTGATGGTGATGTCGAACAGACCCATCTTGCCGGTGAGGACGAGGGGGCTGCGGACGGCCATTTGCTGGGTGGGGACGGGGAAATAGGTTTCGATCTTTTCGCCGTTGACGACGATATTACCGGTGCCTTTGATGACCCGAACGCGGGCGACGGCGCATTTGCGGCGGCCGGTGGTCCAGAGAGCTTGTTGAGCCATGGTTTACCTCACTTAGCCTTGACGGGGCACTGAGCAGCATGGGGATGCTCGGCGCCTTCGTACACGTGGAGTTTTTTGAAGCATGAGCGGCCGAGACGGCCTTTCGGGATCATGCCCTTGACTGCCCAGAGGATCAGGCGGGTCGCGTCTTTTTCACGGACTTCTTCGACAGTAGTGGTTTTCATCGAGCCGACAAAGCGGGAGTGGCTCAGATAATACTTGTCGGTTTCTTTGCTGCCGGTGAGTTTGACTTTCTTGGCGTTGATCACGATGACGTTTTTACCGCAGTCCCAGAAAGGAACGAAGGTGGGTTCGTCTTTGCCACGGAGGGCATCGGTGATCTTGACAGCCAGGCGGCCGAGAACTTGCTCTTCGGCATCAAACACCACCCACTGGCGCTGGAATTCCTCGCGCTTCGGAAGATAGGTTTTCATTGTGTCTCAGTTCCTGTTGACAGGAGGTTGATTTGTCCCTTCACCTGCGGCCGGAAACCGGGGCAGGAGGGGCAAGGAGTTTAACGCGACTCGTCGAAGTGGCAAGTCCTTGCCGGCACTTTCCGGGGAAATCAACTGCCTTTCAGCTTGAATCCGAGGGAAGTCATCTCGCTCGTGAGGCGGGCCCGCTGGTCGCCCTGGAGCTCTAAGCGCTCGCCATCGCGGCTGCCGCCGACGGCAAGGCGTCGGCGCAATTCGGCCAAGAGGGCATCAAGATGGGGCTTGGCGCCTTGGCTGAAGTCATAGAGGACGGTGACGTTTTTGCCGCCGCGTCCGGCTTTTTCGATGCGGATTTTGGCGATGCCGCCGCCGAATTTCGGTGCCTTGGCGGCGGCTTCGGCCTTGCGGCTTTCGAAGTCGCGCATTTCGGCTTCGGAGAACTTTACGGCTCCGAGGGCGGCGAAGGGGTCGTCGGACATCTCAGAGACCTAAGGAGGGGATCAGTGCCTTCGATGGGGAGGCAAGGGCCGGTTGGAGTTTGACGGCGGCGGCGGCGAGGCGGAGAGCTTCGGCGTCGAGACCATACCAGTCGGCGAGGAGGGCGGCGCGGAAGAGGTCTTCGCCGGCGGCGGCGGCGGCCTTGGCGGCCATCGGGCTGCCGGCGGCGGCGTCGCGGCGGGATTGGGCGAAGCTCTCGAGGATCTTGATGTATTCCGACGCGGC
>JAYTMY010000206.1:0-5729 GCA_043748535.1 Lentisphaeraceae bacterium | reverse complement strand
GTCACCGAACTCCCCGGCGTCACTCAGGAAGGCCAGCTCGTCACCTTCTCGCGCCGCAAGTCGATCGTCCGCGAAGACCTCACCCTGCTCACCTGGGACCACCCTCTGGTGGTGGCGATGGAAGAGCACCTGCTCGCCGCCGATTGGGGCAACGCCTCCTTCGGTCACTGGAAGGACGCCGAAGCGCGCAGCATCTACCTCGAGGCCCTGATCAGCCCCGAAGCCCTCCTGCCCGCCCGTCTCGAAGCCCGCCGCTGGCTGCCGCCGACCCCGATCCGCATTCTCCTCAACCACAAGCTTGAATTGATCGAGAGCAAATTCAGCGCCGAAGAGCTCGACGCCAACCTCGTTCCCGGCGATCTGCACCGCTTCCTCAGCAACGAACAATTGCGCACCAAGCTCCTTCCCGCGATGCTCGCCGCAGTCAATGCCGAAGCGCAAAAACGCCTCGCCCCCTTGGTCAAGGACGCCATCGCGACCGCCCGCGCCCACTTCGACACCGAAGCCGCCCGTCTCGAGGCCCTCGCCAAGGTCAACACCGCGGTCCGTCCGGAAGAAGCCGCCGCCCTGCGCAGCGACGCCACCGAGCTCGCCACCGGCTTCGCCAAGACGACGCTGCGTCTCGACGCGCTGCGCTTGATCTGGCGGGGCAGCGACAAGTATCTGGGGTGAGAGATTCTTGCCTCGGGACGCCGGCGACGTGCGGGACTTGAGCTAAAAAGGCAACATCGGATTTACCACAGAGGCACAGAGGACACAGAGTTAGCCATTTTATTGGTTTTTCTCTGTGCGCTCTGTGTCTCTGTGGTGGACGACCTGCTGTTCGTTTGGTTTCGGCTGCCGGGGGAAGACAAAAACGGCCATCATAGACATAGACATGCCTTGCCGATTGAAGTCAGTGCGAGCCCCATAATCTCCCCCCGCATTTGCATTTCATCGGCATTCCGGTGTATGCTGACGGTGGTTCAGGTGCAACCCTAGAAGGTCCCCCACATGTTCAGTCCGTCACTCCCGAATCCGCAGCGTTCTGCAGATGACTTCCACAATCTGCAGATGGCTTTGAATGCCCATGCCTTGGTGTCGATCACTGACCCCACGGGCAAGATCACCTATGTCAACGAGCAGTTTTGCGCGGTGTCGCAGTACTCCCGCGAGGAGCTTCTCGGGGCGGATCACCGGATCATTAATTCTCATCACCATCCGCCGGAATTCTTCCGCCAACTGTGGGCGACAATCAGCGCCGGCCAGACCTGGCAAGGGGAGATCTGCAATCGCGCCAAAGACGGCTCTCTCTATTGGGTCAGCAGCACCATCGTCCCCTTCCTCGACGCAGAGGGCCGGATCTATCAATTCGTCGCCATCCGCACCGATATCAGCCTGCAAAAACGATTGGCAGCCGAAGTCGAAAGCACTCTGAGGGTTAAAAGCCAATTTCTCGCCACCATGAGCCATGAGATCGGGACGCCGATGCACGGGGTCATCGGGTTGGCGGCCTTACTGAAAAAAACCCGTCTCGACTTGCAGCAGCAGGAATATGTCGAGTCGATGATTTCTTGCGGCCAGACGCTGATTTTCTTGGTCAATGACATTCTCGATGTCGCCAAGATCGAGGCGGGCAAAATGCAGTTGGAAGTGGCGCCATTTTCCTTGCCGGCTTTGCTTGACGAATGTCTGACGATTTTTGTCGACAGCGCTGAAGCGAAAGGTTTGCCTTTGAATTATCACATTCCGACGGGAATGCCGATGCAATTGATCGGTGATCCGGCCAGGTTGACTCAGATTCTCACCAATCTGATCAGCAACGCGATCAAATTTACGCAGTGCGGCAGAGTCGACATCCGGCTTGGTTTCAGCGATATCAGTGCGAGCCGCGTCCGTTTCAGACTTGCTGTCGACGATACGGGGATGGGTATGAGTGAGGAGCAGCTGCGGAAAGTTGGTAAGGCGTTTGTGAAAGCGGACTCCAGCACGACCCGGCAATTCGGCGGCACCGGGCTCGGTTTATACATCTGCAAATCCTTGATTGAGCTGATGCATGGCCGCTTTGAGGTCCGCTCTGAGCAGGGGAAAGGCAGCTCCTTCAGCGTCGAAATGGACATGCAGATTGGCCAGCCGGATCCTCAAGACGTTTATCCTCGCCTCGCGGGAAAAATCATTTTTGCGGCCGTCTCCGAACCGAGCTTGATTCTACGTCTGGAAAAGCTCTGCACTCGGTGGAGTATGCGACTGAGCATTTTCCCGCAGGCGGCCTCCTTGGTCCAGGGATTAAGTCGGGCTGAGCAAGCTCCGGATGTGATTTTTATCGACGAAGATCTCCCCGGGATCAATGGACTGATGCTGGTGAAAATGCTGCGTCGTGAAGCCAGATGGGGCAAGACTCCCTTGATTTTTACCTCGCCGGATCCCGAATTTGTTCGCCATAAATTTGCCCAGATCTCGGTCACTCTTTTGCCTGGACGGCCTTTGCGGGCGGGCAATCTCCTTCTTGCCTTCAAACAAATTTTTCTAGCGGCAACACCCGAGGCGCCGCCGCTGACTCCATCTCGGCGCCGCCTGAGTCGCATTCTGGTTGCCGAAGACAACCCTGTGAATCAGATGCTGATCCAGGAATTTCTCCGTGATTATGCTGATGTGATCGAGCTGGCCAGCAACGGCCGGGAGGCCGTGGAGCTGTATCAAAAGCAAAAGTACGACTGCATCTTCATGGATTGCCAGATGCCCGATATGGATGGCTACGAGGCGACCCGCTTCATCCGAAGCGTGGAACAGCAGCACAAAATACCGCCGCTGCCGATCATCGCCCTCACCGCCAATGCGATGCCTGGCGATCGCGATATCTGCCTTGCAGCAGGAATGAGCGACTATCTCGGTAAACCACTCACCGAAAATGAATTAAAGTCCCTGTTTGAGCGCTTGTTCGAGCTGAAACCTGCGCTCGAGAGCAAAGAAGATCCGGGGGCGCTCCTCAAGCCGGCAGAACTGCAGGCCGTCCTGCGACAAGCACTGTTGACCTTCCAAGCCGAAGAGAGCAAGAGCCAGATCGCATGGGCTCAATCGGACTTCACGGCCCTCGGCAATTCCTCCCACAAGCTCAAGTCAACCGCCGCATGGCTTCAGCTAAACGAACTTTCCCGCCTCGCCAAAGAACTGGAAGTCGCGTCCCGAAAAAGTGAGCGGACGAGCGTTGAAAAGCTCTTTCCTTTGTGGATTGAAGCCCTGCGGGCCGGCATCGAGGAACTGCGCATGCGTCTGGTTTGAGTTCAGCCTAGGAAGGCCGCCATGTCGGGCGGCATCGGCGCGGTGAATCTCACATGCTCTTGGGTCGCCGGATGGCGGAAACTAAGGCTGCCGCAGTGCAGGGCCTGGCGCCCCAAGCGTAAAAGCGCCCGGTCTTCTGGCGTCATCGCTTTGTTGACGAAGCGGACAAAGCAGCTTTCGTCGAGACCGTAGATCTTGTCGCCGACGAGCGGCAGGCCGAGGCCTTTCAGGGTGGCGCGGATCTGGTGAGTGCGGCCAGTGTGCAAGGTGCAGCGGAGATGAGTGAGTCCACCATGGCGTGCGGCGACCGCAAACTCGGTGCGGGCACCGAGCTTGCCGAGGTTGAGATAATCGGGCTCTTCGGTGAAGACGAATTTCTTCCGGACGATGCCGTTTAAGCCGGTCTCGATCCGGCCCGCGGCGTCGTAATGATCCCAGGCGGGAGTGCCTTCCACCAAGGCGTCGTAGACCTTGCCGATCAAACGGCGCTCCATCTGTTTGCCGAGGCGCCCGGCGGCGACGCTGTGCCGGGCAATCAGCACCAGTCCAGAGGTTTCGCGGTCGAGACGGGTGAGGATGTGGTGGGCTCCAATGCGACGGGCGAGATGGTGCCAAAGGGTGTTTTTGAAAAACGCGCCGGCAGGGTGCACCGGCAGATCACCGGGTTTATCGATCACCAAGATGTCATCGTCTTCATGGAGAATGCGGAAATCCAGGTCGACTTCCGGCTCGGGAATATTCTCCAGATCGAGGGACAGGATGTCGCCTTTTTGCAAGAGATAATCTGGTTCCGCGGCTGCGCCGTTGACCTTCGAGATCTGCTGGGCCAAGGCCTCGAGCCAGCGCTCGCGGCTCCAGTAGGTGAATCGTCGGCAGAGGAACTCGATCAGGGCCTGCGGCTCTTCCGTGAATTCGCTGCGGATGTAGCGGAGGGAATCCGGATCGAAGTCCATCTCAGCCTTCCACGCCCAAAGCAGCCGCAAGGCGACGACGCAAATCGACACTGCGCCAAGGAGCCTTGTCGAGATTGCGCAGGAAACGATGACGGTCTTTATTGACCAGATCGGGACGAATGGGAAGACGGTGGAACTTCAGGGAATCGAGATCGATCCAGGTGACTTGCCCATCTGGATCGACAAGGAAATTCTGGGCTTTGCAATCGCCATGGACGCCACCGATCGCGGCGAGATTGGCGATCAACTTCGCGGCTTGTAGCAGCAGGGGTTCAAGATTCTCGTCGCTGAGTTTGTCATCGGTGATCAGGCTGAGGAGATCGCGTCCTTCCTGATAAGCGGTGACGATCCACGAGGTGCCACGCCAGGGTCCGAGGCGTTTTTCGATCAAGGCCAAGGGCTTCGGGGTCGGCAGTCCCTGATCGGCGAGAATGAAGGCTCCCGCCCAGGATTTGGCGCCGCGTCCGGGAAGAAAGCCTTTGACCAAGGCGCCCGGCCATTCGAGGTTGTAGCGCTTCACTACCACTTGACCGGCGAGGTCCAGCGGCAGGGTCCAGACGGTACAAGTGTGGCCTTCTTTAAGAAGGCGGGCGGAGGGATGACGGAGCGAGGCTTCGGGATCATCGAGGAGCTCTTGCAGGGCGAGGGAGTCGACGAAACTCGAAAACCAGGAGCAGGCGCCGGACGAACGGCTGTGCTCGACTGCGGTGCAGTTGCGAAAGACCTTGCGGCCAAGCCGACGGATGCGGTCAAAACGGGCCTTGGTTGCGGCCTGGCGCAGAGCCTCGGCATCGCCAAAGACGCTCAGATCCGGCTTGAAACCAGCGGGGAATTGCGCCAAGAGGAGGGCCATCGACGCCGTGGCATCGGACAAGGGGCGGACGGCGTCGCCATCGATCAAATGCAGGCCATCATCGCCGACGATGAAATTGCCGAAGTGGCAATCCTTGTGATCGAGACCGGCGGCATGAAGACGGCGGAAGAGCTTGATCGCTTCATCGGCCAGGCTGGACTTTTCGTCGCCATCGGCCTCGTCAAAGGCGTCGAGAAGGGTGCGGGCACCGGGAATCGCGGCGAGGACCAGAAGGGCGCCTTTATGGCCGTCGGGGCTTTCGCTTTGGGGGTTGCGATGAAGGACATATGGCGCAGCAATGCCAGCTTGATGAAGCTGCCGCAGGCCTGATTCCTCGGCTTCCAGAGCCTGGGAGGCCTTGGTATCGAGATAGAATTTGGCAAAGGCCTCCTGTCCATCCCAAAGGCCGCGCCAGACTTGACGACGATGGGGAAGGAGACGGACGCATTCTTGCGGCTGAAATTGCAGATTCATGGAATGGTGTTCAAAGTTTGAAAGGTGAAAGGCGTTATTGCCATCATGGAGTCGTTAAGCGTTTTACTGCTACCCAGTTGTGTCCAAGTTGTGTCCCAGTTGTGTCCAAGTTCACTCTTCCGCGATCAATCCTGCCGCTTGGATGTTGGCGCTGTCCATCCAAGTGTTGCTGCCGAGCTCGTCGAGGATGG
>JAYTMY010000205.1:0-12416 GCA_043748535.1 Lentisphaeraceae bacterium | reverse complement strand
TTGAAAGGATTAGCTGCAACAGCAACAACTAACGACTATGAAGAAAAGCTTCGACAGTCATCTTCGCCAACCTTGAGCTATGCTCTTAGATTCGTCTCTTGTGTCTGTTGTTCATGTACTTGCGTTTCAACCTTTCAACCTTTCAACCTTTCAACCTTTCAACCTTTCAACCCGGTTCCATTCCTCTGCTGCGGTTTTTAGCTTGGGATCAATGCCCTGCAGGCGGGTTTTTGCCGCTCAGGAGCTTCATGTAGTCGCCGGTGGCGAAGGCATGTTCGAGAGCGGCGGCGGGGACGGCTCCGACGAGCCCTTGGTCGCGCACCACGGTGAAGGCCTCGAGGGCGACGATTTCATCGGGAGTGGTCGCCAGGATGTCGATCAGGGTCTGCGTGGCGGCGGTCTTGTCGCCCAGTTGCAGCAGGGCTTCGGCGGCGGCGATGCGCACCGCGGGGCAGGCGTCACTCAAGGCCAGGGTCAAGGCCGGGAGGGCGGGGCGAGCCGCTTCGCCGAGGATGACGGCGGCGGTAGCAGCCCAGTAGCGGATGACGGGGTGGTCATGGCCGAGCTGGGCCGTGATGTCGGCGGCGGGCACTTGGCGACGGGCGGATTTTTCGGCGAGATCGAGAACGGCGTCGTAGGGGAATTCCCGGGTTTGGACGTAATCGCGCACGGTGCTGCGGCGGGAGATGTCGGCGTACATCATTTCCGGCACCACGCCGGTGTCGCGGAGGCTGCGCATCTGCTCGAGGAGCGCCTTGCGGAAAGTCGCCAAGCGTTCCTGCTGGGCGGCTTCGGCGGCGAGGTTCGTGACTTCGTTGGGGTCGGAATCGGTGCAGTACAATTCGTCGACCGGCTGCGGCCGGGTCCAGAAGGATTCCTGCGGTCCGGCAGTGCGTTTGGCGAGGTGTTCACGGCAGAAGGATTCCCAGCCTGGCTGGCCGTGGGGATAGCCGCCGAAAATGCCGCGGCTGCGGTGCGGGAAGAAGTTCAGCAGGTAGCGGTAGTGCCCGTCGCTGAGGCCGCGGCCGAACCAGAACATGTTTTCATCGAAGCGTTGGGCGTAGAGGAAGGCATAAGGCGCGGCGCTTTCAGGCTTGGGTCCGAGGAAGACGCGTCCCGACATCTGGGCTGGCTTGGCCACTCCGGCGAGGGCGAGAAGGCTAGGAGTGAGATCGACGAAGGCGACGGTTCGCTCATCGCTGCTGCCGGCTTTTCCGGGGGCGAGATGGGCCCATTTTTTCGGGAAGGAGAAGATCAGCGGGACGTGAGTGCCGCTGTCGTAGAGATAGCGCTTGCTGCGTGGCAGGATGCCACCGTGATCGGAGCAATAAACCACGATGGTGTCGTCGGCAAGGCCGTCATCGGCGAGCTGCTTGAGCCAGAGGCCGACTTCGGCGTCCATGCGCTGAATGACATCGAGGTAGCGGACCCAGTCGCGCCGGACTTCCGGGGTGTCGGGGAGGTAGGGCGGCAAGCGGGCATCTTGCGGGGCGATGCGGGTGAGCGGCGCGGCCTTGCCACCTTTGGTGAAGAGGCTGCTTTCGTGGCTGATGTTGCTGTTGAAGAAGGCGAAGAAGGGCTGGCCGGGCTTGCGTCCGCGCCAGCTCGCCTTGGGACTGCAGGCGTCCCAGTGCGAGGCATCCTGGGTGGCGTAGTTGTAATCGGTTTTGGAGTGATTGACGCAGTAATAACCGGCCCGGCGCAACAGATCGGGATAGGTCTCGATGCCGGCCGGGATCGGGTAGCGGCTGCGCATGTTCTGGGTGCCGCAAGCGGGAGCGTAGACCCCAGTGAGAAGGGTGAAGCGCGCGACGGCGCAGACGGCGCCGTTCGAGTAGGCGTGGGTGTAACGGATGCCAGAGGCTGCGAGTTTGTCGAGATTGGGGGTCAGGACTTGTTTGTTGCCGTAGCAGGCGAGCCAGTCGAAACTGTTGTCTTCACTGACGATCCACAGGATGTTGGGACGCTCCTCGGTTTCGACCTTGTCGGCCGCCAGCCCGAGCTGGGTGAAGCCGAGGATGAGGAGGAGGCTGAGGCTGAGGCGTCGGGCAAAATCAGTCATGGGTAATCCGTGGGTTGGGAAGGCAGCTGCCAAGGGTTTGGCATGAGGAAGACATTGGCCGCGTCAGCGCTTTCTTCCTCTCTATGCTAGCCGAGATTAAGGACAATCTTACACGAAAAAGCGGGATTCCGAAAAATTCGCGCCGCGGAGCTTCTTTGCAGAAAGCGAAGTCGCGACAAAATCACCGTTTTGGGAAAACCTGGGCCTGGCCCCTGCCGTCCCTGTTGCTCTTCGCTTTCCTCGAATGGAAGGGTGCCAGAGGACTGGTGCGATCACTGGGGGGCGGATGGGCTCAGGCCCCACAAGATTGGAATGACCGATTTTTGAGCAAGTCGGATGACTTCGTTTTTAGTCACCGCCTTCGGCTTTGGCATGGTCCACGACCTCGCCTTCGCCGGCGACCTCGGCTTCAGCACCGGCGTCGAAATAGGCCACCTCCTCCTCGCCATCACCTTGGCCTCCCTGATCGTGATCTTCGGACTCTGGGCCTGCTGCGACCGTATCTTCGGCTAATCCGCGTCAAAACTGGCTTCGAGCTGCGGCCAGGGAGCGAAATCCTCCCGAGTCAGTCCGGTGCCGAAGGCGTAAACCGTCAAGCGGCTATCGGGCCTGAGCTGCGCCGCCAATGTCGCCAAGAGTTCCTTCGGCACCGGCGAATGACGGAGATCAAGATCGCTTAAATGGGCTGGGATCTTCAGCGTTAGCCAGGCGGCTGTAGTTGCCTCGCAACGATTCAAGGCAAGCTCAGTTAGCAAGTTCAATTGGCCCAGCAGGGGCAAGAGCTCGGGAAGATTGCGACAGCGATCCAAGGTCAAATCATAATAATCGTACTGGTACTGAGCTTCGCCAGTCGCATAGCGTTGGGCTAGTTTCGGGATCTCATCCGGCGGCAGGTCGATACCACACAGAGTCAGGGAATTCACAATTGCGGGCCAAGGGAAGTCCCTCAGGGCGACTCTCGGCCACGCGGCGTTGCCGAAGCTCAAGGTGCCGACATCGGGATGACTCAAGAGGAGGCGTTTCATGCCTTCGGGAGACATCTGGGTGCCAGCGAATAGAAGATCATTAGCATCACCATTGTCCTTGACCGAGCTCAGTAACTCATCTTCGAGCAATCGTTCGCAATATTCGAGATTGAGATTGGGCATGACCTTAAAGACCTTCAACGAGCCGGGTGCGAGGGGGTTGTGGGAAAGGTGAAGGTAGATGGATTCGCCGGCTCCTTCCAAGCCCTCAAGGCTGCGAAGGCCACAATCATTGAGGACCAAGCAATTGAGCTTGGACATGAGCTTGAGATCAGGTAAAATAGCCAAAGTGCAATGAGGCAGACAAAGCGAATTCAGTTGCCATTGCCCTTGCCGGAAACAGTGGCCCGAGATCTGTGCATTCGAAAGTCTGACACTGATGAGTTTGTGCACCGCCTCAAGTTTGCTCTCGACTTCCACATTTGCTTCCGGCCCAAAGAAGTCTTCGGGGATCTGGCAGTCATTAAGCTGACAATTGGTGAGCTTGTGTTTGCTGTTCAGGGCTGCCGTGAAGCGACATCGCGTGGCGACCAAACTTTTCAGCTCCTCCCGAACCTCAAAAGGGAAACGCTCCGGCAAGGTTTGCGAGAAGGGCAATTCCAGGCTCTCTGGAGTCACTTTGGCACGATGAAGAAGCCAATCCGCCACTTGTGGCGAGCTGCATTTTAAAGATGCCAATGACCATCCCTGAGCCACCGCCAGCCACTCGGGACTGGGAGAAGACGATGCGGCAGGATTTTGAAGATGATTGACGATCGAGAGCTTGGTCAAAAACGGCAAGTGCCCAAGACAAGCTAAGCAAGCTTCGTCATGGAACTCGCCTTCGACGCTGAGGGTTTTGAGATATCGACTGGCCGACAAATGAACAAAAACAGAGTCGGGAATATTTGCAAGGTTCAATTTAACTTGCTGGAGCCCCGTCGGCCAGGCCGGAAGAAACTCAGGTATCCGCCCGCTACGATCATGGATTCCTAAGTAGGTTAAGTCTCGGCACGAGCTCAGACAGCTCCAAAAATCCGAAGAGACGGGCACCTCCTCCAGATATAATGACGAAAGCTTAGGCCAGCTCGTCAACGCCTTTCCGAATGGCGTTGGGAGGGACCATAAACTCAAACTCTTCAAGTTCGGATTGGCTTGGAGACAAGCCAGCAATTCTGCCCCGGGCAAGCCTCTGTCCCCACTGAAACGTTCTAAGCCATGGTTGTTTCTCAGAACCCTCAACATTTCAGGACGAGCAGGGCCTTGCCAAGAGAGTTTTAGCAAGCGGCTTTGTCCCTCAAGAGCCTGCTGAAGATCGATGGAGATCGGATACTTCACATGCAACTGACTGATTTGCAGCTTCCGCAAAGCCCGGATCCAGTTCGCCTCAGGCTGCTGGGAGCAGTCAATGTTTAGCGGCGAGTCGTTACTCAGCGAGCATCTGTAAGTCCTCTCGACAAAGCGCCGATCCAGCGACTCGACCAGCCACTTCGGCCAATCGCCTTTGTGCGCCTCGATCCAGTCATTGGCGACGACATAACGGCTGCTGTCTTCGTTGAATTGATCCTTCAAGCCGAGCTGAGTGAGAAAGGCCTCGTCGCTCGGCCGGAACCACCAGAGAATGGCGGCGGCGAGCAGGCTGACGAAGGCGATGGCGACAAGAGTGCTGGGACGAAAGAAGCGCATGGTCACCTGGAGGATTGTTGAGTCGTGGATTCTCCAATCTACGACAAGCGGGAACGAGACACAAGTTTATCGGCCACGAAAAACGCAAAGCACACGAAAGGCGGGCGGAGTGTTTGCGTCTGTCGCGAGTCGCGAAAGAAAACGAAGGGGGCCGACTATTTTTTGGGGGTTCTTCCGGGTTCTTCCGGGAAGTTTGTGGGTGGAGTCTCTAGCTGAGCCCTGCGAACTTCGCCGCAGCTGGCTTGGTTCACTCCAAAGGAGTGGAGGATTTTAGCCCGGGGTTGAGCCGCATCGGCGATACCCCGGGTCAGCAGCCCATGGAATCGCGACCCTGAAGGGGTCAAGGATGGCCGAGAGCCGGAACATCAGGTAGCAGTCCCATGATAGCCCGTCCCTCCGGACCTTTCCGTGACCCCTTTGGGGTCGATTTCGTAACTCCCCCTTCCCCATGGTGTCGCCGATGCGGCTCAACCATGGGCTAAAATCACCGACCCGCTTCGGGGTCGAACAACCAACGCCAAGGATCAACCCACAAAAATCCCGGGAGCGCCGGATTTTTCAATTTTTTGCGCACGAAGTCAACTCATCGACTGCAGTCGACAGCTGTCGATTGATGTCGAGACCTCGCAAGGACCCTTCCCGGTTGCCTTCCGTCCCCCTTCGTGTACACTCCCCCGCAACAAGACGGAGATCCCCCTCATGGCGTTGCTCGCCAAAGTCGACTTCAAACCGGCGCTGGTCTGCTCCGGTCCGGGGGTCTATATCTTCCGCGACCAGTTCGCCGAGGTGATCTACGTCGGCAAGGCGAAGTCGCTGCGCAAGCGTTTGTCGCAATACTTCCAGCCGTCGCGTCTGGAAAGCGCCGATCCGAAGCTGCGCAGCCTGATCAACTCAATCGCCTGGTGGGAAACCCATGAGGTCAAGAACGAGAACGAAGCGCTGATGCTCGAATCGAAGCTGATCAAGGACTTCGTCCCGCGCTACAACGTCCTCTTGCGCGACGACAAGCGTTTTCCGCTGCTCAAGATCCGCCTCAATGAGCGCTTCCCCCGCATCGTCATGGTGCGCATTCGCAAGGACGACGGCGCGGTCTATTTCGGTCCTTTCCCGCAATCGGGCGCCTTGCGCGCCACGGTGGAATTCCTCGAGCGCTACTTCGGCCTGCGCTCGTGCAACGCCGAAGAGCCGGGACTGGAAGAGCGCCGCCATTGCAAGGACGCGGTGCTGCGCGCCTGCTCCTCGCCCTGCGACGGCAGCATCAACGAAGAAGATTACCGGGCCCGCGTCGAGTCTTGCCTCGAGGTGCTGCGCGGTGGCACCCGCGGCATCCTGCGCGACCTCGATGACGAGATGAAACAACGCGCTGCCAAGCTCGATTTCGAGAAGGCGGCGCAATTGCGCGACGTCGCCGACAACCTCCGCACCATTGCCGACCCGCAGCGCAACTTCAGCCGCGCCACGCCCCTGATCACCCCAATCGGCAGCGGCGAACCCGCCGTCCTCGACCTGCAGCAGCGCCTCGGCCTGAAGCATCCGCCGAGCGTCATCGAATGCTTCGATAACTCCAACTTCCAGGGGACCAACGCAGTGTCGTCGATGGTGCGCTTCGTCGAGGGCCGTCCGGCGCCGCGCGACTATCGCCACTTCAAGGTGAAAACCGTCGAAGGTCCCGACGACTTCGCCACCATGCGCGAGGTGGTCGGGCGCCGTCTGCGCCGTCTCGTCGAAGAGGAGCGTCCCTTGCCCGACATGCTGCTCATCGACGGTGGCAAGGGTCAGCTCGCCGCCGCCTGCGAGGTGCTGAAGGAGTTGGCGCTCGACATCCCTGTTTTCGGTCTCGCCAAGCAGCATGAACTGCTCTTCGAGTCTGGCCGCGACGATGCCCACATCCTGCCCCGCGAGTCGCCGGCGCTGCGCCTGTGTATGCATTTGCGCGACGAGGCGCACCGCTTCGCCATCGGCTTCCACCGCAAGCTCCGCGCTGCCCGCATCGCCAGTTCCGTCCTCGACGAGGTCGCAGGCATCGGCAAGACCCGGCGCGACGCCCTTCTCAAGGCCTTTGGCTCGGTCACCCGCCTTCTCAAGGCCGAGCCTGCCGACATCGCCGCCAAAGTGCCTGGCATTGGCCTCGGCGGGGCCGAGAAACTGCTCGAGAGCCTGCGACGATTGCAGGGCGGCTAAGGACCTTCCTCCGAAAATCTGCGACTGGCTCGGCGTAGAGATCAAAAATAACTGCGCCAGCGCGTATCTGTGGGGTCAGCATTTCTCTGACCTGAAGATCATCAACCTAGAAATCAAGGAAGCCCAATGAGAACCCGAATGAGACTCCTCGCCGCCCTCCTCTGCTGCACCCTTCTCTCCTCCAGCTGTGCCTGGGCCTTGGTGAACACCATGAAATATGAAGACAACACCACCTTCGGCCGCGCCATGATGGACCTGAAAGAGGCCAAAGAGAAAGGCGCCATCACCGAACTTGAGTATGAAATCGAGAAGAAACGTATCCTCGAGCATCAGAACAAGCTCGAGATGAAGCACTGAGTCGACGGCGAAGATTTTTCGACCGGGATCATTCAGCTTGAGATTGTTTGGCGACGAGCAGCTTAAACTTGATTCGGCGTGATATAGCTCGAGATTTCCCTCCCTACTTGATGAAGCCGCTCCGCATGGGGCGGCTTTCTCTTGGTTAAATCCGCCGCAAGCTTCACGGAAGAGCTTGCGGCGCCTTCTTTTCCCACTAAATTGCGCGCCGAAATCAAAACCCAACGAGGACCCCCCGCCCATGATCGCTGTCTCCAACCTGTCGATGCGCTTCGGCAAGAAAATCTTGTTTGAAAACGTCAGCAACAAATTCGTCAGCGGCTGCCGCTTCGGCCTCATCGGCGCCAATGGCGTCGGTAAATCGACCTTCATGAAAATCCTTGCCGGCAAGCTCGAACAAAGCGCCGGCCTGGTGTCGATCGACAAAGACTGCACCATGGGCTACCTCCGCCAAGACCACTACGCCTTCGACGAATTCAGCGTTCTCGACACCGTCTTCCAAGGCAATGATCGCCTCTGGAAAGTCCACACCGAGCGCGATATCCTGTACAGCAAAACCGAAGACGGCAGCATCACGGATGACGAGTCGGATCGCCTCGGCGACCTCGAAGAAATCTTCGGCACCCTCGGTGGCTACGAAATGGAATCCGAAGCCGTCAAAATGCTCAAGGGCCTGAATATCCCCGACGAGTGGAACAGCATGAAAATGAGCCAGCTCACCGGCGGCTGGAAAGTCCGCATCCTGCTAGCTCAGGTCCTCTTCGCCAACCCCGACATCCTCCTCCTCGACGAACCGACCAACCACTTGGATATGGAAACCATCGAGTGGCTGGTCAACTTCCTCAAGCGCCACGAAGGCACGGTCATCGTCATCTCTCACGACCGCTACTTCCTCAACGCTGCCTGCACCCACATCGCCGACCTCGACTACGGCGCCCTGCGTATGTTCACCGGCAATTATGACGACTTCATGACCGCCAGCGCCATCATGATCGAGCAGATGAACCGAGACAACGAGCGCAAAGAAAAGCGCGCCGACGAACTGAAAGACTTCATCTCGCGCTTCGGTGCCAACGCTTCGAAGGCGAAACAGGCCACCTCGCGCCAGAAAGAACTCGAAAAACTCACCATCGATAAATTCGTCCCCTCGTCGCGCGTCGCGCCCTACATCCGCTTCATCTCCACCGTCAAACTGGGCGACAAGGTGATCGCGGCCGAAAACCTCAGCAAAGGTTATCCGCCCGCGCCGCCCCTGTTCAAGAAATTCTCCCTCCACGTCAACCCCGGCGACCGCATCGCCATCATCGGCGCCAACGGTATCGGCAAGACCACTTTGCTCAAAACCCTCGCCGGCTTGATGACTCCCGATACCGGCAAGATCGAACTTGGCGACACCGTCCGCCTCTCCTACTTCCCCCAGGACTCCTCAGAAGTCGTCGACAAGCCGGAAATGCGCGCCATCGACTGGCTCGGCCAGTTCGCGCCGCCCGAAGGCATGACCGAAACCGCCCTCCGCGGCGCCATGGGTAAAATGCTCTTCTCCGGCGAAGATCAGTTCAAACCTCTCAAGGTTCTCTCCGGCGGTGAAAAAGCCCGCATGATCGTCGCCAAAATGCTCCTCGAAGGCGGCAACTTCCTCGTCCTCGACGAGCCCACCAACCACTTGGACCTCGAGTCGATCGAAGCCCTCAACGACGCCCTCACGCAAGTCAAAGAGCCGATGATCTTCGTCTCCCATGACCGCCTCTTCGTCAACTCCCTCGCCAACCGCATCCTCGAGATCACCCCCGACGGCGTCCTCGACTATCCTGGCAACTACGACGAGTTCGAAGACTGGAAGAAGCGCAACGTCAAGAAGAAATAAGCTTCTTCGCCCGTGGATAGCGAATCTCATCAAGAGCCACTGCCTCCGCCTCAGACTTCGACTCTGGCGCAGGAGAATCGCATGTGGCTGGCTTGCGGTGCCGCCATTTTCTGTTTCCTGTTTTTTTCCTGCGCCGCCTACGGTATCGGCACCTTCGGACGCAAACAGCTTGGCGGGGATCTCTGGCTCTGTCGCGGCCTTGGCAACCTGCTTGGCCAGCTCTGCGGACTTGCCCTCGGTGCGCTGATTTTGTGGAAATTGAAAATTTGCGCCCTCCGCTCAGCGGTTAAGGGCATCCCTTACGCCGTCATTCTCGGGCGCGGCTACCTGATTCTCTTTGCTTCTTTGCTCCTCTACAAGCTTTTGCTCTTCGATCTTGAGTTTTACTTCCAGCTTCAACCGAGCGATCAGAATGCCATGAAGGCCTTCAAGGAATGTATGGCGGCCGATCCCAAGGCATTTATCTGGTTCGCACTCGCCGCCGCTATTGGAGCTCCTCTGGTTGAAGAGGTGATCTTCCGCGGTCTCCTCTACAGCGGCTTGCGCCAGAAGTTCGACTGGTTGCCAACGGCTCTTATTTCCTCCTTCATTTTCGCCTTTGTTCATGGCGATCCCTGGCAGTTCCTCGGCCTCTTCGGCCTCGGCTTCGCCTTTGCCTGGGTCCGTGAAAAGACCGGTTCGCTCTCCGCACCCATGATTCTCCACGCCGTCAATAACTCGTTCGCAATTCTCATGTTTGTCACCTCCCCGGACGCGAAGTAAAATGGCCGCTCCTTCCCAGAAGAAACTCAAGGCGGAAGCCATCCGTCTCATCCTTGAGGACAAACACCCGGAAGTGCCGATCCCGCTGCTCCATAAAGATCCTTACACTCTGCTGATTGCAGTGCTCCTCTCGGCCCAGTGCACCGACGCCCGGGTCAACACCATCACGCCGACGCTTTTCGCCCTCGCCGACACGCCGGATAAAATGGCGCTGGTCCCGGTCGAGACGATCCGCGCCATCATCCGTCCCTGCGGCTTGTCGCCGCGCAAATCCGCCGCCATTTCCGAGTTGTCGCAAATCCTCATCGATCGCCATGCTGGAGCCGTGCCGCAAGACTTCGCCGCCTTGGAAGAATTGCCCGGCGTCGGCCACAAAACCGCCTCGGTGGTGATGGCTCAGGCCTTTAATGTCCCGGCCTTTGCGGTCGACACCCACATCCACCGCCTCGCCTGGCGCTGGGGCCTTTCCGATGGCTCGAATGTCGATCGCACCGAGCGCGATCTCAAGGCCCTGTACGACTCCAAGCATTGGAACAAGCTGCATCTGCAGATCATCTACTTCGGCCGGGCTTATTGTCCGGCCCGCGGCCATGATCCCGCCGCCTGCCCGATCTGTTCAGTCTATGGCCGCAAGAACCTGGAGAAAAGCTGATGCCAAACTGGCTTCTTGAAGCGCTCGGCATCATCGCCATGCTGCTCATCCTCGGTGCTTACGCGGGGCTCGCCAGCGGCAAGCTCGACGCCAAGAGCCGACTGTATCATACCCTCAATCTCGTCGGCGCCTTGATCTTCGTCTTCTACCTGAGCCAGAAACAAGCCTGGCCCTCGGTCGCGCTCAATGCCGTCTGGGCCGCCATCGCCCTGGTCTCGCTGCTGCGGCAAAAGTAAATCATTTCCCCGGCGTCACCGCCAACAGCGCCAATCGGATCTTCTCTTTGGCGAGGGGCATCTTCTCCGGATCGAGCGAATCCTCATCAAGGTAAAACGGCTTGCCGATCACCAGTTCGGCGCGGCTGAAAGGGAGAGGAATTTCGAGCTTGTCCCAGCTCGGCAGACGGATGGCGCAGGAGTGGTTGACGCCGAGGGGGATGATTGGCACCTTGGCCTTCACCGCCGCCATCACGGCGCCGGGCTGGACGCTGTAGCGCGGACCGCGCGGGCCGTCGGGAATGATGCAAACCAGATTGCCATCCTGAAGGACGTGGATCGCCGTTACCAGAGCCGAAGCGCCGCCTTTGTCTCTGCCGTTTTTCATCGCCGAGCCGCGCAGCGACTGGAAGCCGAGTTTCTGCAGCACGTCGGTGATCACCTGACCGTCGTCACTGCGGCTGGCCATCGCCCAGGTGCGTTGCCGCAGGATTTTCGGCATCAGGGCGGGCGTGGTCAAAATCCGGTTGTGCCAGACCACTCCGACCGCCGCGCCGGTGAAGCTGCCGTCAAGCACGCCCGCTTCGTCGCGAATCGTCACCCGCAGCGAGCCGCTGACGGCGCGCAGAAACAGGTGCGCCATCCCGACGATCAATCGGTACAGCGGCTTGCCGGGACGGAGGAATTTGAGTTTCATGGGGGCCCGTTAATGGTTACGGAATACGCAGGGCAAGGATTCACCACAGAGGCACAGAGATCACAGAGGCTTTAGCTGTTTTCGTTTCTCTGTGCTCTCTGTGCTCTCTGTGGTGAACAAGGGTCTCACTTCATCAAATGGAAGTTCGACATCGAGATGCCGGAGAGGAGGGCGCCGATGATGCCGAGGAAACCCTGGTCGGTGCCGCAGAGGAAGACGTTGGGGGCCGAGGTGCGGCCGTCCTTGATCTTGTCGGGCGAGCCGTAGATGGCGCCGTTGACGTGGGAGGTGAATTTCTTGACGGTGAGGGGGCTGAAGGCGTCTTCGTAGACGATGTGGCCGTCGATCTTGCTGGCGAGGCCGGTGGCTTCGAGCTGGGCGCGGATGAAGTCCTTCTTCGCTTGGGCGTATTCGGGCTTGTTGAGGATCGACCAGGCTTCGTAGTCGGCGAGACAGGTGAAGCGGACGATGCCTTCAGCCAAGGGCTTGTCGCGGAACTGGAAGTTGTTGGGGATGCAGATGACGCCCGAACTGGGGTCGACGGTGCGTCCGGCGGGGCGGCGGTAGTTGAAGCGCTCGCTGCGGCAGTAGAAGGAGATGGTCTCGTCGATGCCGAGGGTTTTGGGCATGGTATCGAGCACCAGCAGGGTTTCGACAAAGCTGAGCATGCCGGGGCGTTGCTTCGGGGTTTCGCCGAGGAGCATCGAGGTTTCGACGACGCCGGCGGAGCTGAGCACCGCCTTGCCTTCGAGGATGTCGCCGTTGTCGAGTTCAACACCGGTGGCAACGCCGTCCTTGAGGAGGATGCGTTTGACGCCGGTGCGGAGGCGGACTTCAGCGCCGGCTTCTTTGACGCGGTGCTGGAGGAGGCGGAGGAGGTGGCGGACGCCGATCTGGGGACGGCAGAAACCTTCGCTGAAAACCGCCTTGAACATG
>JAYTMY010000204.1:0-4079 GCA_043748535.1 Lentisphaeraceae bacterium | reverse complement strand
CAATGCGCTCTCGGCTGGTGCAACATCTTTGCCTCATTCCTATCGGCGGAGCACCGCCACCTGGGCACCACCATCCTGCTGCACCTGGGCCGCGCCTGCGGCTATTTCAGCGGCGCCCTCGGCGATGGCAATTATGAACAGCCCTCCTGGCACATCGCCTCGGCGAAACGCGCCCTCGACCAGGTCAACTCCGCCCTCGGCCTGATTGACCAGTTGAGCTCGCAACGCCCAACCTATCCGAAGGTTACCGATCCGATGAAAGCCACTCTCCGCGAAGTCGAAGACGGTATCCTCGACTTCATCGGCAAGATGCGCCTGAAATCCTAGCCGTTCGAGGAACTTCAGCTCTATCGGACTTGTCTTTTGAAGATAACAATCCAAACCCTGGAGTTCCCATGACATCTCACTTTGCCAGCTGCCTCTTGGTCAGTCTTTTTGCTGCTGTCGTGGCCAGCGCGGAATCGGCGCCGAAGCCGGAGACGGAGGCGATGGACTCGGGTATTTTTGTCCCCGGCAAACGGAGCGTCACGGTCGAGTCCTTGATCTCTAGCGGCGCGACTTGGTTCTATCTCGAGAATGCCTCGGAGCTGCCGCCGCAATGGCAGAAAGACAGCGCCGCAGTGGCGAAATGGAGCAGCGGCAAAGCGCCGCTTCAGCTCTCGGCCGTCGCCGACAAGAAGAAAGGTCTCAGCCTGCCCTTGCTCAAGGCCTTCAAGCTCAAGCGCCCGGTCGAGGATTTCCATAGTTTCGACCTCAAGATCCGCTGCGATCAGGGCTGCATCATCTGGCTCAACGCTAAAGAAATCCTGCGTCACCGCGTCGCGCCCGATGGCAAGTCGCTCGCCGCCAAAGCCAAGGGCGGCCCGGAGAGTGTGTATCGATTTGAAGCCAGTGCCTTGAAGCCAGGTGAAAACCTCTTGGCGGTTGAAGTCTACCTCAATCCAGACAGCCGCACGGCTGAATTGGACCTCGAATTCGGAGCCGAAATTTTGGCGCCGGGCTCGGCGCAGAACATCCGCGACGCCTATCTGCAGCAAGTCACGCATCAGTCGGCCATCGTCTGTTGGCGCTCCGATCGCGCTTACGCCGGCGCAGTCGAGCTCAACGGCCAGCTTGTCAAGGAAGCCGCGGCGCAGCGTGATCACGTCATTAAAATCACCGGCCTGAAGCCGGAGACGGACTACTCCTACCGCACCCTGGACGAAAACGGAAAAGTCGTGGAAAGCGGCGCTGATTACCGTTTCCGCACCGCGCCCCCGCCGGGCAGCGCCCGCCCCACCCGGATCTGGGCGATCGGCGACTCCGGCACCGCCAATAAACATGCCGAAGCCGTGTATCAGGCCTATCGCAAAAGCTCCGCTGCCGCCCGTACCGACGTCTGGCTGATGCTCGGTGATAACGCCTACGTGACCGGCACCGGTCCAGAGCACTCCCGTAGCATTTTCCACATGTATCCCGAGCTCCTGCGCCAGAGCTGTCTCTGGCCCTGCATCGGCAACCACGAAGGCTACGTGGGTGGCTTTGACTCCTTGCGTCAGACGGGCCCCTATTTCCGCGCCTTCGAGCTGCCGAAACAAGGCGAGGCCGGCGGCGTGCCGAGCGGCACCGAGTCCTATTATTCCTTCGACCACGGCGCTATTCACTTTGTCTGCCTCGACAGCGCCGGTCTCAAGGTCACCGCCGATTCTCCTCAGGTCGCTTGGCTGAAGCAGGACCTCCAGGCCAACCGGAGCCAGTGGTTGATCGTCTTCTTCCATCATCCGCCCTACACCAAGGGCTCGCATGATTCGGATAATCCACGCGACTCGGACCGCCGCCATTTCGATGCCCGTGAAATCTTCCTGCCGATCATCGAGGAATACGGTGTCGACCTCGTCCTCAGCGGTCACTCACACGCCTATGAGCGCAGCTTCCTGCTCGACGGCCATTACGGCCTGTCAAGCACTTTTGATCCCAAGATCCACGCGAAAAACCGTGGCGACGGCCGCCCCGAAGGCAAAGGCCCCTACCTGAAAAAAGCCGGGGCCCATCAAGGCACGATTTACATCGTCGACGGCTCTTCCGGCAAGATCAGCGGCGGCCCTCTCAACCACCCCGCTATGTTCACTTCCCAGAACAAACTCGGCTCGGTGGTCATAGATGTCGAGGGCGTGGAAATGAAACTCCGCTTCCTCGATGACAAAGGCGTGGCGCAAGACTGGTTCACCTTGAAGAAGCCTTGAGGCTTTGTTAAATGGGTCAGCCTAAAAACCGCAGTTGAAAGATTCAAAGGTTGAAAGGATTAGCCGCAACAGCAACAACTAACGACTATGAAGAAAGGTTTCGGCAGCCACCGCCTTCACTCGTTCCTTGAGCTCAAATTGCGAGGGCGCAAGTCTCCTTCCGAAGTTCCCGTTGCCGTCGCCGGGTGGATGACCAGGCTCCTTCTTTCGTGCCCTTCTTGTCTTCGTGATGACACTTGTTTCGGGTGATGCCGGGAGAGGGCCAGAAGACTGGGAACGGAAGAACTCGCGACTCGCGAGATAGGTATCGACTCGAAACGCTCTGTGATGTTGGCTTCATAACGGTGCATTGCCTGTATGATTTTGAAGATTCGCTGCTTTTTGGGTTTATTTTTAGATCGTAATAATTTTTTAATTGTATATAAATAAGGTATTTGTGGCTTTTGTAGATGTTTTGTTGGTGGTCTTAGCTTGAGACTCACTCGGACTGAGTCCAACAACCCCCAACCGGAGAGATCCCATGAAGACCCGTAAAAATTCCTTCAGCATGATCGAGATGCTGGTCGTGATCACCATCATTGGTGTGATGTCCTCGATGATCATCGGTTCCTTCGACAAAGCCCGCGACATGGCTGGCCGCGTCACCTGCTTGAACAACATCAAGAACATTGGCGTGATGACCGAGCTCTATCGCAAAAACAACAAGGTGATGCCTTACACCGCCACTTGGCTGACCGACTTCAGCTTCGCCGCTCCTTACAACTCCAACACCTACAGCGTCTTTAACTGCAATGGCGATAAAGACGGTGTCGACACCAAAAATGCCGCTGACCTGAAAGGCAAGACCTCCTATTACTTCATCCCGGCGCGCGCCACGATGCTGAAAAACTGGCAGGACGCCATCGATAACGGCATGTCGGATTCCAGCCAGATTCAATCCACCATGACCACCGCCGCGATCTACGACAAGTCTCCTAGCCACCACAAGGGCTATGTCAACATCGTTTACCTGATGTCGGAAGAAAGCGATAAGGCCGGTGTCGGCACAACCATCGGCAATAGAGATTCCCTCTATGTCCTCGACGTCAATGATCGCCTCAATCTGCCGGTGGCTACGGTGACACCGCCGACCACGACCACGACTCCTCCTACCACCACGACCACTCCTCCGCCGACCACGACTCCTCCTACCACCACAACTGTCGTCGACGTGGTCACCATCAGTATCGATGGCGAAGCCGGCGTCAACCCCAACAACAGTGACCGCAACCACGAGTTCACCTATGTTTTGCCGAGCGCAGCAGCGAACGAACAAGGCGGTACGACCATCGTCATGGCCACCCTCTCCCCGGTCTCTTCGAATGCCACCAAGGTGATTTTCCGCAGTAAAAACGGCGATACCATCACCATCAACGGCGTAGCCACGGCGATGAACAACAAACTCTTCACCATCACCACCACCAGCGGCCACTTCCACTTTGACCTTTTTGCGGGCAACGCCGGCCAGGGTCAATACCGGATCACCTTTGACCCCGAAACCGCTCGTGGACTCACCGTCACCTCAAACTGAAATCTGACATCTGTTAAAGGGCCACTCTTAGGAGTGGCTCTTTTTTTGGTTCTTTGTTGATGCACCCGATGATGGGAGTCGAGAAAGGCAACTCCCAAGTAGGCGTCGGGGCTCTGAGCCGCTCTAGTGCAGGGCTCCTCAATTGTGCTCATGAGTTCTGCTGCTCGACCCCTCGCGGGTCGTACATGGTAGCCCAGGGTCAAGCCGCATCGGCGCGGACCCTGGGTTTGCGATTCCCTCATCCCGCCGACCCGCATCGGGTCGCACAGTGTTGGACCGGACTCTGT
>JAYTMY010000203.1:0-9857 GCA_043748535.1 Lentisphaeraceae bacterium | reverse complement strand
TCGGCGTCTTCGCCGGCTTCGTCCCCCTCACCAATCTGACCGCATCCCTCCCCTGCCTCAATGTCCACCCCGGCGACCTCAGCGTCAGCAACGACAAAGGCGAACGTCTCTACATCGGCCTGCACACCCTGCCGATCGAAATCGCCGTCCTCGCCGGCGAAGAATCGCTGCGCAGCACCGTCATCCTCGCTTCGGCCTACGCCGCCACCGGCGCCGGCATGGACGAAGGTCTGATCCTCGGCCTGTCGCCGGAAGTCGACATCGATCAACAAGGCCGCGACGCCGCCGCCTGGAACGCCATCGCCGCCAAGCGCCCCGCGAAGAAGCCGAAAGGTGGTTGGGGCGACGACTTGGAAAAAATGGCCGAACTCAATCAAGACAAACTCAAGCGTCACGGCGACTGGCTCGTCCTGCCCCGTTGCGTCCAAGACTTCGCCGCCGGACGCTTTGGCGTCGATGCGGCAGGAAAACTCTATCTTCGCCGCGGCCCGGACGCTTGGCTGCCGATTGATTGCATCGCCTACAGCAAGACCGGACGAGAAGTTCTTTTTCGCAGCTGAATCTCTTCCCTAACCAATCTCCTGGATCCCCTGATGAACATCGCCAACCAAGTCACCGTCGCCCGCTTCGTCTTCACCATCGTCTTCCTCGTCCTTGCCCAGTTTCAGGAAAACGACGCAGTCCGCTGGACTACCGTGGTCATCGGCGTCCTCACCGGCTGCAGTGACTTCGTCGATGGCTGGCTGGCGCGCAAATACAATATCGTCACTGATTTCGGCAAACTGATGGATCCGATTACCGACAAGATTTTCGTCTGCTGCTGCTTCATCGTCCTGGTCGAGAACAAGCAGCTGGGCGCCTGGGCCCCGGCCCTCATTTTATCGCGTGAATTCGCCGTTTCAGGACTGCGTCAGCTCGCTTCGCAAAAAGGCATCGTCATCGCCGCCGACACCGGCGGCAAGATCAAGACCATCCTGCAATGCACCTGCCTCGCCGCTCTCGGCCTGCACTGGGGCTGCCGCGGCGCCGTGCCGCCGCCGGTAAACTGGATCGGCCACAGTTTAAACGCATTGGTGATTGCCACCGTAGTCTTCACGATTTATACTGGTTACAGGTATTTCAATGCCAACCGCCAGCTCTTCATGGAAAGCAAGTGATTTCAGGAGGTTCCACATGACCAGCGCCCTGCTCCTTTCTCTACTCGTCAGCTTTCAAGCGCCAGCGCCTGCACCCGCCTCCGTCCCCGCCCCGGCGGTCACTGCGGCCGACCCTGAAGTCGAAGCTGAAGTCAGCCGTCAATTGGCCTTGATCACCCCGGAAACCGCCGCAGCCAAATTAAATCTCGCTTGGCCTTTGAAGTTCGACCCTGCCATGACCCCGGAAAAAATCCGCTCCGGTATCCGCGCGACCGCTGAAATCGAAGCGGCCAAAGCCTTTCCCGCCGCCAATCGCGAAGCCCTGACTCAAGAAGCCAAAGAGAAATTCCGCCTCCGGCGCCAAGGTGAGAATGTCGATATACTCCTTCGCGGTGGACAGGGTGTAAACGCCCACGCCAGCGGCGAGTTTAAAGGAGTTGACCGCCTCGGACGCATCCAGATTGGCGTCCAGAGAATAGCCCCCAGTGACTTCGATGAAGCCACCCTCGCCACCCTCGACCCCGCCACACATGAAAAATGCGTTGCAGAAATGGTGAAAAAAGGACTCGACCTGCGTCAACAGGAGAAGCTGAACCGCATTGAGGAACTGGAAAGCGAGCGCCTTCCTGCTGCCTTTATCGCCGCTGCTTATGTCAAAACCGGCCGCAACTGGGTGTCGCAGCCCGCCCTAGTCGAAGCTCAACACAAACGCGATGTCGCCCTCGCCCTGCCCGCACTCCGCGCTGCCGCGATACAAATGGTGACCAAACAACGCGCCGCCGCTGCCCTTGCCGCTTCTCAGCAACAAGCCGATCTGATCGCCGCCGCGGCCGCCAAATTACAGGCCGATGCCGCCGCCCTTTCCGTCGCCGCACTGAAAGCCAAAGTCCCCGTCTACGACCCCGATTTCTGAACTAGGACACCACTAGGACAGTTCACAGTAGATCAAAATCGGCCCTCTTACTTGCCAACTTTCAACCTTTCAAACTGAGCTCATCCATGTCCAAACGCATCCTCATCACCGGCGCCTCCGGCCAAATCGGCACCAACCTCTGCTTCCGTCTTCGCGACATGGGCTATGAGCTCTTCGGCGTCGACAAGCGCCCCAACGCCTGGACCCAGGAATTCCCCCTCCTGATGCAGGATCTCTCATCGACCTACCGCAATCACCTGGGCGGCATCGGCAATTGCGATTACGGCAAAATCGATCTCGTCGTCCACCTCGCCGCCAATGCCAAGGTCCATGAACTGGTCGAACACCCGGAGCGCGCCCTCGACAACTTCCTCATGACCTTCAACGTCATCGAATACTGCCGCCAAAACAAGGTCCCCCTGGTCTTCTCCTCCACCCGCGAAGTCTACGGCGACGTCAAGCGCTACGTCACCACCGAGAAAGACGCCTGCTTCTCGACCACCGAGTCGCCCTATTCGGCCTCGAAAATCTCCTCCGAAGCCTACATCTACGCCTATGCCAAGTGCTACGCCATGAAGTACCTGGTCTTCCGTTTCTCCAACGTCTACGGCCGGTACGATGACGACATCGAGCGGATGGAGCGGGTCATCCCGCTGTTCTGGCGCAAGCTCTCCCGCGGTGAGCCGATCACTCTCTTTGGCAAGGATAAAGTCCTCGACTTCACCTACGTCGACGACTGCGTCGACGGCATCGCCCGCGGCGTCGACGCCCTCCTCAAAGGCGAAGTCTGCAACCAGACCTTCAACCTCGCCTACGGTGTCGGCAACCCCCTCACCACCGTGCCGGAAGTCTTCTCCGAAATCCTCGGCATCACCCCGAACATCACCTTCCTGCCCTCACGCCTCGGCGAAGTCACCACCTACACCGCCGACATCAGCAACGCCCGCAAACTCCTCGGCTACAATCCTCAGACCCCCCTGCGCGAAGGCCTCCGCAAAGCCGCCGCCTGGTACGACCGGAAGCCTTCATGAGCTACGACGACGCCCTGATCAAGGCCGCCGAACGCGGCGAACTGAGCAAGCTGCTGCACCGCCTCGACAACGGTGCCGATGCCAATGCGGCGGAAATCGAAACCGGCGACACCCCCCTCCTCCGCGCCTGCTCCGGTGGCCACCTCGACTGCGTTCAAGCCCTGCTCGAACGCGGCGCCAAACCCGATCTTGCTGCGGCCGATGGCGAGACCCCTCTTGTCGCTGCCGTCGTCTTCGGCGATCCCGACCTGGTCAGTCTCTTGCTCGACCAAGGAGCTCCCGTCAGTCAGGCCGGTGCGCACGGCACCACACCCCTGCACGCCAGCTGCGAGAGCGACTCGGTCGATATCGCCCGCCTTCTGCTCGAGAAAAACGCCCCCGTTGCCGCTGTCGATGAAGAAGGTCTGAGCGCCCTGCATCACGCCGCCGAGCGCGGCTGTCTCGCCATCGCCCAGCTCCTGCTCGACAAAGGCGCTGACGCCGAGTTGACCAACGCCAGCGGACTCACGCCCCTGCACTGCGCCAGCATGCATGGTCATATCGCCGTTCTCAAGCTCCTGCTCGAAGCCGACGCCGCCACTGGCGCCCGCTGCGACATCGTCGTCGATCCCGAACAGGATGAAGAAGGCGAAGGCTACGAGCTCCCCAATTACACCCCCCTTCACCTCGCGGCTTATTACGGCCAGACCGAGGCGATCAAGACCCTGCTCGCCGGCGGCGCTTCCTGGCGCGACCTCGAAGGTTCCGACTCTGGTGCCGCCGCCCTGCACCTCGCCGCCGAGCTGGAAGACAGCCCTGCCCTCAAAGCCCTGCTGGAGGCCGGTATTCCAGTCGATTCCCGCGACCAGTGGGGCGCCACCGCCCTCCACTACGCCGCCGGTGCCGGCAGCCAGCTCAATACCTTGCTACTCCTGAAAAAAGGTCTGCAGGCAGACGAACGCGACGGCGAGGGTCAATCGCCCTTGCTCGACGCCGTCCTCGCCGGTTTCTATGAAACCGCCGGCATCCTTCTCAATCACGGCGCTCATCCCGACCCGGTGTCGACCGAAGGCCGCACCGCCCTCGCCGAAGCCGTCCTCGCCGAAGACACCGAATGCGCCGAGCTCCTCCTCAAGCACGGCGCCCGCCGCGATTGCCGCGATGCCGAGGGCAAATCTCTGCTTGAAATCGCCACTCCCAAGATGCGTAAATGGCTGAAGAACAAAGATATCTCCTGATTCCTCGGCGCTCTTGATGGGAGTTCTTCTGACTCCCCATACTCCCCGACTCACGGCAAAAAACTCCCGCCTCGTTTGAGGCGGGAGTTTTTGTGACCCGTGGGCCGAAGCTCGATCCGGGATTAGCGGATGAAGAGCATTTCGGCGTAGGTGGGCAGGGGCCAGAGGTCATCGGCGACGATACCTTCGAGGGCGTCGGAGGCCTTGCGGACTTCGAGCATCTGGGGCAGGACGGCGTCTTTGAGGTAACGGGCTTCGACGATGGGATCTTCGTCGTGGGGGACATGCGCGGTTTTTTCGCTCAGGGTCTTGTTAGCCATGGCCAAGGAACCGAGCAACTCGGTGACTTTCTTCAGGCAGCAGGTCTGGCTTTCGATACCGGCGGCTTTGAGGGCAGCGGCGTTCTGGGCCAATTCGGTCTGGTAGCGGATGACGGCGGGGATGACGCGGGTGCTGACCATTTCGCCGACGACTTTGGCTTCCATCTTGACGCGCAGATTGTACTGCTCGCAGTAGATGTTGTAGCGCGAGCGGGTTTCGGTCTCGCTGAGAACGCCGAATTTGGCGAACATGGCGATGGCGGCGGGGGCGATGATTTCCGGCAAAGCGTCGGGCGTGGTATCGAGCTTTTTCAGGCCGATACGGACGGCTTCTTCGTGCCATTCTTTCGAGTAGCCGTTGCCGTTGAAGATGACCGCCGAGTGCTTTTGCGCGACTTCGGTGAGGACTTCAGTGACTTTTTTGCCAGATTCGAGTTGCTCAGCAACCCAGCTCAGGGAGTCAGCCATGATGGTGTTGAGGACCACGAGGGGGCCGGCGATGGTTTGGCCGGAACCGACAGCGCGGAACTCAAAACGGTTGCCGCAGAAGGCGAAGGGCGAAGTACGGTTGCGGTCGCCGGGGTCTTTCTGCAGGGCGGGGATCTGAGGAACGCCGACTTCCATGGTGCCGCCGACTTTCGACGACATGGTCTTGCCAGATTTCAGCTGTTGGAAAATTTCATTGAGCTGATCGCCGAGGTAGACCGAGATGATGGCGGGAGGAGCTTCGTTGGCGCCGAGACGGTGGTCGTTGGCGGCAGAAGCGATGGCAGCGCGCATCAGGCCGCCGTGGATGTGGACGGCGCGGACGATGGCGGCGCAGAAGACGAGGAACTGCTCGTTGGTGTGGGGGGTGTCACCCGGATCCATCAGGTTGCCGTGAGTCGAGTTGCCGATCGACCAGTTGACGTGTTTACCCGAGCCGTTGACGCCGGCGAAGGGCTTCTCGTGGAAGAGCGCGGTCATGCCGTATTGGCTGGCGACGCGCTTCATCACGACCATGGTCATTTGCTGGTGGTCAGTAGCGATGTTGGCGGTTTCGAAGATCGGGGCGAATTCGAACTGGGCCGGGGCGACTTCGTTGTGACGGGTCTTCATCGGGATGCCGAGCTTGTAGAGCTCGCGTTCAACTTCCAACATGTAGGCGAGGACGCGCTCGGGGATGGCACCGAAGTAGTGGTCTTCGAACTGCTGGCCTTTGGCGGAGAACTTACCGAGGAGGGCGCGATCGCAGAACTGCAGGTCGGGGCGCTCAGCGATGAGGTTGGAGTCAACCAGGAAGAATTCCTGCTCGGGACCGGCATTGGCGCTGACGCGGGAAGGGACCTTGCTGGGATCGAGGAGCTTGAGGACGCGACGAGCCTGGGCGTCGACGGCGTTCATCGAGCGGAGGACCGGGGTCTTCTTGTCGAGGGCTTCACCCTTCCACGAGACGAAGCAGGTGGGGATGCACAGGGTGGTGCCGTTGGGGTTCTCGAGGATGTAGGCGGGCGAGGTGACGTCCCAGATGGTGTAGCCGCGGGCTTCGAAGGTGACGCGGAGGCCGCCGGAGGGGAAGGAGGAGCCGTCGGGTTCGCCCTGGATGAGGAATTTGCCGGAGAACTCGGTCAAGCAGGAAGAACCTTCGGGAACGATGAAGGAGTCATGCTTCTCGGCGGTGGCGCCGGTGAGGGGGTAAAAGACGTGCGAGTAGTGAGTCGCGCCTTTCTCGATGGCCCAATCTTTCATGGCGGAGGCGACGACGTCGGCGCAGGCAGGGTCGAGCTTGACGCCTTCTTCGATGACTTTGCGGATCTGGCGGTAGATGGTTTTGGGCAAACGAGCTTTCATGACGGCGTCAGAGAAGACGTTGCAGCCGAAGAGCTCGGTGGCGGGCTCGGACTTGAAGTTGAGGGGCTTGGCGGGGCTGCGATAGGTGGCAGCGGCCTTGACGGCGGCTTGACGGGCGGCGGTACGGCTCATTATGGTGTCCTTGCTTGGGGTTTGGGGGACTTATTCACAGGAGTTTTACAATTTTGTAATAAACCTGAGCATTCGTGACGCAATTGTAAAATGATTCAATAAAAATGCAAGCTCTCCTGAGAAAAAATAATGTCACCTGGGGAATTTGACGCTCTGACTGAAGCCTCCGAATGGCCGCTGAAATCGCCGCGGACCTGATGGCCGGAAGCCGTGCAGGGCACTAGTTTCGCAAAAATCCGAAGGTGAAAATCCCAATGAAGCCCTGCCGCATCTGCCTGATTACCGCCGAAGCCGCGACTTGGCTGCCTTTGTTAGCCGGTCGCCTACCTTCGTCTGCCGTCCTGGTCGAGACACCGGCCGAAGCCGAAATTCTGATTGGCCGTCCGGCCGAAATCGCCGCGGTGATCGATCAATGCCCGAATTTGCGTTGGGCGCAATCGACCTTTGCCGGCGTCGATGCCTTGATGAAGCCGGGGCAGCGCCGCGACTATCGCCTCAGCCGGGTGACCGGTATTTTTGGTCCGGCGATGGCGGAATGGGCCTTTGGCCAGATCATCGCCCGCGAACGTGGCTTTACCGAACTCGCCGGGGCGCAAGCAAAAAGCCAATGGCAGCCGCGGCCTTATCGACTCCTGTCGACCCTTCACCTCGGCCTTGGTGGACTCGGCGAGATCGGCTGCCATCTGGCCGCCACAGCTCGTCACTTCGGCATGAAAGTCAGCGGTTATTCCCGCAGCGGCTCAGGTCCCGAGGGCCTCCCCTGCTACGGCGCCAAGGACTTTGGCGCCTTTCTCCGCGAACCGGATTACTTCCTCTTCACCTTGCCTGACACACCCTCGACTCGCGGCCTGTTCGATGCAGCTGCAATAGCCAAGATGAAACCCGGGGCGGTCCTGATCAACGCCGGACGCGGCAGTTTGATCGATGAGAATGCCGTCGCCGCCGCATTGCAAAGCGGTCATCTCGGCGGTGCCATCCTCGATGTCTTCGCCCGCGAGCCCCTTTCCCCGGAAAGCCCGCTTTGGCAAGCGCCAGGCTGTGTCGTCAGCCCGCATTGCTCCGCCTTGAGCTTCCCCTGGCAGGTGGCCGATCTCTTCCTGACCAATCTTGCAGCCTACCTGAAAGGTGAGAAGCTGCGTGGCGAGGTCGATTTCGGCAAAGGCTACTGATCAGGGCTTGTCGATCAGACGTCCGCGGTAGCTGCCATCGGGATTGAAGAAGTGGATTTGGCTTTTATTGAGATCAAAAATGCGACCAAAGACATCGATAGTTTTGCCCGACTGGTTATAAGCGAAGACCAATTTCGATGCGTCAAAGGTGATGTATTTGATTCCTGCGGCGTCTGAGACATTGCAGCCGCTATACATGCTGCTGTTGGAACTATTGCCGTATTGACCTTCCATCTTGGCGGCCAGCTTGCCATCTGGAATGATCAGCAGATGATCCTGAATATGGCAGATACCGATCTTGCCTTGCCGGCGGAGTTGGAGATTGAACTCGTAACGTCCTTTTTCCACCCGTAATTCACTGATGAACTTCTGCTCTGCTGGAGTGAGAATCTTCCACGACACGGTGGCTTCATGAGCCGCCAGCATCTCGCGCAAGGTGTCCTTGATCTCGACATCGGTGGCTTTCCCCATCAGCTGTCGGAGCAGGTCATAGGTATTGGGCTCGAGCGCTTCGAGGCTTTTGCGGGCGGTGCGACGTTCTTTGGCGCTCGTCGAGCCCAGGCTTTGCACCAGAGATTCAACCCGCTGCTTCTCTGCATCTTTGAGCGGCTCGACGGGGCGGGGCACAAACAGGCTGGCCTCGGCAAAAAAAGCCAGGGAGGTGAAAAAGCTCAGGGACATGAGAAAGCTCCTTAACTGGGCTATGGTCGATCATCCAAGATATATCCAGTCGGGATCAAGTGCCAAATCAATTTTCAGCTGCGAATCCAGGTCCACAGCAGGCCGAAGCTTTCGTACATCGCTCTTTCGCTGCAGCGGAGATTCCCTGATCCGGGCAGGAGATGGCGCCAGTTGGCCGGCCACGGGCCTTCCGCGGCGTGGAAGTGCGCTGCCGAAAAACTGGCCTTGATGCCGAGATTCCGGCACAGCAGCCGAGCCCGAGGCAGATGCGAAGCTGAACTCACCACCACAACCCGGCCAGTCGCGCCAAGTTCGGCTTGGCAACGGCTCAGCTCCTCGCGGGTGTCGCGCGGAGCGCAATCACAGACAATCGACGCCTCGGGCACGCCTAGGCTCACGGCGGCGCGCCGCATGATCTCGCCATTGCCGGTCGGATCGGCGCCGCCATACCCGGTGAGCAAGAGCTTGGCTCCCGGACAGAGACGCCAGACCCGAATCCCTTCCGTCAAACGCTTCAACCCCTCTTCCCCAAGACGGACCGAAGCAGGAAAATCATCGCGACGCGAATGCCCTGAACCAAGGACATGGACAAGCGTGACGCCGGGTTCTAAAGCACTCAAGGGCATTTCGCCTTTCTCCAGCTGCCAGATGGCCCAGCGCGGCAAGGGACCGGCCGAGGACAATAGCAGGAGCAAAAAGCCCAGTACGACAAGCACTCGCCCGAGGCGCTTGCGCCAAGCACTCCAATCTAACAGCAGCCCGATCAAGAGGAGCGCCAGACAGATCGGAAGTGGTGAAATGAAGTCGCCGAGAAGTTTTTTTAGAATAAACATGTGTCACCTTGACTGAAGTGGACGGAACCGACATGAATACCTTTCGTCAGATCATGGTATCTTTACCCACAACACCTTCGCGCGGACAAGTTGAATCCGCAACCAAAGACAAGGATAAAATCATGATCAAATCTGCTCTCTCGCTCGCAGCCCTCTGCAGTTTCGCTCTCTCCTCCACCGCCACCGAAATCCGCGACGAAGATCGCCAGGGCGGCTTCGCCGTCGGCGCCCAAGCATGGTCCTTCAACCGCTTCAGCTGCTATGAAGCGATTGAGAAAAATGCCAAAGCCGGCGGCAAGGTCATCGAGATCTTCCCTGGCCAACAGATTTCCCGCGATGACAAGGGCAAAATCGGCCCCGGCATGAGCGAAGATCAGATCAAAGCCCTGAAAGAGCACTTGGCCAAAAACCAGGTCCGCGCCGTCAACTTCGGTGTCGTCGGCATCCCCAACAACGAAACCGAAGCCCGCAAGATCTTCGAATTCGCCAAGAAGATGGAGCTCTACTGCATCACCACCGAATCGACCGACGCCATTGACGTCATCGAGAAATTGGTCAAGGAATACGACATCTGCGTCGCCTACCACGGCCACCC
>JAYTMY010000202.1:0-7147 GCA_043748535.1 Lentisphaeraceae bacterium | reverse complement strand
TTGTGGTGGAACAAAACTATGAATGAAGCCAGGCGCCTGCCTATTGGCGCGGCGACGATTTTCTTGGTGGGGGCGTCACGCTATCTTGGATACGCGTGGTCCGCAATCATCAGGTGATCACAGGGCTTGATGCCCTGCTCGGCCGAGCTCCGGCACCAAAAGATCCATGGGACCAAAGACTTTCCCTTGCCAAAAATTTCAGCAACAGCTATGAGATGGAGCGATTCATCAAGCAGATGACACAAGCCGAGGTGGATTCCTCCTGCTCGCTTTCCTTCCCTCGCACTTATCCGGTGGGAACCACAATGCGCCAGGTGCTTTGGGATTATTGCCAGCTTGGAGATTGGAATAAAGCCCTTGAGTTCTCAGGTAATCGGATCCAGGTTCTGCCCCGTCACGAATTAGTCTGGAAAAGGCTCAGAAACCGCTTTGTCAAGCCTTGAGGATCAGCCGTCACTCGCGCCATAACAAGCATCCCATCCCATTGCAAGAGGTTTTGTCCATGACTCCTTCCCTTCTTCGCGTTCTAGCCATGGGCACGGCATTTGCCGCGGGCCTGGCTTATCGGATGCCTTATCTGATCCCGCTCTACGTCGTCGCCTTTGGGGCCTTTCTGGCGATCCTCAGTCGCGCTGAGAAAGGCGGGATGGAGGCGACGCCTTTGCGGCGGGCCATTCTCTTGCACGCCTTCAGCTTTGCGGCTTGCCGGATACTCGGGGTGATCCTGACGCCATTGGTGCTTTTTGTCTTGTTCTTCTTCGCCTTCGTCCAGAGTTTGTTGCTGATCAAGCTCTGGCAAAAAATGCAGCGGACTTGGGGAGATCATCCGGCTTGGCTGGTGCCGACTTATGGAGCCGCAGCGGTCCTGCTCGATGCCGCGCTGCTGGCCGCGGTGCCACTGTTCGGCCAAGCCCAGAGCCTGGCTTTGCCGTGGATCGATTACGGCCCGGCGCTTGGCCTGGTGCGTCATTTCGGTCAGGGTTTCGCCGTGTTATTTGCCTTCGCCTGGGTGGCGCTGATTGCTCTCAGTGTCCTGAAAAAAGTCGGCAGAAAAGCTTGGCTTGTGGCCGTTCTGATCAGCCTAGGGATGGCCGTGGCTGGACGCTTGGGGGTCGCGGAAGGCACGCGTCCGGTACAGCTGGTGGGATTAGGCGGTAGCAGCAAGTCTTTGGGGCTTTTGAGTCCGGCGGATAGCGTCAAGCAAGTGGCGGGTTTGCAGGGGACTGCGGCGCGGCCTTGTGTGGTGGTTTTACCGGAACTCTTCAGCTCACGCGACGGGCGTTTATCGACTGTTGATTTTGCCTTGTCTCAGGCAGCCCGGGATCAGCATGTGATTCTGGTTTGGGGACATCACGATCTGGCGACACGGCGCAACGCCCTCGAAGTTTATGCTTCGGGCGAGCTGCTCGGGACCTATTTCAAGCATCATCTGGTGCCGGGGATCGAAGACGGCGTTTACGACAAAGGCGTCGGTGGGCCTTTACGGGTGGAGACGGCGGGCTTGCGCCTGGGTGCGGTGATTTGCCAGGACGACAACTATGCCGGCTTCATTCGCGGCATCACCAAGCCTGGGCTCGATCTGCTGCTGGTGCCGACCCTCGACTGGCCGGGAGTGGCGCACGAGCATCTCGATTCGATGCGTTGGCGCTGTCTCGAAAACGGCATCGCGGCGGTGCGAGGCGCTCGTGGCGGCTTCTCGGCAGTGATTGATGCCGATGGACGGGTGCGGGCGGAATTTGATGGCAGATATGAGGGCGTCGGACTGGCGCAGGCTGAGTTGAATTGCGGACAGCGCAAATCGCTGTGGGCGATATGCGGAGCCTGGCCGCTGTTGGTGATGGCGATGCTCCTTTTGGGCGGCAGTTTGGTCGCGGTGCGTCGGCAGGCCGGCTCGAATTTAGGTTGAAGCCGGCTTCGATACTGGCGTGCTTGGACTTTTGCTGTATCCTTGCAGCTAAATCAACCTAGGCAGATCCATGACTCCGAAAACCTCGTTAAAAAGTCTAGCGGCCTTGGCCGGCGTCAGCACCAGCACGGCGAGTGCGGTTTTTAACGGCAAAGCTGAGGGGCTTCGCATCGCGCCGGCGACGATTGCTCGCGTCTTGGAAATCGCAGCGCGCGAGGGTTACCGGGCTTGTCCTTTGGCGCGTAGCCTGAGGACCGGTCGCAGCGAAACCATCGGACTGATCGTGCCTCATATCTCCAACCCGTTTTTCGCCGAGTTGATCCAAGGAGTGGAGGAGGTGGCGCGCAGCCAGGGTTTTCAGATCTTGATTTTCGATTCTTCGGAAGACGCCGAGATCGAGTATGAGGGGATTCAGAACCTCCTGGCCCGCAATGTCGACGGCTTGATCATTGCCAGTATCATTTCACCGGAACGTTGGCTGCAAATTCGGCCGCCCGGCATCCCCTTGGTTTTTGTCGACCGGGAGATTCCGGGTCTGCAAGCTTCATCGGTGGCGACGGATGCCTTTGTGGCGGCGCGAGAGGCTTGTTCGCAGCTTTTGCAGAAAGCGAGTGAGTTGGTCTATCTTGGGCGTCGGCCGGATAACTCCTCGAACCGCCATCGTTTCGATGGCTATCTCGCGGCCTTGAACATGGCTGGGCTGCCGCGACGCGACGAGCTGATTCTCCAAGGGGATGACAATCAGGAAGCGGGCGAACGGATGCTGCGGAGCTGGCTGGAGCAACATCGTCGGGCTCCTGGTGCCTTGTTCTGCTCCAGTCTTGGTCATTTACGAGGCGGGCTGAAGGCGCTCAAAGCGGTTCTCGGCGAGCTGCCGAAAGACATGGCCATCGGCACTTTTGACAACGATGCCAATCTCGATTTCTACGTTTTGCCGATCCTCAGCATCCAACAAGACTGTCTCGGTCTCGGAGCTCAGGCGATGGAACTGCTGATCAAGAGCCGTGCACAAGCCAGCGCCAGTTGCGATCTCTTGCTGCCGGCGCGCTTGATCGCGCGCTGAAGGCCAGCGGGTGCAGGCTTTCCGGGGAGGAATTCTGCTTCTCCCGGACGTGGTTTCGGTTTAAACTTCCTTCTTCGGAATTAGGCTGAGGGGCATCCATCGAAGGAGATTACTCATGCGTTTATTTTGCCTGTCCGTGTTACTGGCCTGTTCGTCCTGCTCCTGGTCGAGCTCGTCTTCGCTGGGTGAAGGCGTGGTGGAAGTTGCCACCACCCATCCTCAGGAGGGCTTGGATTGGCGGCCTCTACTGGAGAAGGATTCGATCGGCGGTCTGCGCGATTGGCGCCAGGTCAATTGCGCCGCCAAGACCTTCGCTTTCGTCAAAGACGAAAGCGGCGCCGAAGTGCTGGAGTGCAGCGGTCATCCGACCGGAGTGTTGCGCAGTGCCGAGGTCTACGACAACTTCGTCTGCGACTTCGAATGGCGGCATTTCGATTGTAAAGGCATGGAGGCGAATGCGGGGTTTTTCATCTGGTCTGACGCCCTTCCCGCCCTTGGAGAGCCCTTCACCCGTTCGATCGAGATGCAGATCTGCAATTTCGATCACAACACCGACTGGTACAGTCGGCATGGCGATGTCTTTGCCATTCACGGATCTCGGATGACTCCTGACCCGCGTTTCGCCATGTGGAGACGAGGGCAGCGTTCCTTGCCGCTGGAGTTCCGTGCTAAGCCGACAGGTCAGTGGAATCATTACCGGGTGACCGCGATTGACGGCGTGATTCAGCTTGAGGTCAACGGCAAGTTGGTTTCCGGTGGCTATCAAGCCTCACCGCGTCAGGGTCATTTGATGTTGGAGAGTGAAGGTGGCCGGGTGCAATTCCGGAAGATGAAAGTTTTGCGGCTTCCTGCCGATCCGCGCGGCCTGGCTCCCGCCGAGCAAGCGACGACTTTGGCGGCCGAGATTCGGGTCAAACCGATGTTTGATGGGGCACTCGACGATTGGGATCATATCGAGGGCTGGCAGGCGGCGGACTGGCAGCTCACGGCCAAAGAGGGCGCCATGGCGATGAGCCGGAGCCTGCCTGTGGGGAGCGGCTCCTTGCGGCTTGATTTTAAACTTTCTGCGAAGGGCGGCGCGTTACCCTTTCAAATCGCCGGGCTGGTGGGCTGGCCGAGGGAGTTTCCGGTCAGCTCTGGCTGGCATCGGGCTGAAATTCAATTCCGTCTCGGCGGCGACTGGGAACTGCAGGTCGATGGCAAATCGGTGGCTTGGGGCCATGAGCCTGCCGGGGCTCGACTGCTGGCCTTGATGCCGAGCCCGGGGATCAACTACAGTTCACTCTTATGGATCCAAGCCAAAGAAGCTCCGGTCGCGGCTCCCTGAGGGACAAAATGAAGACGCCCTCCATGGGGGGGCGTCTTGCTTTCTCTTAGGCCTGTTCTGGCTCGTCTCAAGCGCTTGTCCGAAGCGGTCGTTTCAGAGGCTGTCAGTCAGGCGGTTCAGTCAAATGAGGTGAGAGCGTCAGTCGGCAGTTTCAACACGGATCGATTCGGCTTCAATCTCGCCAAGGTGCTTCGCTTTATGATTATGATGGAACGTTTCGACTCTTTTTTCCAATTGGCGATCCAGTCTTTCAACGGCGAGAGCGATAGATTTATACATATCCTCCGTCTCCGCGTGCGCATCCAGATTCACTTTGTTGCCATGAAGGATGATTTCGCATTTGCAGTGACCTTTGTTCGAGCTCAGCACAACTTCTGCTTTATTCAGTTTCGGGTACGAGACCTTCATGCTATTGAGATTAGTTTCGACGCTCTCACGTAGCGCGGGGGTCAGATCCATGTGGCGGGCGGAGACGATGATTTCCATGGTGCTCTTCCTTTTTCTCTGTGGGGGGGCTTCTGGATTTTCCTTTACCTCTCCCCACACCAAGATACATCCATTCGGCCCTCGGCCGCAAGGGGGAAATCGAATCTTTTTAAGATCAAAAAAAGATCGTTGAACCTTTGAGCATAAAGCCGGAAGGGGGTATGTTGTATAAAAATGGAGTCTCCAGCCGTCATGGATACCGCCAACAAAGACGAGATGAGCCGCCTTACCAGCGAGCTGAAGGACGGCGATAACGGGCGTTCTCTTGCGATGAACAATATCATCGCTAAAGGTGGCATGGGGGTGGTTTACTCGGTCACCGACCGCAGTATTCGCCGCGGTGTCGCGATGAAAGTCTTGCACGATCACCTTGCCCATGATGCTGGTCAGTGCCGCGCCTTCGTCGAAGAAGCGCGCATCACCGGGCAGCTCGAACACCCCAATATCGTCCCGGTTCACTCACTCGGGATCAATGACGAAGGCAAGCCCTTTTTCACCATGAAATATGTCGAGGGCGATCCGCTCTCCGACATCATTGAGCATATCAAAAGCGGGGATGCCGCCTTCACGGAGTATTACACCACTTTCAAGCTCTTGTCGGTCTTCCGCAAGGTTCTCGACGCTGTCTCCTACGCTCATGCCCGGGGCATTGTCCACCGCGACATCAAACCCGCCAATATCATGATTGGTGCGTACGGTGAAGTGATGCTGATGGACTGGGGCATCGCCAAGGTCCTCAACGGGCCGGAAGAAGTGGTCACCGACAGCACCGTCAGCTACCGTCCAGACCGTTTGGACGAGACTCTTGCCGGCTTGGTTAAAGGCTCACCTGCCTACATGTCGCCGGAGCAATCGATGGGCGATTCCTCCCTCTACGACCGCCGTTCCGACATCTTCCTTCTCGGCGCGACCTTGTACCATCTGATGACCTTGAAGCCGCCTTATGACGGCGTTAGCCTGGAAACCATGATCTACATGGCCGAGCACTGCGAATATGTGCCACCGCAAAAAGCCGGCGCCGATCGGATGCTGCCGGAAGAGCTCTGTCTCATCATCTCGAAGGCGATGGCGCCGGAAAAAGAACGCCGCTACCAGAATGTCGAAGAACTCGCCACCGCGATCGATCGCCTCATGTCCGGCCAGGCGATTTCCCAGAAACAGCACTTCAAAAGCGGCGAAGATATCATCCGCCACGGCGACACCGGGCACGAAGCCTATGTCATCACCGAAGGTGAAGTCGAGGTGCATAAACGCATCGGCGGCAAAAAAACCGTCTTCACCCGCCTCCACCGTGGGGATGTCTTTGGCGAAATGGCCCTGATTTCCGATGAGCTGCGATCCGCGACGGTGACCGCTCTGGTCGACACCACTTGCATGGTGATCACGCCGGAAACCCTGCAGCAGCAGATGAACTTGATTCCGCCCTGGTTCGGCAAGATCGTCACCGCCTTGACCAAGCGTCTCCGCGCCATGGACAATCTGGTTCACCCCCTCTTGGCCTCCGACTGCACTTTTGAAGTCTGCAACCAGGCTCGCCTCTACTCAATCGCGCATGGCACGATCAACGACAAGCGGCAAGTTGAAGTCGCCCTCGCCGATCTCGTTGCTGAAATCTCCAATAATCTTAAAATCCCGGAAGAACGGGTCCGCCCGGTGCTCGCTGGTCTGGTCGAAATCGGCCTCTGCAGCATCACTGACAAGCTTTGCCTGGCCTTCAATAACTACAATCTGTTCTGCGACTTCTCCGATTTCTGCAAGAATGCACCGCGCCTCTCCAATACTTCGACACGGGCCATTTCGACCGTCGATGTCCACCGGGTTTACACCGATGGCGTGTCGGTGGTCCACCGCCATCTCCGCACCATACCCTCCGAAGCGGTGCCGCCTTTCGGTCAACTGCGTCCGGTGAAGGATGAGATGTCCCAAGAAGAGGCCGATGCCTTCCGGCGCGATTTCCGCCAGAGATTGGAAATCGTCCAGCAGTACGCCACCAAGGCGGAGCAGACGCAGCGGGCCTATTTCAACACCAAGATCCGCAAGGTCCAGTTGGCGCCGAGTGCGCCGAAGCCGCAGCAACCAAGCTGAGTCATGGGCCTACGCAAGATCGGAATCCGGGTTTAGCTTGCCGGCCGAAATTGCAAGGAGCCCCCCTGATGAGCCTGCCCGACGTCCTAGCGCGAATCGTCGCCACCAAGAAACTCGAAGTTGCTGCCTTGGAGCCGCAACGCGCCGCCTTGGCCGCCGCCGCCCTGGCCTGCTCACGCCCGACCCGCTCGATGCGCAGCGCCATCCTGGAAGCGCCCGGCCTCGCCGTCATCTCCGAATGCAAAAAAGCCTCGCCCAGCGTCGGCGTCATCGAAGCCGA
>JAYTMY010000201.1:0-8767 GCA_043748535.1 Lentisphaeraceae bacterium | reverse complement strand
GGAGAAGCCATAGTCTTGATTGGGTGTAGCGCTGCCGGTGAAGACGAGGGGAACGGTGATGTTGTTGGTTGAGGGATTGGTTAGGGTGGCGGTGAGGGTGACCGAGGTGCCTTCGTTGCCATGCTGGCTGGCGAGGCTGAAACTGACGCTTGGGGCGATCGTTGTATCGGTGAAGCTAAGGGTCTGCGACGGGATGGTGCCGATGCTGTAATCGGCACTGGCGAGGAAGTTCAGGGCGATGGTTTCGGAGGCTTCGAAAATGGTGTCGGTGAGGGCGTTGACCGTGAAGGTGGCGGAGGTCGATCCCGCGGGGATGTTGAGCGAGTTGGTCGACAGGCTGTAATCGGATCCGAAGCTGGCGCTGCCACTGGTCCAGATCGGCACGGCGATGGCCTTGTAGGAGGCGGTGGAGAGGTTGACGGTGACGGTTTTAGAGCTGCCTTCCGCGAGGCTTTGCGAGGCCACCGAGAAGCTCAGGTTCGGCAGGTCGTTGGCGGGGATGCTGAGGGTGTGGGTGACGAGGTTGCCGAGGCTGGCGTTGGTGGGGGTGCCGAGGGTGATGACAGCGGTTTCGTCCGGTTCGCAGGCGGTGTCGTTGGTGACGGTGAGGATGACCGAGGCACTAAGCTGGCCGGCGGGGATGGTGATGCTGTTGGCAGAGGCGGTGTAGTCGCTGTCTTTGACGGCGCTGCCGGAGAATGTCAGGGGGATGGTGACGATCGAGGTGGCCGCGTGATTGAGCTGGGCGGTGACGGTGTAGGTGCCGGTTTCGCCGCTGGCCGTCTGGGCTGCGGAGCTGAGGTTGGCGACGACGGGATCGGTGCTGTTGTAGATGGCGGTGATTTCGGTGGCGCTGAGGGCACGGGCGTAGATGCGGAAGTCGTCGAGTTTGCCGGGGAAGAAATTGGCGTTATTCATGGCGCCGATGAAGATCGTTTTAATCGGCGAAGTGAGGGCCTTGGTTTTGGCGCTGCCGGATTGCAGCAAGGCTCCGTTCATGTAAATGACCATGGCGCCGGTGGCGGCATTTTTGGTGAAGGTCCAGTGAGTCCATTTGCCTTGGTAATTGGCAAGGGAGACATTGCGGTTGACTCGGTCATAGCCGCTGCTGTTGCCGGCGTCCCAAATCACATCGCCCCAGGGCAAGTGAATATTGAGGACGCGATTGCCGCTGGCGTCAAAAGCGGAGAAGACGGTGTTGTTGACGGCGGTGGCGGCGGTGTAATAAGACCAGAAGGAGAGGGTGATTTCGTTGTTGAGATTGGCGAGGGTGTTGGCTGGGGCGCTGAGTTTATGGCTGAGGCCATCGAGGGTGAGGGCGCCGCCGATTTGGCCGGTGCTCCAGGTGCCGCCGCTGAGTGTGGCGTGATTGTTGAAGCCGGAGGAATCGAGGGTCGTCAAACCATTGGAGTCGTCCATCTTCCACCAAGCGAGGAGGCCGCCGTTGTTGACGACTTGGACAAGGCTGAGGGCGGAGGTGACTGTGAGGCTGGTGTCGTAGGTGACTTTTGCGGTGAGCGAGTGACTGCCGGCGCTGCTGCCGGACCAAGCGTAGGTGTAGGGGGCGGTGAGGGATTCGCCGAGCTTGGTGGCCCCGTCGAAAAACTCGACCTTGTTGATGGTGTGGCCGAAGGGAGTGACAGAGGCAGTGAGCCGCGTCGATAGAGTATTGTCTATCAAAGCAGGGGCGTTGAGTGTGATGTTGGGTGTGGTGCTTTCGGCTGATGGCGAGTAGCTGGCCAGTCCGCTGATTTCAGCGGCGCTGAGAACGCGGTCGTACATGCGGAGGTCATCGAGGCTGGCCTGGAGCCAAGAGCCAGCGGGATTGTTGTCGTTGGAGTTGATGTGTCCGAGGGTCAAGAATGTGTAGTTGACGGCAGTGGTTTTTCCTTGTTTGTATGCCGAAAAGGCGCCATCGACAAAGACCTGGATCATGCCGGTACTGAGATCACGGGTCAGAACGACATGGTGCCAGGTATTGTCGTTGACAGGCGCGGCGGAGGTGACGCCGCCGACGTTGTTGTTATCGCCATAGATGCCAATACATCCCTTGTCATCAATAACACCCCATTTGATGTCGCTCTCCCAATAGGGGCCATCGTAGCCGAAGAGAGCCGGAGCGAAGGGATCCGAGGGGCCCTTTCCGACCTGCGAAGTCTTGATCCAGAAGGCCAGAGTTGCAGTCTTGCCAAGGATGTTTTTGAGCTCACCGACATCGATCTGGTCATCGACGCCATCGAGAGTGATCATGCCATTTTTCTTGCCAGTGACCGACCAGGCAGGCGATCCTGTGACGGCACCATGGCGGTTGTTGCCAGAGACATCGTAGGCACTTGTGCCGGAACCTTCATCGAGGGGCCAGTAGCCTTTCATACCGAGGTCTGGGTTGGTGTATTCGACGCTGACGGTGGCGGTGTCGCTGAGGCCGAGATCATTGCGAATGGAGTAGGTAAAGCTATCGAAAGCACCTGCAGCGATGCCGCTGGCGGGGGTGTAAACGAGCGACTTGGCGTCGCTGCTTATGGTGACGCTGCCGAAGGCGGGGCGGCTGACGGAAGTGATGACCAAAGAGCTGGGCTTGTATTCGAGATCATTGATCAAGGGGAAAAGACTGATGGCGGCAGCACTAGGGGCCGCGAGCTTGTCATCGAGGGCATCAGGGGCGCTACCGACGCGATCGTAGCCTGAGCCGCCGACGCGATATTGCAGGAAGGCACTGCTGATGGCGGCAGAGCCGTCGGCAGGGTAGGCATCGCCGCGTTTCTGCCAGTTCAAAGCGACATGGTCGGCACCCCAAACATCCTTGTGGAGGACTTCAAGGTAATACCGTTTGCCGGCGACGAGGGGGATATAATGAGAGGAAGTGGCTTGGCTCCAAGCCATGTTGCCGCCGGTAGAAACGGAGCTGATGATTTTGATCTTGTGGTCGGAAGAGTCGTCGGTGGCAAGCCAGACTTCAGCGGCATCGTCACAAGTGAGAAGGAAGCGGTAATCGCCGCTGACAGCAGGTTTAAGCCAGCCGGACCAACGCTGGCCGAAGTCAGAGTCATAGTTGACGCTGCCCGCGGCGCTGCTGATGGGGCCGGAGATATCAGACATGTAAGGGAATCGGGCGTTGCCAGTAAGGTCACTGATTTGTTGTGAGCCACCGACTTTGAGATAATATTCACGCCAGAGGCCGCCGTCAACGATGGCACCGGCATCGGAGAAGGAGATGACCGCAGCATTGCTGAGGACGGAGCCGGTGAAATTGGTGACTTGGCACTGATAGGAGCCGGCGATGGCCCCTGAGGCGTTGCTGAAGACTAGTAAGGACGAGGAGGAAGGCTCGGTGTAGGAGACGCCGTTGCGCAGCCACTGATAGATCAAGGGCCCAGCGCCGGTAGCGACCAAGGACAGGGTACAGGTGGAGCCCATCGTGATACTGGTATCCTGCGGCTGCTGAGTGATGCGCAGTTGCAGGTTGTCTTTGAGGGTGCCGAAGTTGTCGGCCGGGATGACACTCGGGGTCGGGGCAAAAGACGTCGACCAGGCAACATCGGCGTATTTCACCCAATTGGAATGTTTGGCGTAGTAGGAGAAGAAATACGCTTGTCCGGCTTGAAGCGTGATCGGCGAAGAAGTTTGGGATGAATTTGAGCTCCATTTCAATTTGCCTGTCGCCGAATTGTTATAGCAGAGGCGGCTAGCGCCTGCTTCGGTGCGCCCGTTCGAGTTGAGCCAGAGTTCCGAGCTGTTGTCAGAGGCGCAATAGAAGGTGTATGCTGCGGTGGCGGTGGGGACGATGTAGCCGGAGATGACGAGTCCGTAGTTGTCCCCGCCATTGCTGTAGGAGATGGAGGGTAATGTGCCAGTGAGGGTGGGGCTGGCGGGGTATGTCGGCGCCGCTAAAAGATCGGAGACGGAGGCTCCGGAGATGTTGTCGTAGCGCTTGAAGAGGACAGTCCCGAGAGCGATGTCCGCGGGGGGCGGGATAGTGCGGACGACGACCTCAATCGGCTCTACCAAGGTCAATGCGTCTTTGGTGACACTAAGCTGGATCTGGTAGGTGCCATCCATGGGGAAACTGACATTGGTGGTGGCGGCGCTGGGTGCTGAGAAGGTGCCGGTGCCGGGTCCAGAGAGAGTGGTCCATGCGGCAGTGTATTGGCCGGGAGCGATGACGTTGGCAAAGCCGTCGAGGATGTCGATGCTGAAGCTGGTAGAGCGAGTTGCGATTTCGACCTTGCGGGCTTCGATGCGGGGCCAAGTGATACTGGCGGGGGCCTTAAACTCTGCCATCAGACGGTTGGTCTGGAAGCCTTGAATATTGGGCAAGCCACCACGCGAAGATGAACCGATCAGGGCGCAATAGACCCAGCCGTTAAATTCGTTGTCGATAAAGCTGCCGCTTATGTTTCGTCCCTTGACGTGAGCCACTGTGCCGTTTGGCTGGCGTGCAAGACTGTGGTAATAGGTTCCCCAGTTACGCAGAAAATAGTCTTGTTGGCGATCTGTTAAATAACCGAACGCGAGAGCCCCGAAAACTTGGCCGCCATGTTGGTAAGCATGGTTACTAGGCAGCCAGTCATAACAAGTAGCGAGGTAGTTTCGCATACGGTCTAGGCGCTCCAGGGCAGTCGCGTCTGGAGTCGCTCCATTGAGATGCACCATCTTAGTGAAAAACGCACCGGCAGTGCGTCCGTAACTTTCGTCGCCACCTTCGGGGTAGATATACCCCACGCTGCCGTTGCCACGAGAGGTGGGATCGAGATTCATCGTCTTTTGGGTGTACCAGTTCCAGATCATGTCGTGTTTCTGGTCGAGGCTGTAGTTAATTCCATCCCAAGGCTTGGTCAAATCGAGCTTGCTGCCGTCCCACTGGTGAGTCGCATTGATACCATGGCCATCGGCAGGGCGAACGCTGGTATTGGCGCCGGCGCTTTTTAGAATGGCGAGACCCGAAGAGATGTGGACCCCGACGATGTTGATGCCGCGGCCGTAGCCGAGGTGAATATAGTCGCCGCTGACGCAGCCGTGGCCGACCATGCCGGCTTCTTCGGGCTGGTATGGGGCGTTGGGGGAGGAGCGGGGCTGTTTCCACCACTGGATGCGGTTGGCGAGCAGTTCTGCCGCGCGTTGTAAGGTGTCGAAGACGGATGCGTCTCCAGTTTTGGCATAGTACTCGCCAAGGAAGATCGCGGCTGAACCGTTATCCCAGTTGCCAAGACCTTCTTTGACGGCGTTGGGGTTGGGATTGCCATCAGGAAGATTCTCTTCTTCGGGCGCGTAGGGGGCTGAATTTAAACGGGCGACCGCAGCATCTTTGATTTTATTGATCGACAGTCGATAAGGCTTGGCACCAGTGGTGTCATTCCAGTTAGTGTGCCCGAGGAGGGCGAGCCCGCCCCAAGAGTGAATAACGGTCATGACATTATTAGCCATGACTTTGTTATGAATTTGCAGGCATGAATACTCGTAAACAGCATCGTATTTTGGGCTTCCGCCGCGAACGTAGCCGGGTCGAAATGAACCTGCTGCGGGAAGCACTACATTGAGAGTGACGATTCCAAGGCCTGGTTGCAAGACTTGCAGGGGAAGGATGCCGCCATTTGACTCGGCCCGTTCAATCGCCCAGCCGAGGTCAAGACGCGGCCCACGCATGGAGTTTACATCTTCTGCAATGCTGAAATCTTTGCCAAAAGCACCATAAATGAGATCGCCGACTTTGATCCCTGCGAGTGCGGCAGGCGCACCTGCTGTAACTGCATTGATTTGCATAAAATTCTTAAGATGGTGGCAGACCCCGACGCCACCTAATGGACCGAGGACGCAGTCATACTTGTCCATGTTCGGATTGACGCTGACATTGATGACCCTGGCAGTGATCCCCCGCATGATATTAAGCGACAGAATACCTTGTCCGCTTTTAGCATTATCCTTTGCAGTAGTAAAATCTTCTTGAGCTTCTTTCTTACTGAAATCTGTACTAGCTCGGAAGGGGACGCCAAAAGCACCCGTGATCACATCCCCAGGGAGTAAACCTGCATCTGATGCAGGAGTATCTGGTGTGACACCAGTAACATCAAAATTGCCGCTGCCTATGACACCTCTGGCGGTGATGCCTACTTCACCTGGATCCAGATTATAACTCTGAGCTTTTGCGGATCCCGCGAAAGCGAATACAAAGGACAGGATGAGAAGAAGGTGTTTGGCGGCTGACTTCATGATGAATTCCTTATTGTTTCATCGGGAGAGAGAGGATGAAGGTGACCCGGCTGCCGAGTCGGGGCAGCTGAGCGGCGTTGGGAACAAAGAAGGATTCTGGACTGACTCTGAGGTCGGGATTCATCAGGGCGGCGGGATCGCGGGTGAGCCCGAGGATAGAGCCTTCGATCTGGGCGGCAAAGCCGGTCTTGAAGAATTGCGAGCCGTGGTAGTACCAGGCGCCGCTGCGGGCTTCTTCCTGCTTGGCCGGAGTGGCGGCTGACGGGGTTTCTCCCGGTGGCCCTTTGCCTTGCGAGCTGCGGGAGAAGAGCTGATTGAGTTCAGCGCTGCTGCTGCCGCCGTTGCGTTCCCAGGAGATGCTGACGGCGAGTTTTTGAGCTACCCATGTGTCGTCAAATTTTTCCGGCAAAGACTTGGCTTCGAGACCGAGGAGAAGGGCGGCAAGGTGGATGTGCTCGGGCGAGACTTCCGTACTGAAGAGGGATTCATGGAGCTTGCCGTTCTTGGCGACGAGGATGTATTCGATTTCACCGGCGTCCATGTTGAGCGTGGCGGGGAAGCTAAGCTGACGCTTGGCGATATCGACGCAAACGCCGCCGACATTCAGGGTGCCATCGGCATTCTTTTTGACTGCAAGCTTAGTGCGGAAGCTTTCCATCGCCTGATTCCGCTCTTCGGCGCTGACGGATGCCAGTGTCGTGGCTTTGTAGAGGCCATTATGAAGCTTGTCGGCAGCAGGAGTCTGTTGAGGCAGAGGCCTTGTCGCTGCGCTTTGTGCCGCGGGGCTGATCTGACTCACGTCGGTCTGGCAGGCCAAGCTGCAGACGATGGAAAGGAATAGGTGCACGGTGGGGTGCCCTTCGGTGAATGTGTTAGCCTTGAATCACGCGGAACAGGAGAGCTGCGGGAATGAGGGAATGGCACCCTCTACACCCTTGCTCATTCAGCTTAAGGATGGAGATAGAGCTTTCACTCCGGCGTCGGCGAAGAAAAGGTCGCGGCGCTTGCGGGCTTCGATGATGGAGCGGGTGGAGAGTGAGATGCGGATGCGCTGCTTGGTCGTGGGTGTCGGGTGGACGGTGTAGTTGAGATTCCAGATGCCGCCGTTATTCCAGAGATGATGGTTTTCATTGCTGGTTTCGAGGGTTCGGAAGGAGATCTTGCCGGAGTTATGAGTCATGGGCAGTTTCCTCCTTATGGTTCTGCGGGTGCGGGTGGATTTACTCAGGGATCAAGCTCAAGCCTGCGAGGTTGCAGGGAGCCTGGCCTTTTAAATTGCGGCAACGGACACTGAGCTGGCTGGCGCCGGCGGGGAGATTGACTCTGCCGACTTCGACTTCCTGGTATTTATCCCAGCTGCCGGTGGCGGGAACCGTGAGGGGCAGGATCTGGTCGCCGAGAACGAACTCGATGTCGCTAGCGCCTTTATCGGCGCTGAGGCGGACTTTGAGCTTGTAGAAGCCGGCTTGTTTAGCCTTCAGCTTCCACTCGGCTGAAGCTTCGGCATTGGTCCAGAATCCGAGGTTTTCCTCGCCGGTGACATGGATGCCATTGACCAGTGGAGCCTGGACCTTGAGGCCACCACTGAGCTCAGCTTGGCGGGGCGACAGCTTGAAAGAGCCATCGGCGAGCGGGTAGGCGCTGGGATCGATGATCGCGGCGCCTTTGAGGTCGAGGGCGATAACGAAGTGCGATTTGAAGCGCAGGGATTCGGGCACGGTGACCTTGATCGAGCCCTCGTCGAGCGTGGCTTCAGGGACCTCGCCACTGCCGAGGATGCGGGCGTTTTTGATGGCGTTGCCGAGGCCGCCGAAGACCAGTTTGCCGTCGGCTGGGGAGGAGAAGACGATGGCGTAGAGAGTCGAATCGCCACTGGTTTGGCGGCGGAGGGTGATCCGCCCCCAGGAGGGAGTTTGCGGGAAGATGCTGGCGCGGGTGCCGTAGATGGCTTCGCCATTGATCTTGAGCCAGGAGCCCATGGCGGCGAGGCGTTCGAGTGAGGGTGCGGGGATTTCACCTTCTGGGGTGGGGCCGACATTGAGCAGGTAGTTGCCGCCCTTGCTGGCGGTTTCGCAGAGGTTTTGGATGAGGACTTCAGACGACTTCCAGTTGTGATCGAATTTGCTGAAGCCCCAGGTGTGATTCATGGTCATGCACGCTTCCCAGTCTTTGCCGGGAAAACCGGTGGGAGGGATGTGCTGCTCCGGGGTTTCGATGTCGCTCTGATAGCCGCCTCCGAGGCGGTTGTTGAGGATGATCTTGGGCTGCAAGGTGGTGACCAGCTGGTGAATCTTGTCGGCCCGTTCCTTGTTGATGGCGCCGCCGGGGATGTCCCACCAGACGACGGCGATGTCGCCGTAGTTCTTGAGGATCTCGGTGACTTGCGGAATGACGATATCGTCGACGTATTTGCCGGCATCGCCTTTGTGGGCGGGGTCCCAGTCGCCCATGCCGCCGCCGGGGTGGTGCCAGTCGAGGTTTTGCGAGTAGTAGAAGCCGAGTTTCATGTCGTGTTTGCGGCAGGCTTCAGCGAGCTCTTTCAGCGGATCGCGTTTGAAGG
>JAYTMY010000200.1:0-9280 GCA_043748535.1 Lentisphaeraceae bacterium | reverse complement strand
ACCGGCCAGACCTATCCGCGCAAGTTCGACCACTACGTCCTGTCGCAGCTCGCCGCGATTGCGGCCTCCGCACAAAAGATGGCCACCGACATCCGTCTCCTCTCCAACCTGAAAGAGATCGAAGAGCCCTTCGAATCGAAGCAGATCGGCTCCTCCGCCATGGCCTACAAGCGCAACCCGATGCGCTCCGAGCGCATCTGCTCGCTCGCCCGCTACGTCATCGCCCTCACCGACAACGGCGCCCAGACCCACGCCAACCAGTGGTTCGAACGCACTCTCGACGACTCCGCCAACCGCCGACTCTCCCTGCCCGAGGCCTTCCTCGCCACCGACGTCATCTTGACCCTTCTCGCCAACGTCGCCGAAGGCATGACCGTCTGGCCCAACGTCATCAAGAAGCGCGTCATGGCCGAGCTGCCCTTCATGGCCACCGAGAACATCATCATGGCCTGCGTCAAGGCCGGCGGCGACCGCCAGAAGCTGCACGAAGCCATCCGCGTCCACTCCATCGCCGCCGCCAAGCTGGTGAAGGAAGAAGGCGGTGATTGCGATCTCCTCGAGCGCATCGCCAAGGACCCGATCTTCACCCCGATCGTCAAGGATCTCGACAAGATCATCGACCCCCGCGACTACACCGGCCGCGCCCCCGAACAGGTCGACGACTTCCTCGCCGAAGTGGTCAACCCGCTCCTCGCCAAGGCCAATATCGACCTGGTCAAGTTCGACGAGATCAAGAACTGATCAGCTAAAACGTGGCTCGACCATCCTGGTCGAGTTGCAGCTCAATGTGGCTCGATCGTCCCGATCGAGTTCAAGCTTCTTTCTTGAGCGCAACTGGCACGGAGGCGAGGGCTCCTAGGAAGAACAAGCCGGCGGGACGCCAGCGATCCAGTAGGGGAGCAACAAGGAAATCATGGAAATCAAGAAGGAAATCTGGATCATCGCGGGCGAGAGCTCGGGTGACCTCTATGGCGCGGAATTGGCCTTGGCGATGAAGGCGCAATTGCCGGAGCTGCGCCTGCGCGGCATGGGCTCCAGCGCCATGCGCCAGGCCGGGGTCGATCTCATCGTCGACTCCTCCGAACTCGGGGTCATGGGACTGGTTGAAGTGCTCAAGATCCTGCCCACCTTCCTTCGCGTCTTCAATCGCTTCGTCGACCTCGCCGCGGCCGAGCGGCCAGCTGCAGTTGTCCTCATCGATTACCCCGGCTTCAATCTCCGTTACGCCAAAAAACTCGAGAAGCTCGGCATCCCGGTGATCTGGTACATCAGCCCGCAGGTCTGGGCCTGGGGTGCGAAGCGTATCCCGACGATCAAACGCGTCGTCAAACGGCTCTTCGTCATCTTCCCCTTCGAGGTCGAATTCTGGAAGAAGCACGACTACGAAGTCGAGTTCCACGGTCACCCGCTGGTCGAGCTGCTCAGCCGCGACGCGCCGGTGACTCGCGACCCCGATCTCTTCGCCTTGCTCCCCGGCTCGCGACGCTCCGAGATCGACCGCCTTCTCGAGCCCTTCGTGCGCACTTGCGAAGAACTCAAACGTGTCCATCCGCGCTTGCGTTTTGTCATCCCTTCTCCTCGCGAATCTCTTGCCACCGAGATCCGCCATCGCCTCGCCAAGCTCGGTGCCGATCCTCTCGCCTTCCAAGTCGAAGTCGGCACTGCGGTGGACGTGATGCGCCGCGCCTCCACCGGCCTCGCCTCCTCGGGCACCGTCACCATTCAGGCGGCGATCGTCGGACTGCCTTTGGTTTCGGCTTACAAAATGAACCCGCTGACCGTCTTCATCGCTCGCCGCTTGGTCAAGCTGCCCTTCTTCACCATGCCCAACATCATCGCCGGCCGCGAAGTCTACCCGGAATTTCTGCAAGGCGAGGTTGTCCCAGCCAAGCTGGTTCCGGCCGTCGAAGCCCTCCTTCCCGGCGGCAGCCGCCGGGCTCGCTGCGAAGCCGATCTCGCCGACATCGAACGGCTTCTCGGCGGTCGCCAGGGCACGCTCGCCCGCACCGCCACCGGCATGCTGAGAGCAGCGGGACTGAAGGCAATTACGAATTAAGAATTACGAATTAAGAATTGAGCAAAAGCTCGAAGCTGGACCAAACATGACGAATAGCGAAAAAATCCTCCGCTCCATCCTTGCGCTGCTGGTGCTGATCTTCAGCTTCTGGCTGATGATCTATTTTCTTAATAACATTTTGCGGGGAGCGCAGTGATGTGGTACGGAAAACTTCTTGGCGGCTCGCTCGGGATGGCGCTGGGGCCGATCGGCGCCGTCGCAGGGGCGGCGATCGGGCACATGTTTGTCGACAGCAAGGACAAGATCGAGCCGGACCCCAAAGCGGTGCCGATGGATCCGCAACAGCGGCGGCAGATCCTCTTCGATAACACCTTTGCGCTCGCCGCAGAAATCGCGGCTGGCGACGGCGCGGTGTCGCAGGAGGAGATCGACTGCCTTCGCCTCTACATGGCGGCGGCTTTGTCGATGGGCGAGGACTCTCGTCGCCAAGCCGGCGTCGTCTTCAATCAGCAGCGGCAAAATCCGCGGTCTTTCACCGCGATGATGAACGAGCTCGCCGAGGCCTGGGGTCACGACCGGAAACAGCGGGTCAAGGTGATGGAGCTCTTTGTCAGCCTGGCGCTTTGCGACGGCCCCTTGTCGGCTCGTCAGGATCGCCAGCTCCGGGCCCTGTTCACCGCCTTTCGTCTGCCCTTGAGCCATTGGGATAAGATCTCCGCGCGCTCTCTGCCGCCCTTTGCCGCCGAAGCTGAAATCCTTGGCTGCCCACCCGAGGCCAGCCTCGATGAAATGCGCAGCGCCTGGCGAGAGATCTGCAAAAACTGTCACCCCGACCGTCTCGGAGAAGTCAGCGACGACGAGCGCCAAGCTGCTACCGACAAGATGCAGCGCGCCACCGAGGCCTATCGTCGTTTGCCGCAGTAGTTATTCATGGTTTGTAGTCCCGGCTTCAGCCGGTTGTTGCGAGCTGGTTGCTCAATTCATGGTTTGTAGTCCCGGCTTCAGCCGGTTGCGCTGAATTGTTGTTGAGCTCAAAAGACATGAACATGAACGAGAGACCAAGCCGGCTGAAGCCGGGACTACAATCCAGCGCAAAAGACGAGAACAAGCCGGCTGAAGCCGGGACTACAAACTTGAGCTCACATTCAAATCTGGGTGATGCCCATGCGTTTGAACCAGCAATCCGGGTCGAGGTTGGCGGGGTCGCCATCGACGGCGTTGTAATTGATCGTCAGCTCTTCGCCGGGGAAGATGTCGCGCACGGCAAAGTAGTGCATCGACTTGCTCACGGGATCGGGGCTGTAGCGCAGGTTGGCGTTATGATCGTGGTTGTAGATGCAGCCGTAACCGTGGGCGATGGCGAGGGCATCGCCATCGCGGCAGAGTTCTCCCCAGCAATAGACGATGCAGCGCAGGTCGTCGGGCAATTGCGAGATGTGCGCATTGATCACGGTGATCGGCGAGATTTCGACCAGAGTGCCGGCCAAGATTTTGCTTTGCGCGAAGGCGCCGCGGCCTTTGATGGTGCCGGTATCTTTGACGATGATGGAGGGCGGATGAATCTGCACAGGAGCCTCGGGCTGACTTGGAATGCCGCATATGCTAAGGGAGCTCGCGCTCTTGACAAGAAGCTGGCGATGAAATTTGACCGAGTTTGATTTCGGAAGTCATGAGTTCATGGTTTGTAGTCCCGGCTTTAGCCGGTCATTGTGCTCAAAAGATGGGAGAACGAGAACGAGCAAGGAGACGCTTCACTTCGAGGGTTTTTCCAGCTCAACGCGACCATCGGGGGAAATCAAGAAGTCGCCACGACTGGGGCTGTCGACCAGCCAGAGACGAAGATTTTCGATCTGACCTGAAGAGCCGCAGTCAAATTGCCAATGGAAGTCCTTTTGGCTCTCTAAAACTTCGATCAGGCGCAGGGAAGAAGGGCCGCCGAGTCGACCCCAGTTCGAGATCAGACCAAGCTTGCCGAAATTTCCGGCCAAGGCCTTGGCTCGCGAGTCATCCGCGGCGGCATTCGCCAGCATTGACCAAGGGGTCGCGCGGGTCTTCAGCAGCCAGGCGCTTTCGTGGGTCATCACCAGGAGGCCGATGCTGGCCAAACCAGCGCTGACAAAGAGGCCGCAGAGACCGAAACTGCGTGCCCAGCTCCATGGCTGCTGCGGCAGAAATGAGGTGCAGAGACGCTTCATCAAGGCCTGGCAGAGCGGCGCCGCCAAGGCCAGGCAAGCGAGGGCCATCGGCAGATGGCGCGACAAGAATCCGTCCTGGATCTTCCGCAGCGGCAGTTCGTACCAGCCGCACAGCAGCGGCGGCAAAAGCAGGCGCTCGAATTCGACGACGGGCCAGAAAACCAGATGGAAACCCAGCAGAAAAAGCAAGGCCAAGGCAATTTTGATGCCGCGACTGCCCATGCTCAAGGCGTCGGGACGGGACTGAGTTTTGCGGCGTCCGCAAGCGGGCTGAGGGGCGCGGCATCAACGCCGGTTTTGGCGCCGCGTTGCTGAAGAATGTTGCGCAGAAGATCGGCGCTTTCGACGATGTCGCCGTTGGCAAAGAGTAGCAGGCGGGGTTCGCCGTAGCTACGCATGCCCTCGAGGACGAGCAGGGCCGATTTGTCGCCCAGGGGCTGGCCGGGGAGATAGGTGAAGGAGCGGTTTTCCGGTCCGGCGCGAAGCAGGTTGGGGCGCGGCAATTTGAGCTCGTTGTCGGGCAGTTTTCCGCCGTTGGCGACGCCGAGGCGCAGGAGGTCATCGCGCAAGCCTTCGATGCGGCTGCGGGGGGTGAGGTCGGTCTGGATCTTATGGGTCAAGCCGTCCTTTTCCCAGGCGGCCGGGGTCATCACTTCGCAGGTGCCGGAGATCAGGGTGAGGATGAGCAGCATCAAGGTCGAGAGCAGGCCGGTGAAGAGGAAGCCACCCTTCCAGCTGAGGCGGAACTTGTCGCCGAACATCGGCACCACCTGGGAGTTCCACAGGCGGCGGAAAAGCTCGGTGCCGACGATGAAGACCACCAGCCCGAAGGAGATCGATTCGAGGCGGATCTTGGCCATGTCGGAGACATAGAAGCTCGGCATCCCGGCCCAGGCGGAGAGGGGCAGGAGGAGAAGCAGGGCGCTGAGACGGAAAGGGGTCATGAGGAGGCTCGTAGGGTTTGGAGTTAGTGAGTCAAGGGGTTGAGGAGAGGGCATGGCCGGGGCAGCAGGCTTTCACCGGGGAAGGCTTGGTAGGGCAGGCGTGAACGCGAGCCGTCGCGATTGAGAGCCAGATGGCTGATGAGGCGGACAGTGATCTTACGCACATGCAGGCGCTGGAAACGGCCGTCGGCAGCGACTTCGATGAAGTATTCATGATCTGAGCGCAAAGTCTGAGACGCTTCCATCGCGGGAAAGAGATTCGCCCGCCAATCGACGGAAGTTAAATCGCAGTCGTAGGATATTTGCTTGATGAGCGACGGAATGCCGTGATCGGAGACTTCTCTTTCATCGCTAGAATAGCTGAGGTGATAAATCAATAGGGCTCCACCCCAGGCGCTGAGGAGGGCGAAGATGAGGACGGGGATGAGCTGGAGTTTCTTCATTGGGCTTCTCCCGGCCAGACGAGAGTTTTGACCTGCTTCATCTCTCCCGTGACGAGGGAGAACTCCCAGCCGCCAATGACTTCTTTCCCGCGGATGCGAATGAGAAGGGCATCGACATGGCCAGAGGGGACGAGGCGGAATCGATACTCGAAGGCTTCGGAGCTGTCGTCGAGGAATCCTGTTAAAAGCTCTTGCAGCAATGGGTCGCCAGGAGCCAGTCCATCAGCGGGAAGAGTGCGGGGTTTTCTACTTGTGTCAAGCATGTATCTGGCATTGCCAACATGATCATTAAAATCATCCTGCCTGACCGCCGTCACCAGATCCCCCTTTGATGGCAGATGCTTGAGCGCAAAGCCGCCGCCGCCAGCCGCCAGAACCAGGCCGCTGCAGAGTAGCAAAAAGACGAGACTGCGGCCAAGCGACCAAGTGAGGTCTTTTTGCCTTTTCCGCAAAAGCCGCGGCAAGCAGAAATGGATCAGGACTCCCGCTAGAATCAGACAGGAAATCAGCGTACCGATGGCAGCAGGCGAGAGTGTCAGACGTTGGAAATAGGCAATGAAGCCGAAGCCGAGGTGATAGCACCATTGGATGAAGTTGCCGCCGCCCATCAGATCGACGAAGAGCCCAAAATGAATGACTCCGAGAAGAAGGCAGCCGCCACCTGTTTTGATGCAGCCATCAGCATTTGAGGAAGGTGCTCCATCAGGGTTTTTATTCATTTGAGATCTCCAGTTACTGGCCAGCGATCCATCGCTTCGACATGGCCATCAGGGAAGAGCACGATGTAGGTGTAGGGGGAGCCGCCAATAGATTCAGTCAGGCGCGCCGCCAAAAAGACGATGCGTTCTTGGTCGTCCGAGATCCATCGGATTTCATGCGGCAATTGGCATAACTCTTTAAACACTACCATCATGTGAGGAGCTCGAGGATCGCCTAAGCGCAGCTCCGTTGGTGCGCCTTTTTTCAGGGTGGAGTGGTAATAGTCTCCGGCTTGTTGGAGAGCATTTCTGACTATCCGGACTCGTACTTGCGATTCGCGCAGCCCCCACTCGGTCTTGGGTGCCGTCGCCAAGCAGAAAGTACCGGCTCCGGCGGCGAGAAGAATTGCGGCGAGGGCAAAAAGGGCGGCCAGGCTGCGGCGTTTTTTCGCCTTCAGATCGGGGCGGAAGCGACGCAGGAGCGCCACTTGGACGAGGTGGATCATGATGGCGGCGAAACCGAACCAGAGCAGGCCAGAAAGCAGGGCGTCGGCACGCCAATGAAGGCGGGGCAGGCGATCGCTGAGAAAGGGGATGAATCCATAGATCAGGCGTCCCGGAACTCCGCTCAGCCAAGTGGTCAACAGGCCCATAAAAAGGACCGCGTCCATGAAGAAGAGGAAGCCCAGAAACACGGCAAGGTTCTTGGCGACTCGAGTCCAGCTCAAGCCTGAGGGACTTGCCGTGGGTTCAGGGGTGTGCAAGGGTCAATCCTCTTGAGGGCGAATGAAATCATAGGCTCGGAAGGCTTCGTCTTGTGTCAAAAGCGTCATGGATTCGGATTGTGCCTGGGCGGCGATCAGACGATCAAACGGATCGCGATGATGGAAAGGTAAAGAGGATAGAGTCACGAGATGGCTAGGTTCAACCGAGAGCAACGAAAATTCTTGCTCTTTCAAGTGAACAAAGAAGTCAGCCAAGGGCATCCCTAGATCCAGTTTCCCAAGGCTTGATTTGATACTTATCTCCCAAAGACTCGCCAAACTGACAAATGCCTGGCAATCCGGACTGACTAATATCCGCTGATAGACGGGATTGAGTTACGGCGAGTCATTGAGGAACCAAAGCAGAATGTGGGTATCGACAAGGCAACGCATGATTATTGATACTCCTGGAAATCATCCAGAGGTCGATCGAAATCATCTGCCATTTTGATTTTGCCTTTGAGGCTGCCTGGAAAGCGTTTGGGGCTCATCGCAGCCGGCAAGCCTTCGACCGTAGCAAATACAATCACTTCCAAATCTTTGCCGATATATTCAGCCGGAAGATCAAGCGTGATTTGAGCTTGCTGTGGACAAATCAGAGTGCGAATCATAGAATCACCTAAGCTGCTGTTTGATACAAGATAATACCGAAGAATGCACAAAGCAAGGCGGAGTGATTTTGCAACAAAACCGCCGCCCCCTTTCGGGAGCGGCGGCTGAATGTTGCGGTATCTGCAATCAAGCGCGGGGGATGTCGCCATCGCCCTTGCGGGGCAGGTTGGACGAGCCCATGAGGAACTTGTCGACGTGGTAGGCGGCTTCGCGGCCTTCGGAGATGGCCCAGACGATGAGGGACTGGCCGCGACGCATGTCGCCGGCGGCGAAGATGCCGGGGACACTGGTGCGGTAGTTGGTCTCGTCAGCCTTGACGTTGCCGCGGGGGTCGACTTCGAGGCCGAGGTCGGCGATCATGGTGTCGGTTTCGGCACCGAGGAAGCCGAGGGCGAGGAGAACCAGTTCGCAGGGCCACTCTTTCTCGGAACAGGGGACTTCCTTGATTTTCGGGCCGGTTTTGGTGTGCTCGATCTCGACGTTGACGGTGACCAGCGACTTGAGCTTGCCGTTCTCGCCTTTGAACTCCTTGGTCGAGATCGACCAGAAGCGCTCGACGCCTTCCTCGTGGGAGGTGGTGGTCTTCAGGCGCATCGGCCAGAAGGGCCAGGGCTGGTTGCCGGGGCGCTCGGGAGTGGGCTTGCCGAAGAGCTCGAAGTTGGTCACCGATTTGGCGCCGTGGCGGTTCGAGGTGCCGATGCAGTCGGAACCGGTGTCGCCGCCGCCGATGACGATGACGTTCTTGCCAGTGGCCATGATGCGGTTTTCGATCTTGTCGCCGGCATTGGTTTTGTTCTGCATGGGCAGGAACTGCATGGCCTGGACGACGCCGTCGAGGTTGGAGCCGGGGATGGTGAGGCCGCGGGCCTTGGTGGCGCCGCCGCAGAGGACGACGGCATCAAAGTCCTTGAGGACGACGGAGGAGACGCTGACGCCGATGTGGGCGTTGGTCTTGAAGACGATACCTTCGGCTTCCATGACGGCGACGCGGCGGTCGATGATCGACTTCTCGAGTTTGAAGTCGGGGATGCCGTAGCGCAGGAGGCCGCCGATGCGGTCGGAGCGTTCGAAGACGGTGACTTCATGGCCGGCGCGGTTGAGCTGCTGGGCGGTGGCGAGGCCGGAGGGGCCGGAGCCGACGACAGCGACGCTTTTGCCGCTGCGTTTGGCGGGAACCTGGGGCTTGATCCAGCCCATCTCGAAGCCTTTTTCGATGATGTGCTTCTCGATGGTCTCGATGGCGACGGCGGGCTCGTTGATGCCGAGGACGCAGGATTCTTCGCAGGGTGCCGGGCAGAGGCGGCCGGTGAACTCGGGGAAGTTGTTGGTGGCGTGGAGCTGGGTGAGAGCTTTGTCCCACTCGCCGCGCCAGATCATGTCGTTGAAGTCGGGGATCATGTTGCCGAGGGGGCAACCTGAGGTGCAGACGGGGACGCCGCAGTTCATGCAGCGGCCGCCTTGTTTCTGCAGCTCGTCGGTGCTCAGGAGCTCGGTGAACTCCTTGTAGTGGACGAGGCGTTCGGTGACGGGGCGCTTGGCCTCGACTTTGCGGGGGAATTCTTTGAATCCGGTGATTTTGCCCATGGTGTATTTCTCCTGGAGGGGGG
>JAYTMY010000199.1:0-3597 GCA_043748535.1 Lentisphaeraceae bacterium | reverse complement strand
GTCATCGCGACGGGGAAAAGCAGGGCGGTCATTGCGGGGACCGTCATCGCGGCGGGGGAAAGCGGGGCGGTCATTGCGGGGGCCGTCATCACGACGGGGGAAAGCGGGGCGGTCATTGCGGGGACCGTCATCGCGACGGGGGAAAGCAGAACGCTCTCCTTGGGGCTCTTGACCTTCTTGACGGGACGGGGATTGGCTGCGGAAGGGGTTGTAGCCGCGGCGGGATTCACTGTTCATAGGATGCCTTGTTGTTTTTGTGTTGTCGGTCTACCAAGTTCGGCGAATCGTCGGAATTTGCAAACTCCACGGCGAAAGAGCTTCAGCATTTCTCTTGCACTTGTTATGGCGCAAAAAACTCCTCCCCGGTGAGGGAGGAGCCGAAGGCGAAACTGACTGAGGATCAGCGGCCGCCGCCGAAGCCGCCGAAGCCGCCACGTCCGCCGCCGAAGCCGCCGCGGCGTCCGCCGTTATTGAGCTGTTGCTTGAGGATTTCCTGTTGATCGGCAGGAAGACCACTGGATTCAACGATCTTGTCATTGCGAGCGCTGCGCTCGGTTTCGATGGTCTTGCGATCTTCGTCGCTGAGTTGACGCCAGCCGCCCTTCTCTTCGATGTCGATGGAGTAGGGATTGGCCTTTTCGGTGCTGCTAATCAAGCTGGCGAGTTCTTCGGCCTTATCGTCGGAGAGCGAGGTCTGCGATTTTTCGGTCAAGGCGGCGTTGAGGCCGTCGATGGAGCTGTAGGCGCCTTGTTTGTCACGATAATCCTGGAGGACGGCATAACGCGAGCCGAGGAGAGATTCGGTGTTTTTTTCGGTGGCGGCGAGGTCCTCGTCCATTTTTTCCTTCAGCTCTTTGCGTTTGGTCTCATCTTTCTCTTGCCACATCTTCATGCCCGAGCTCATCTTGAGCATCTGGGTTTCCATCACCATGTTGGTGAATTTTTCCTGCTCGTCGGGGCTGAGATTGAGCTTCTTGAAGAGGCGGGCGTATTCTTTTTCGATCCGCTGTTTGCCCATTTCCTTCATCGTGTTGGCGACTTCGTTGTAGCGCGAATCCACTGCAGCCGGCGCAGCCTGAGCTTTGCCGATGAGTGCGCTTGCAGGAACCTGTTTTGCTTTCTCAAGCGCTGCGACGAGATCGTCACGCTCCTTGGTCAGATCGGAAGCCTGTTTGCGAAGGGCGGCGAGGTCGGCCTTGAGCTTCAGCGAAGCGGGGTCGATTTCGGGCTTGGCGGTCAAGCTGGCAACTGGAATCTGATTGGCATTTTTCGAGCGCTCGGCGAGCCAGAGGCCGCTGAAGGCGAGGGTGCCGGTGAGGAAGATGAAGGTCGCGGGTTTGTACATCTGAGGAATCCTGGGTTGTTGGTCTTACAGTTCGTCGAGATCTTCTTGGGCTTCACGGTCAAAGGCAGTTTTGATGAGCTTCAGCTTACGGCCTTCGAGAACCAACTTGCTGCCCTTCGTCAAGGTGATTTTATCGAGGTCAATTTTATCCACCGTGGCAAATCCAGTGAGGTGCAAACCAATTATCGGTTGGGCTGGATCTAGACCGTTGCCGCCGTTATTGTTATTGTTATTGTTGTTGTTGTTATTATTATTGTTTTTATTGTTGTTATTGTTATTGTTATTGTTGTTTTTAGTTTTATCCGCTTTGGCTTTGACTTTTTCATCCGCGATCAGCTTGAGGAATTCCTTCCATCCCTCGTTATCCACATCAACGAGGCGGATCAGGAGTTTGATTTTACCGCCATTGAGAAGCATGGTTCGGCACCCGTTGTCTTGGTCCGAGATTCCCGTGACGGTGCCGGTGAAGCTGATTTCCTTGCCTTTCCAACGGGTGATGTCTTCTTTGGCTCCACCGCGGAGGCGGGAGGCGAGTTTATCGAGGTCGACACCGCCGGGAGGGGTGAAGGTCGGGTCGGAGGGTTTACCGTCGGTGAGGATCACCTTGTTGCCGACGACATTGAATTCCATGTTCAAGTTGTCGGTGAAGCTCTGCAGGATGTCGAAGACGGTGACATCTTTCAGGTGATAGGTGTCGCGTTCGGGTTTAAACAGGGGGCTGATGAAGAAGACGCAGCCATTTTCGGCTTTTTTGCGTTCGATGATGCCGAGACGGGCGCCTTGGACATCGAAGGAGAAGCCTTGCCAATAGAAGAACTGGTTGAGGCGATTGATCGCATCAAGAGCGTTGGCTTCGGAGTAATCGAAGGCGGGAAACTTGGTCCGCATGAGGAGTTTGCGGATCTTTTTGCGCTCTTCTTCGGGCGCGATTAGGGTTTTGCTAGTGTCGACGACGTTTTTGGCGGCGACGGCCTGGGCCGCAGCGAGTTTGCGGGCTTCGGCTTCCGGGTCGTGGTAGACTGCGGCGGGCAGTTGGCGGACGAGTTGCGTGACGCGCACTTCGAGGCCGGAATCTTTTAACTGTTTCAGCAAATCGAAGGAATTCTTGTCGTCTTTATCGAGGCCGACGGCGAGGGCGAGATAGACACTGCGACGGGCGGCTGGGAATGCGGCACCTTTCACCGCTTCAGCTGCGGCTGAAAATTTCGCCGCCAAGGCCTTGGCGTCACCGCCACGATCTTTCACGGCACCGCCGAAGACGAGGGCTTCTTTCAAGGTTTTGATATCGAGGTTTTCCGGGTCGGCGACGCTGAGCCAATCGGTCAAATCCGACAGGATCGGGCTGTCCGGTTTAGTGGCAGCGAGGTGATAAGCGAGATCGAGTGCAGCCGGGACCAGCGGGCGGTCCTGATCATCTTGGATTTGTCGGGCCGCGTGCAGACCGGGCGTGAGCAGCATGAGGGCGAGAGCGGCGCTGAGAAAAGGCTTGCGCATGAGAAGCTCCAGGGCTGGTCGATATTGGGGGTTGGCGGTGCGCGTCCCAGCAAGTACGCAGGGACGGAATCCAATGTTACGCTAACGCTTAACTCAGACAATAATTGTCTGGCGGGTATGAAGATTTGGTTTGGGACTCGGAGGGGGGGGGGAGGTAAAGGGCAAACCCACGGGCTCTGCTCCTCCTCGTCGAAGGCGAAAAAATCGTCCCGGCGCAGCTCCGCAAACTCTGGGACGAACAGGCTTAGTCTTTATCCCGAAGGGGTTACATTACAAAGCGAAGGGTTGGTGCATCGCCTACCCTGGTAAAATCCACCGCGACCCCGAAGCCGCCCTCCGCATCGCGATCAGCTATGTCGAAAACAACGGCGTCGACGCCGGACTCGCCGAAACACCTGCCGACGACCCCTTTCTCCGGCATTGGCATCACCATGCCGCTGAATTTCTGCGCGCAGCGCCTTGGACTGCGGCAAGTATTGCCGCCTTCATATGGCGGCGCAGCCGCGTCCATCTGCCGCCCACCACTGGGTTTTCAGGCATCCTGCCGACTTCGTTTGCTTTTACTCCGAAGGAGTTCCATCCATCCAGCCCGGGATTAGCGCATCGCCTATCCCGGGTCAGCCGCGCCCTTGCAGCTTTGGATGAGCGACACAGCCGCTTGAAGAAGCGCCTCTATCGGCTCCGTATCGCGGGCTTCACCATGCTTGGCAGTCCGCCCGCGGCGGCGCGAGCCGAGCGATGTCCGATAGAAGCCTGAA
>JAYTMY010000198.1:0-6134 GCA_043748535.1 Lentisphaeraceae bacterium | reverse complement strand
AACCGCGGCCATGGCGGTCATTGGGTCGCGGAAAATTTGCTCCCATTTGCTGAATGGCAGGTTGCTCGAAATCATCAAGGAGCCGCGTTCATAACGCTCCGATTTATGAATGTCTGACATATATAACAAGCTGATTGACAATGCAATATAAGAAGTCTATCGTCATAAGTGTTTTTGGGGAGAGGTTGCGTCGGGTCACCTGCCGAACCTTCTGGCTGCCCCTTCGGGGCTCGGGTCGGGTGCTTGCTGACCCAAGGTTTGCCCTCGTTCCTCGGGCTACACCTTGGGCTATCTGCCGGCTGCCCTGCTGGGGCAAGAACTCACCCGGCGGGACGCTGGGGCTGCCGCATTAAAGCGCCGCCGCGACAACGCAATTCCCGAGCTTGGCCGGAGTCCAGCAATTCGCGTCGGGCGGCAAGATACATTTCGGCCGGAAGGCCAAGGCGGCTGCGGAGAGCGAGGTTGCCGATGGCTTGGCCATTCACCGGCAAGGTGTCGTACAAAGCTTGGGCGTCGGGAGAAAGAGGCATGCTCAAGTCCTGGATTTCCTTAGGTTGGAGTTTCAGCTCTGCAGCAGTTCGACGAGGGCGTCGACGCTGAGCGCCGCCGTCTGATCGCTGCCGCTGAGAAGGGAGTCCGCGAGGTCTCGTTTGCTTTGATGGAGGGACAGGATCTTCTCTTCGATCGAAGCGGCGCTGACGAAGCGGTAGACGGTGACTGGCCGTTGTTGGCCGAGGCGGTGGGCGCGGTCGCTGGCCTGGTCTTCGGTGGCGGGGTTCCACCAGGGGTCGAGATGGAAGACGTAGTCAGCGGCGGTGAGGTTGAGTCCGGTGCCGCCGGCCTTGAGCGAGATCAGGAAGACCGGTGCCTTGCCGCTTTGGAAGTCGCTGACGATCTGCTGCCGTTCGGCGACTGGGGTGGAGCCGTCGAGGTAGCAGAAGGGGATCTTCAGGTGCTGGAGCCAGTCGCGCAGGAGGGCGAGATGTTTGAGGAATTGCGAGAAGACCAGCACCTGGTGGCCGGATGACAACAATTCATGAAGGCGTTCGCGGACCTCGTCCATCTTGCTTGAGCTGCCCTGCCAGGACTCGTCGACGAGCTTGGGGTGACAGGCGGCGAGGCGGAGGCGGGTGATCTCGGCCAGGACTTGCAGGCGGATGTCCTTGGCCTCGCTGCTTTGGACCCGGGTGATCGCCTCGAGCCGCAGTTTCTCGTAGAAGCCGCGCTCCTCCGGGCTGAGCTCGGTGCGGAGGGTGATTTCGGTGCGCGGCGGCAGGTCGGTGAGCACATCGCGCTTCAAGCGGCGGAGGATGAAAGGCGACACCTTCTGGCGCAGGCTGAGGCGGATGGCGTCGTTGCGTTCCTGCTCGATCGGGGTGCGGTAGCGGGTCTCGAAATCGTTGAGGGAGTGCAGCAGGCCGGGGTTGAGGAAATCCATCAGGCTCCACAGCTCGCGCAAGTTGTTTTCGACCGGGGTGCCGGTGGTGGCGAGGCGGAAGGCGGCCTTGAGCTGCTTCGCCGCCTTGGCCCGTTGGCTGAGAGGATTTTTGATCGCCTGGGCTTCGTCGAGGATGACGGTGTTCCAGTCGCGCTTGGCGAGGATCGCCGCGTCGCGGCTGAGCAAGGCGTAGGAGCAGATCACTAGGTCGCCGGCTTGCAGAGTGTCGAGAAGCTCGCTCCGTTCCTGGCCGCGCCAGGAGATCAGACGCAAGTTTGGCGCAAATCGCGCCGACTCGTTTTCCCAGTTGAAACAGACCGAGCTCGGCGCGACGATCAGGCTTGGGCCCAGCTCCTGACGGGCGCTCAGGAGCGCCAAGGATTGGATGGTTTTGCCGAGGCCCATGTCGTCGGCGAGGCAGGCGCCGGCGCCCCATTCGGCGAGGCGCATCAACCATTGGAATCCGGCGAGCTGGTAGGGACGCAGCTCGGCCTTGAAGGAGGCGGGAAGACTGGCGGCGCTGGCGAAGATCGCTTCCAGCCGCTGCTTTTCGTCGCGGAAGCGCTTCGGCATCTTGCGGGCATCGGGGATGAGTTCGACGACTTCGTGCGCCAGGAGCTGGTGGATGCGCAGGGCCTCGGCCTTGCCGTCGCCCGGCGCCGCTAGTTTTTCCAAAGCTTGCAGCGAGCGCAAAAGCTCTTTCTCGAGGCGGATGAAATCCCCCTCCCCGATCTTGATGTAGCCGCTGGGGGCATCGTGAAGACCTTGCAAAAGCTGAACAAGAGCGAGATTTTGTCCCTCGATCTCGACCCCGCCCTCGACCTGCAGCCATTCCTGCCAGCTTTTCAGCGACAGGTTGAGCGAGCCGAGCTTCAGGGTGCCGCTGCGCAGAGAGATCTTCTTGCCTTGCGGCCAGGCGCTTTCGATGTCGCGGGAGCGGAGCAGCTCGAGTGGCGGCAAGATGTTTTCGAGGCCGCTGAAGTTGAACTCGGTGCTGCCGGTGGGGAACCAGGCAGAGCTATCCGGATGCTCAAGAAACTTCTGCAGCGCCGCCTTTTCGGCCTTCAGGTCGCGCCGGGCGGCGCGCATCTGTCCCCCCTCTTGGGTGCTGACCTGGCTGGCGCCGAGGCCGGGCGGAAAGAGCGGGCCGTTCAAGCCGAGGGGCGCGGCGCGCAGCATGACGCTGAGGCCCTGCTCGGGGGAATAATCGAGGAAGGCGCGCAAGGCGCTGTCGCCCGCCGTCAGCTCGTCCTTTTTGTCGCCGCTTTTGAGGCTGAGATCGGAATGGATTTCGACCAAAGCGCCGAGCTTGCTCATCAGCTCCGCGACGCGCGCGCTGGTGGCAAGGGGGAACTGGAAGCGCTCGCCGACCTGATCGCGGAGCTGGCTCAATTCGACCGGGACCTCGTGGAAATAGTAGCGGTAGGGCGCTTCTTGAAAGAGGCCGGGTTCCAGGCCGCTGAAGCCCAGGCTGAGGGAATCGCCCTTCTTCTCCAGCCGCGCCAATGGCTTGCGGGCGCTGATGCTGATCGGCCGGCTGAGATCGTCGTCGAGGAAGACCAGCGGGTGGCGGCTGAGATCGCGCCACAAAGCCGTGGTGCGCTGCTCGAAATGGCACTCGATGCCGTAATAGGAAGTGACGCCGCGGATGTGCGCCAACACGGCGCGGTCCTCGGCGCTGAGCGGGCCGTCATAAGCTCCTTCAAAGAGACGCTTGAGGGCAACGCTGCGCCCTTCCGACCAGCCCTTGGCATTGCGCTTCTGCTCGAAGACTCCGCCAAGATATTGACTTTTGTAATTGATCCGGAAGCTGAGGCGGCTGTCGGCGAGACTTTCGGCCTTGGGCTGCTGGCGGACCACGAAGCTTTCCAACTTCTGCAGGTGCGCCTCCCAAGGAGCCACCGAGACGATGCCGAGCTGTTTCGGCAAGGGAATCATGTCGGGATTCGGCGCCTCTTCGCCGCTCAGATAGCTGAATTGCGCCTTCCAGAAAGGCGATGTGATAGACGCCGCCGATTTCATCGCGATCTCGCGCAGCGCCTCGGGACGCTGCTGCCACGCGGTGGACAAGACCAGTAGATGAACGAAGGGCACGGAGCTGAAGTCGTAATCATCCTTCCCCTCCTTGCTCGCCACCGCCCCGGGCCAGGCCAAAAGAAACTCGATCAGGTCCTTCACATTCAAGATCTTCGATTTCTTCCACGGCATCGACAGCTTCTTCGCCTGGGCGGACGGCAGCTTCATCGCCCAGCTCAAGGTCGCAAAAAACACAAAGGGACTGGGGAGCTCGGGATCGGGACGCAGCCCCTGCCAATTGGCAAAGCCCGCCGCCGCTTGAGCCCCCTCCCCCCGAAGCAAATCCAAAGTCGCCGCCATCGGTAATGCCAGCAGCGGTTCGTCGCCGTGTTTCTCCACCAGCTCCTTCATCGCCGGAAAATCCAAACGCAGCAAAGCGTCGATGAAACTCAACTCCGGCAGCCGCCCGTCCCTAATCAGAAACTGAAACCACTCGGAACAATCGCGGTTATCGTTGTAGAAACTCAAGCCGACCAAATGCATGTGCGACAGATGGCCGGCGGCAAGAGAAAGGAATCGGGCCGGCAAGTCGATCTTCCCGAAAACCTGGTGGCTCCAATGAAGGATGCGTCCCGCCCCGACGCAGCACTTGGCACTCGGCAGCATGGTGCCGGAGCTATTGGCTTTCAACATCTTAGCCTCGATCTCGGGATCATCACAAAGCAACATCAAGCTTTCAAAAGGCTCCATCACATCCCTCTTGCCCTCGGTGAGCACATAGGGAGCCACTTGAATCAGCCCCTCGCAGATCTTTTTGCGATCCTCGCGCTCGGCAAAACGCATGAAGACCGCCGCCGTCGCCTCTGCCGACACCCCTTGACTACTCATCAGCTTGCGACGCTTCAAGCGTTCCCCGATGTTGCTTGACGACATCTCGCGAACCGTCATTGCCTCGGTGTCAACTAGAAATCCCGTGGCTCGACTCCACGCATCATAGTAGTAATGCACCATCCGCTCGTTCAGCGCGCAGGTCAGCAAGTAGAGAAACTCGCGAGGCTTGAGTTCAGCAATCATCTTGTAGGCTTCGCTAGCTGTCATCTCAGGTCTCCTAGTTTTGTTCGGGCTGAGAATAATTCCGATTCTCGCCTCCGCCCCCTCCCCGCGCCAGCCAATCCCGGCCAATCGAAAACACGTTTCCAGCCCCGGAAGAACTTGGGCCAGAAGCTCGACTCAAAAACAGCTCTTAGCCACGCCGCTATCAAAGCCCTCCCCCCGAATCGTCCAGCTTAGGAATCCTGACCCCTAGACCTGAATCTTTATTTTCGCACATAAATACGCACGTAAATGCTTTCATACATACGCAGATGGGCATCCATGTAAGTACGCACGCAGAATGCTATATACGTAATTGCGTGCGCATAAACTCATTTAATGAATCCACCCACATCCCTGCCGCAGCCGCCACCTGCCTCGTAAATACGTACCTAAATACACACCTTTTCTCAGTCGACTCCAAGCGCATAAATTGCGTATATACGCAAACAATCCCTCATCCCAAGATCTTCGGTGTCGGCAGCTGGCGCCGTCTCGGCAACACGCAAATACTAATCTACGTATCAACTATCAGCATCGTTCTAGACTTCGAGGTGGACGCGAGACCCCAGCACCTCAGTGCACATCTGCGTAGATACGTAGAAAAAACCCCCGCTGAATCCCTCGACATTTTGATTCTTCCCTCGCACAGTGGTTGCTCTCCCTATTCACTCAATTTCGCAGATACGTACATATAAATCTAGAATTGATCCTCCGGCTCAAGAGTACTCTGCGTAGATGCGTAGATACATCAATAAAAATGCCGCAATATGCCCCAAAGAGAGCCAGATCCGAGGCGCTTTCTACACGCACAAAAGCAGCCACGCCAATTCGTACGCACCTACGTACTAAGAGCCCCCCCCCCCCTTTTTTTTCTTTCTCCCATAAGCCGATTTTTTGCCATCACTCCCCCTATTGCGCAGATACGTACCGAGAAATATAGGTCTTTCAAATTGAACCTTCGTTGATGAATGCGTAAGTGCGCACTTACTTACGAAAGACCGCGCCTCAAAGCGCCCCTCATTGCAAGACGCTCTAGCAACATATTTACGCATATACGCAAGAGAATGGCCTCATCTCTGATTCCAATGTCGCCAGGTCCTAATTCCTAGGTACGTATCTACGCGCTCTGAGGATAGCCTCTATCTTTTCTGAAATGCCTCCCCTGTCAACACACAGCGAGAGAAAGAAGTAGTCTCGTTAAAACGTAAATACTTAAAAACTTAACGCACTCGTCCCATCCTCTATGGACACTTAGACACTACTTCACGCAATTACGTAATGACTTAGATACGCATGAACTCCTTAGGGTGGCACGACAATCCAATAGCCACGAGCGAAGACCTATGTACGCAAATACGCATTTAAAGCACCATTCACATCTTCTGTTCCGGCCTTTACTGATCCGCCCGCCCCCCATTATGAGTAACCAAATTCAGACTTCCTGAACCGCCGCACGACAGAATTGAGAAGCCACTGGCACCTTTGCTTTTACCCCGAAGGGGTTGCATCTGCCAGCCCGGGGTTGCGACGAGGAACGAGGAGCTACCCCGGGGGCTTGCCAGTGTCCTCAAACCCCAACGGGGTT
>JAYTMY010000197.1:0-8431 GCA_043748535.1 Lentisphaeraceae bacterium | reverse complement strand
AAACTTTGGCTACCCGACCTGGACTCGAACCAAGAAAGACAGGATCAAAACCTGTAGTGTTACCATTACACTATCGGGTAAGCGGTGAAGAGTATATCGTTGTCTCACCGATCGTCAAGCGAGCATTTTGAGTTTTCTGAGATTTTTCTGAATTTTTCCTCAGGCTAGGCGGCTTTGCCGGAAAAACCCTGGATGCAGACAATTTTCACCAATGGCATATCGTTCACTTGGATGAGTCTTAGGCCCAGATCGCAACAACTCAGGAGGTTCTCATGCACCGGCGTAATTTCATTGGCGGCAGCGCCGCCAGTCTGTCGATGATGTTGGGTGCCGGAAACCTGCGTGCCGGCGAATTGAGCGACGGCCGCAAGATCAAGCACTTCCTCTTCGTTAACCTGCAGGGCGGTCCCTCGCAGATGGAGACCTGGGACCCGAAACCGGGCAGCGCCAACGGCGGCCCCACCAAAGGAATCAAGACCAAGGTGCCGGGAATGCTTTTCGCCGAGGGCCTCGCGCCGATGGCCGAGTTCAGCGACAACATCGCCGTCATTCGCACCGTCTCGCGCATCGGCGAGCATGAGCTCGGACAATACTTCGTCAGCACCGGCGGCTTCGCCCCGAATCCCGTTCTGCAGCACCCGGGTCTGTGTTCGACCGTTGGCTGGGGCTTGAACAATCCCGACAGCGACCTGCCTCCGGTAGTCTCGATCGGCAAAGGGCGCAGCGCCGGCTTCCTCGGCAACGCCTTCGATCCCTATGCCGCCGGCGAAAAACTGGAAGTCGACCCGAGATGGCGTCAAGCTCTCGAACAGGCTGACCAGATGCGCGACGAGTATTACGCCGTCTCGCCGATCTCCGCCGCCAATGATTTCCAAGAGGAAGTCAAGCACCAATCCCGGTCTTCTCGCTTGACTCTCGGCATTTCCAACAAGGCCTTTGATACTTCCTTGGAATCGGCCAAGACGCGCGAGATGTACGGCGCCGGCTTTGGTGGTTCCTGCCTCCTTGCCCGCCGACTCTTCATGGCGGGAATCCCCTCGGTCCATGTCGGCCTCGGCGGCTGGGACACCCACCAGAATAACTTCGATGCCACCACCAAGCTCGGCGCTACCCTGTCAAAAGGCCTCGGCGCTTTGATCGCTGAACTGAAGGCGATGGAGATCTTTGACCAGACCCTGATCCTGGTCGGCGGTGAAATGGGCCGCAGCCCGAAAATCAACGGCAATGAGGGCCGAGATCACTTCCCCGGCAACAACACCTTTGCGCTCATCGGCGGCTCCATCAAGGGCCAAAGCGTCGGCAATTCAGGTTCTGATGGCATGACCGTCAGCAACGGCGCCAGCATGCCGCAGTTGTCGTACTCGATCCTCGATCTGATGGGGTTGAAGCCGCTGGGCTTCTTCAACGACAGCGTCTCCGGACGGCCGCAACGCTATTGCCCCGGCGAAAATCCTGTTCCGGCAAAATTGTCCTAAGTGCCCCGGGAACTTTATCTCCTCACTTCGGTCTGAGCCCCAACGCACTTAAAAAAAGGGGAGTCTAAATCATGCTCAGAACCGTAATTTTCACAGGACGCGATGGGATGACTGAGTGTGGGGCCACATCGGCTCTGAGATCATGTTTGTCCCGGTTTCTCTTGACTCTGAATGCAGTCGCTTTGGTGATGCTCTCTTGCGGCTGCGCAGCCTTTGAGAGTGGTTCAGGAGTCGATTCTTTCGTATATGTCAGCGGCAATTCTCCTGGAATCCATTGCTACACTTACAATGCCAAAAGTGGCGCTCTGACAGCCTCGAGTGTTTCCGATGGTGGGAATAATCCCTCTTACATGGCCTTTGCGCCGGATCATAAAACCGCCTATGCGGTGAACGAAGGCGCTGGCGCCACCGTGCGGGCATACAAAGTTAATCCCATGAATGGGGCTCTCACACTCATCAGTACGACTAAAACCGGCGGTGCCGGCGCTTGTCATCTGAGTGTCCACCCGAGTGGGAAATGGGTCTATGTTGCCCATTACAGCAGTGGCCATATATCGGTGCTCCCTGTGGCTTCCGATGCGTCGCTTTCTGAGCCGATTGAAGTCATTTTAGCCGGCGAAAAAGCCCATATGGCTATTGCCGATGCAGAAGGCAAGTTTCTATTCGTGCCGACCTTGGGCTTGGATCAAGTTCAAGTCTATCGCATCGATCAAAGCACTGGTCGGCTAATCAAAAACAATCCGTCCTTCATCTCTCTCCCTGAAAAGGCCGGTCCGCGCCACATGGCTATTTCTCCAGATCAGAAACATGCCTATGTCATTAACGAACTGAATTGGACCTTGACCAGTTTTAGTTATGATGCGGAACAAGGGCGCGCTAGCGGTGCTCATTCCATTCCCACAATGGCTGATTACGCCGGCAAGGGCAGTTGCGCTCACGTGATGGTTTCTCGCGACGGGCGCTTTGTCTATGGCTCGAACCGAGGCCATAACTCTATCGTCATCTGCAAAATCGAACCTGTGAGTGGCAAACTCACGGTCGTTGGGCATGAATCCGCCAACGGCGAAATCCGAACCCCTCGGAATTTCAACATCGATCCTTCGGGTAATTTCATGATCGTAGCGAGCCAAGATGGCAATTACGTGACGATTTTTGAAATCAACAAGGACACCGGTTTGTTGTCCAAGAGAAGCCAAGTGGCTTGTGGCGAAAAGCCGACTTTTGTAGGTTTTTTGCCGCGTCATTGAGCTGCAGATCAAATTCACACGAAGCGTAGAATTCAGGAAGTCTCAACATGCTCAGAACCGCACTTTTCCTGGCCTTGATTTCGAGCTCCTTGCCCCTCGCAGCCGAAGAGGTCAAAGGCGTCATCCAGTCGGAAGAACTGCCGCTGCGCTGGCAGCCCCAGGCCTTCAACGGCCAAGTGCGTGTGGCTGAACGCGTCCTCCGTGTCGGCGACGCTGCTCCCGGCGCCGTCATTCTGCGCCTCGAATCGCCCGATGCCGACCTGGCTCTTGCAGAAGCCAAGACCGCTTGGGAGCGAGCCGTCCGCCAAGCCGCGGCCCAAAAGGAAGATCTCGAACGCCTGCGCCAGCAAAACCAGCTCGGTCTGGAAGGGTCTGCCCTCGCCCTCGAAGCCGCGACCAAGGACGCCGCCTACTGGCGCGTCTCCGGCAAGGCCGACGCCACGGTCGATGCCGAGATCGCCCAGGAACGCAAACTCAGCGAACTGGAAGAATGCCGCGATGAGCTGCGCCAGCTCAAATCGATGTACGAAAAAGCTGGCATCGATGAGACCACCCGCGACATCGTCCTCAATCGCGCCAGCCGCAAACTCGCCGGCCTCGAACGCCAGATGCCCGGCGAAAAAGCCAAGCGCGACAAAGTCATCCTCCAAGACCTCGTCCTCGGCGACCATCGCTGGGAACTCGAAATCCAGCGAGTCAAGCTCCAAGACGAGGCGACCAAGCTCCAAACCACCCGCAGCCTCCAGGCCGCGACCGAGGCCGTAGCCGACGGCGATCGCAGGGTCCTCCACACGCTTCTCTACTACCGCCAGATCGAACAAGATCTCGCCAACCTCAACCTCCGGGCGCCGATGAAGGGCTACGTCCTGGCGGATGGGGCCGCGACCCAGGAAGTGGTCGAGAAAGGCCGTCCTCTGATCCGCTTCATCCGCGCCGACCGCGGCAGCCTCAGCCTCGCCATTCCCGAGAAGCTGCAGTCGAAGCTGGCTCCCGGCAGCGACATCGAAATGCGCAATGCCGACACCGGCGAAACCATCAAGGCCCGCGTCGTCAGCCGCTCCTTCGGCCTCCGCCGCGACAAAGCCGGCCTGGTCAGCGACCTCGTCTTCGATGTCCCGCTTTCCGATCGGGTCCGCCCCGGCATGGAACTTAGCCTGTCTCTCAATTGAGCCGGATCATGGCGCGATTTCTCTTCTGCTTGGGCCTCGTCTGGATGGTGTCCTGCCGCAGTGGCAGTCCGGCCGAGGGCGTCGCTGTCGCTGCCCAACGGGCTCAGACTTGGCTCCTCGATAACCAGAAACCCGATGGTTCCTGGGGTTCCTACGAGACCCTTCGCGAATCGGAAATCCTGACTGAATCACCCAATACCTTCGCGGTCTTTTCCCAGGCCAGCGGAGCCTTGGCGCTGCTCGCCCTGCTGCCTGCTTGCGATGACGAAAAAGTCCGCGCCGCGACCCTCAAAGGCGTGCGCCTGCTGATGCGCCAGGAGCTGCGTCCCCGCAGCAGCCCCTCGGTCTTCTACGATATCTGGGCCCACTCCTACCGCTTGGAATGTTTCTGCCGCTGCTTTCATAGCCCGTATTTCAGCGACGAGAAGCCAGAGCTGATGCGGGCCATCCGCGCTTCGAGCGCTGCCATGTTGGCTCTCGAGGGCATCGATGGCGGCTTCGCCTATTATGATTTCGGCAATGTCACCAAGACCCATAGCGGCGCGCACTCCACCTCCTTCAACACCGCCGTCGCCCTGCGCTCCCTCCTCCTCGCCCGCAGCTGCGGCGTCGACATCCCGGAAACCCGTATCGCCGCAGCCGCCGATTGCCTGCGGCGCTGCAAAATGCCCGATGGCGCCTTCACCTACGGACCCAATTTCGAAATCCACCCGATGGCCGGCCCCAGCCAGTACAAAGGCGCCGCCGGCCGCACCTGCGTTTGCTGGCTCGCCCTCGCCGAGTGCGGCGATAAAAGCGCCAGACAAGGACTGTCCCTCGCCCTCCAGGGTTTCCGCCTCGCTTATCCCTTTTTGATTTCCGCCCAGGGTCGGCCGCGCCCCCACGAGGGCTATTACCAGAATGCTGGCTATTACGTCTTTTTCGGTCATTTCTATGCCATGGAGGCGGCAGGACGAGCCGGAGATCGCGACAGCGCCGAATGGATCGCCGAGCGTCTGATCCGCCGGCAGAGTCCTGATGGTTCTTTTCTCGATTTCCCGCTGTATTCCTACGGCGCGGTTTACGGCACCTCTTACGCTCTTCGGGCACTGCGGGAATATCAGTCGCCGCCAGCTCGATCGCGGAATTGATCGCCCTTCGGTTTATGACGATGACATCCGGGGACTAGAGCTTATCTTGCCCGGCTTTTTAATCCTTCCCAGGTCCGAAACATGATAGAGCCGAAACTCAAGCCAGATGACTTCAAGCCCCTCAACCGCCAGGGGGCGCTGCAGCAGATTTCTCGACCCTCCCTATCCTATTGGCGCGATGCCATGCGGCGTTTTCGCCAACAGCCGCGCAACCTGATCTCTCTCGCGGTGATCATCGCCATGGTCGGCCTCTGTGCCTTTGGTCGCTTGATCTGGACCCAGGATCCGGCCGAGATGAACCTCGACCAGATGCGCATGGCGCCATCCTTCTCCTTCCGAGGCGCAGAAGCCTTGGTCGTCACCGATGAATTCACGCCCTCGGCCAGCCCCGGCAATGGTCTCCGACTGCTCCGTCCAGCCACCACCGTCGATGTCTCCCTCACTTGGGATGCCGTCCCGGGCGCCGAGTTCTACCGCATCTATCGCAATGAAGCGAAACCTGCCGATGCCAGTGATCTCGGCATGCCCCTCGGTCAAAGCCACGAATGTCTCTGGACGGATGCCCTGAAAATCGAGAAGACGGGCTATTTCTACAGCGTCGTTGCGGTCAGCGCAGGACTTGCCGCAGCCCCGCTTGAATTGAAGGTCGAAGTCAACTACGGCATCGTCGAATCCCGCGCTCGTGAGCTCGGCTTCACCGCCGCCAAAGTGGGAGATCGCGTCAGACTGCCCGCTCACCCCCTCGGCACGGATTCGATGGGGCGCGACATGCTGGCTCGGGTCATCCAAGGCGGCCAGATCTCGCTCTTCATCGGCCTCTTCGCTCCCCTGCTCTACATCTTCATCGGCGTCCTCTACGGTGGCTTCGCCGGTTATCTCGGCGGCTGGACCGACAACGCCATGATGCGCTTCGCTGACTTCATCGTCGCGCTGCCCTTCATCCTCTGCGTCATCCTCTTGAAAGTCGCCTCCGGCATCCGCCCGGGCGAATCGGGCATCGCGGTCATCTTTGTCGCCCTGGTTCTGCTCTCCTGGCCCGGCGCCTCGCGTCTCGTTCGCGGCCAGATCCTGCAGATTCGCAACGAAGCCTATGTGCAAGCTTCCACCCTGCTCGGCGCCTCGCCAGCTTATCTCATCTTCCGCCACATGCTGCCCAACACGCTCGGGGTTGTCCTGGTGTCCTTGTCCTTCGCAGTCCCCGGCGCCATCTTCACCGAGGCCTTCCTGTCCTTCATCGGCATGGGGGTGACACCGCCGCAGACCTCATGGGGCGCGATGTGCGAATCCGGCGTCCGCGCCATGCGGATCTCACCGCATGAACTGATCGTTCCCGCCACCTTCATCTCGATCACCGTTCTCGCCTTCAACCTGGTCGGCGACGGCTTGCGCGATGCCCTCGACGCCAAGATGCGCGGCAAGGAATGAGATCCCCCTTCATGAATTCGGAGTTCACCTGCATGTCACGATTTCTGTTCCTCTCCCTCGGCGCCCTGTTTCTCTCCGCTTGCAGCAGCAATCCCCCCGCAGCGACCGAGAATGCCTATCAACGCGCCTCGGTGTCGCCTGAGCCCGGTACTTGGAATCTCGACAGCCGCAGCCGCGCCTTCCGCAAAGCCGGCCACCCGGAAGAGATCCGCCTCATCGCCCTGCCCGCCTTTGCCGAAGCCAGCTACTACGAAGCGGTCAACCAGGACATCGCCGCGGCGGACCTGGCGATCAAGGAAAGCTTCCGCCCCGAAGGCTTCAATGCCGCGCCGGACCTTTTCCTTCAGGATTACAATCTCCGCCTCGCCACCTTGATGCGCCTACATCCTGTCGACGTCGTGCCGCCGCGCAAGGTCAACGGCATCATCTCCTACGTCGGCTCGGATGAAGTTCATCCCTCGACCTGGGGCAACACCGGACGCTTCCTCGCCATGCCGGTGGCAGGCCTTGGCCGCGAACTGAATCTCGCCGGTCTCGGCCTTGGTCGCGGCTTGTCGGCCCTCGCCTTGCAGCAGGACGCCTACGACGCCTGGCTGCGCCGTATCTACAGCCAGGATCTCATCACCGAAGCGGGCCTCGAGTCCGCTGATTTCAATCTCATTTCCCGCCGCAACGAAAGTCTCGCCCTCCTGGTCGATCAGGCGACCACGCAGCAAGACGGCAAAGCGCTGCCGCGCCGCATCGCCATCCTTTGCGCCCCTCAGCAGCTTCCCGGCTTGGAGAAACTTCTCAAGCTCCGCGGCTACGAAGCCGGTCCGGAAATCTGGCGCCAGAGCCATGCCATCGGCGATCTCAGTCGCGATCAGTACCGGGAAAAAGCCGATCCCTATTGCTTCCGTATTCCCTGGCTCTTCGATAGCCACGGCTCGACGCAATACTGCGACTGGTCCGCACCGCTCTCGCTCGCCACCTGGCACTCACAGGGAACTTCGACGCAGTTCTCCCTCGGCTGGAGCCTGCTCGCCGCCAGCACCAGCAACAAGCATTCCTCCGCCTGGAGCGGCCCACTCAGCGTCGTCAGCGCCCAATCCTATCCCGATGGCCATTCCTGGGCCCTCGGCTGGGGCCTTCTCGGCCTCCATGAAAGCCATAAAAATGAGCATAAAAGTGGCCTCATCCTGTTCTTCCTGCGCTCGTGGGAAGATCAGAAGGAAAGCTGCCAGGATCTCGGCTGGGGCGGCTTCCTCTACCGCAATCAGAAAGGCAAAGACGGCGCGTCTTTCACCAACATCCTGCCGCAGATCTGCGACTTCCCCTTGATCTGGTCGCGACGCGAGGATGCCAGCGGCGTCACCCACCGCTTCCTCATCTTTGGCAAAGTTCACTCCGACAAGTAGGGATACATCCCTGAGATTCAGCCGCTCTTACCGCTGAAATCTTGACCTGTATTCTCTGATGTTTTTGGGGGTCATCTTGTCTAGAACCCCCGATCTGTCGGCTCAAGTCAAGTGTCTGCGGGGCTGTTCGATTCGGGGCGCAGGTGAGCACGACTTTGAAACTAAAAACCGCAGCAGAGGCATGGCACCGGCTTGAAAGGTTGAAATGCAAGCAAATGAACAACAGCAACAAGCGACGAATCTAAGAAAATCGCTCAAGGTTGGCGAAGATGACTGCCGAACTTTTTCTGCATAGTCGTTAGTTGTTGCTGATGCAGCTAATCCTTTCAACTGCGGTTTTTAGGATCAAGGCCTGGTGATAGCAGTCAGAGTCGGACCTGTGTCGTGAATGGTGTCGCGACGAGGAACGATCTTGCCCGTTTCAGATTCACAGGCGTGGATGTGTTTGGAGACGGTAGAAGGCGAGGGCTCCTGGAGAAATCCTTAAATCTAAAAACCGCTGTCGAACATGCTTGAGCTCAACTGCAGCTCACCCCAAGGGGGTTTCAGATTTTAGCCCGGGGTTGAGCCGCATCGGCGACACCCTGG
>JAYTMY010000196.1:0-4442 GCA_043748535.1 Lentisphaeraceae bacterium | reverse complement strand
GGTTGAGCCGCATCGGCGACACCCTGGGTTGGAATGAGTTATGATTTTTGACCCTGAAAGGGTCGCGGAAAGTCCTGCGCTGCTGCGGTTTTTAGGTTGAACTGCGGTTTTTCGCTTCACCCGAGACAAATTCCTGAGGCCAGGAGTTTGTCTTGTTTTTGGTCTTGATGGGGTGGGGCTTAACGATGCAGAATATTCTTTGTGTTCAAAATGACACTGTTACTGGGCTTCTAAGAGCTGGCGAGCAGAGAAAAATCATTTTTGGCGATTACCCTAAACTGTCATAGTTGGGCGCAACCTTTCAAGAACAAGGCGGCTTATGGATTCGACCTGAGACAGCCTTCCATAAAAGCTCAATCTCTTTACATTCAAAAAGGCTTGCGGCGATTTTAGCGCATTCGATCCAAGACCGGCTCCTAGATCAAAGCTGTGCCCAAGCGGAAATATTTTTGACATTTTTTTCGTGAATGTCGTCACACCTTGGGTTTGCCGGGAACTGTGAAACTAGCAAATCTAACAAGATTCTCAGGTCTCGCCCTATTCCATACCACAATCAGCGGACTACAGTTCAATCGCCCATAAAGATCCCCATTAAAAATTTTCCAGGAGTCGACATGCCTATCCATTCTCTCGTTAAACCCATGCTTGTGCAGCTTAGTTTAGCTTCTTGGGTTGCGGCAGCGGCCGAGGCACCGGTGAAGCCGAGCCCCGAGCAGGGCAGTGTCGACGCCGCCGGCAAATTCACTCCTGTCGGACCCAAGCTAGAAGCCGGACAGACTAGCGCCGAGCAGCGCGATGCCCTCGCCAAATTGAAGCTGGCCCTGAGTTCGAAAAACCCCGATGAACGGCAGATGACGATTGGCGAGGTCACCTGCGACTTCGACAAGCGCCAGATCCGCTTCCCCGCCAAGATCAACATGGTGCAAGGCGAGATCGAATACATCCTTGTGGCCAAGAACGGCAAGCTGCACGAATCCCTCTTCAGCACCGAAGTCTCCCCCGAACAGATCCACCTTGCCGCCCTGCTTCTCGGCCTCGAAGCTAAGCCCCTACCGGAAAAGTTTGACGACACCTGGGCCGCGCAAAAACTCGCCGTCAGCATCTCTTGGGAACGCAACGGCGGCAGCAGCAGCGCCGAGCTCAATCAGCTCTTCTCCCGCAGCTCGCAAGGCAAAGGGCCGGCGGCGAAGCCTGCGGCGGCGACCACTCCGGCCAAGCCGGAAGAGGCCCGCAGCGGCGCCTGGTACTACCATGGCTCGTGGTTCTCCAAGACCGGTTTCGCCGCTCAGATCGAAGGCTCCATCCTCGGACTCACACGCGACCCCGCCACTCTAAGCAATCCCGATCTCAAGGTCGGTCCTGAAACCGTTTTTGTTCCCAACCCCGCCCAGCTGCCCCGACTCGGCAGCCGGGTCACTTTCATTCTCTCTCTCCCGACCTCGAAGCCATAAGGTTCAAAGCATGAAATCAGCTGCCACCCGTTTTCTTCTGATTCTGTCGCTTGTGCTCGCCTTTGCGAGTTCCGCAATGGCCCAGAACTACAATCTTGATCCAGGGGAAGTCGGAATCACCGCCACAGGTGTCATTGGCAGTGGCATTTTTGATGTCAACGGGGTCACGCCAGATACTCCCGCATCAGCTGCAGGTTTCCTGCCTGGGGATGTGATCACAGGTGCTTTTGGAATCCCCTTCCGAGCCAGTACAGATTTGATTAAACTTGAAGCGCAAGGTGATTTCACCGATGCTTTGGTTAAAGCTAAAAACGGGCAAGGCATTCTGTCGCTGAATATCATGCGCGGGACAACTGCTAAGGTTATCAATGTCGGCGTCGATCCAATCATCGACAAGTATGACTGCGTCCTCGGTCCATTAGGGGCCGTCGGTGTTTGCCACTATGGTAAGAGTTTTGTGCAAATCCATGAAGTCACGGCAAATGCACCTGCCGCACTCGCAGGCATCAAAGTCGGCGATCTCATTTCTGGTGCTTTCGGTAAAGATTTCAGCTCTGCACAAGATGCCCACTCCATGCTTGGGCCTCGTCTTGAGCTCGGCTGGGCGATCGAGCGGGCCGAGTCGAATGGCGGCATCCTCCCCCTGCAAGTCTTGCAACCAGGTCTTGGCCTCGTCAATCTTAACGTCACCCTTCCCGCAGCAGGCTCCTTTCGCCCCGGCTACGTCCGCAGTGGAAGCCCAAAATACGATGCTCTTTACGAATTCTCATGCCTGCAAATTCATAATAAAATCATGGCTAATAATGCTGATACCTTTAGTCACTGCTGGGGCGGTCTCGCCCTCCTCGGGCATACTAACTGGAACGACACCACTGGGGCCAAGCCTTATCGACTGTCGATCAATAAAATCAAAGATGCTGCTGTCGCCCGTTTGAATGCCGTCCCCTACGCACCCGAAGAAAGCCAGCTTCCCGATGGCAATCCCAACCCCAACGCCGTCGACGAAGGTCTGGGGAACTGGGATAACGGTTCAGCCTCGATATTCCTCGCCGAGTACTATGCCAAAACTGGCGACGCAGCCGTATTCTCCACCGTACAACGAGCTGCAGAACTGCTTGCCAACCGCATCCAGTGGTGGAAGCAACCGCGTTCCGGCCCCAACGCCACATTCCAGCCCGAAGAAGCCGGCATGGTCGGCCACGGCGGCGTCAGCGGCGACTATATTCACCTTGGATACGGCCGCGGCATCAACATCGTCGGGGTCCACATCTCGTCGGGTCTCGCCCTTCTCAAACGCGCCGGTGCCGACACCAGCATTCGCCCTACCGATGGCCATGGTGTCAATGCGACTCACCAGTGGGACGGCAGCAAGATCGATTTGACCAAGCCTTGGGATGGGGTTAACTACAGCCTCGACCAGAAACACGACATGATCTGGAACTGGTACACCGAAAAGACGATGAATCTCGATCCCACCTCTCGTGGTAACGGTAGCGTGGGTTACATCTACCCCGAAGGTGGCAGCGAAGGCTACGGACGCACTGCCGGTGCCTTACTCACGAAGATGGTGCATCTCAATGGAGCGACTCCAGACGCGACTACCCTGGACCGCCTCAACCGCATACGGAACTTCCTCGCTACGAGTTATGACTGGCTGCCGAGTTGCCATGCTTACCAACACGGCGGCCAAGTTTTCGGAGCTCTCGCTTTCGGTTATCTCACAGATCGCCAACAAGACTATTTTCTGCGTAACTGGGGAACCTATTATCACAGTCTTGCCCGCCAGCCGAACGGCACAGTGGCTTACGTCAAGGGACGAGCCATAAGTGACCACCACCTCGACGATCAATTTAACGCTTGGGTCTATTGCGCCCTGATCGGCTCATCTGCTCGTGGGGGTCTGCCCAACATCCAAGGCTTCCAGACCAATCGTCTGATGGCGGAATTCAAGGCTCCCGCCAGTATCACTTGGCCTCGCATCGAAGCCCGCAAGATCGAAATCGCAGCTCTCTCCACCGGCTTCAGCATCGACATCCTCGACGGCTCCGCCAACGTCATCGCTCCCGGCAGCTACATCGCCGCATGGACCAAGGTCTCTGGCCCCGGCAGCGTCACCTTCTCCGCCCCCGCAGCCGCCTCTACCAACATCTCTTTCTCCCAGGATGGCTCCTACCAGATTCAGCTCACTGTCACCAAGGGCGCATTGACCTTGGTCGAACCCATCGACGTCGTCGTCCGCAGCGTTGCCCCGCCTTCCGACATCGCCCTCGGCACCGTCCTCTTTAAACGCTATGACAACATCACCGGCACCGCCGTTGCCAACCTCCTCACTGCCCCGAGCTACCCCGCGTCCCCTAGCCTCACGGGGACCCTCTCCGACATCTCCTACAGCAATGACTCATATAACTACGGCGTCGTCATCTCCGGCTACATCGTCCCCACCGCCACCGCCGCATATACCTTCTACTGCGCCGGCGACGACGGCTCGGAACTCTGGCTCAACCCCGCGGGCCGCGCCGAATCCGGCGCCAGCCGCATCTGCTACAACACCAGCAACTCCGGCAAGCAGAACTGGACCGCCAACGCCTCGCAGACCTCGTCGGCGATCACCCTCCAGGGCGGCCAGGCCTACTACTTCGCCTACTACGGCAAGCAAGGCACAGGGGGCCAGGCCGCAGACGTCGCCTGGTCCACCTCATACTCGCCCAGCCCCACGGCGATCCCCGCCGACAACTTCGGCACCCTGAAAGACAACCTGCAACTCCGCATCACCCAACAGCCGCTGAACACCAGCGTCACCCTCGGTTACAACTGCAGCCTTACCGTCGCCGCCGCCGGCGCCACCCCCTTGGTCTATCAATGGCTTCGCAACGGCATCGCCTTCACCGAAGCCTCCTATTCGCCGGCCTTGGTCTTCACGAACGTTTCTGGCGCCGTCGCCGGTTCCTACCAGTGCCAGATCACCAACTTCACCGGCACCGTTCTCAGCGA
>JAYTMY010000195.1:0-7150 GCA_043748535.1 Lentisphaeraceae bacterium | reverse complement strand
TTTCAGATTTTAGCCCGGGGTTGAGCCGCATCGGCGACACCCTGGGTTGGAAGGGGTTATGAATTCTGACCCTGAAGGGGTCGCGGATGGTCCTGGGTTACTGCGGTTTTTAGGTTTAAGTGAAACGGCTGAGTTCAGCTCACCCGGATCCGCTGTGAGCCGCTCCATTGAGCTCCGGCTGCCAAGCACAATGGCGTCAAGTAGGCCGCCTCGACGCAGAGCATTTCGAGATGTTCTCCGGCGACCATGTCGCTGAGCTTGCTGATGCCGTCAATCCACGGCGTCCACACCACGGCATCGGGGAAGCCGGTGGAAGTGATGTCAAAACGGCGACCTGTCGCGACATCATCGAGCCGCAGGGGGCCGGGTACATCAAAGTAGCTGCGATCGATGGTCATTGCCGGGGTCAAGGCACTTGATTCAGGAGCTTGGCGGTTCTCAGGAGGGGCGGCTAAGTGATCGCGCCAGATGCAGCCAGCCAAACCACTCAAAGAGGCCTGTGAGGCGTCGCCCAAACGAAGATAGCTGTGTAAAGCGGCGGAGAATGCAAAAGCTTCCGGGCCGAGATTCTTCACCTCAAGATGGACTTCTAGGGAATCTGCATCCAGGCAAACTCGTAAGTTGGCCTGAAAGGAGTGAGGCCAGATGGCTCGGATGGCTGCGTCGGGCAAGAGCTCAAAGCCGACTTGGGCCCGGCCTGTGGCATCGAGGCTTGGCAAAGCCTCATCTGGGCGCCAATAGCGGTTGCGGGCGAAGCCATGGCGGAGCAGGGGGCCGAAGCTGCTGAATTGCGGGAAAATCACCGGAATGCCGCCTCGGATGGCGGTGCCTTCCTGCCACTGGCTGCCCTGCGAAACAAAAAGCGCTTCGTTGCCGCCCGCCGGGATAAAGGATAAGACCTGCGCCCCGTAAGGGCTGAGCCGGACACGACTACCGGAAGAGTGCTCAAGGATCGATTCGGGCAGGCTCATGTTGGATCTCCTGTCATGCAAGCTAGCTAGCGCACTCAGAAGCGCCATCAGAAGCCGTCGACAAAGCAGGTTAAGCGACGATTAATTCTGTTGGATGACTCGTGCGGTTTGCGGCAGGCGGGTGGTGAGGACGCTGTCGAGGGCGAGGCTGAGCGCGTCGAAGCTCAAGGGCTGATTGAGGAAGCCGTCGGCACCCGCCTTGAGGGCGTCATGGCGACTGCTGTCGCTGCCGGCGGGGCCAAGGATGAAGACCGCGGTGCGCGGCCGCATCTGGGTGATTTCACGGTTGCGCAGCATACGTAGGAGGGCGAGGCTGCCGGCGCCACTGGTCTTGGGGTCGAGCAGGATCGCGGCGAATTGAATATTTTCGAGGAGAACCTGAGCGGTGATGCCATCGGCGGCGCGCAGAGGTTCACCGCCCATGCGGGAGATCTGCAAGGCGGCTTTTTCACGCAGGACGGGATCTTCATCGACGACGAGAATACGTGGCCGGGCGGCTTCGAGGGCGCGGCATTCGGAGGCGGCGGCGAGGGCCAAGGGGATGGAGCCGCAGGCGAAGTGGTCGCTGTCGATGTCGCTGTCATTGATTTCTAGACTGCCGCCAAGGAGGGTGGCGAGCTGGCCGGCGTGGCGCAACAGCTGTGACGATTGGCTGCAGCCGTCTTCTTCCCGGCGTTCGTCAATCAAGGTGAAATGCAGCAAGGCGCCGGGGCGCGAGCCATCGGCAGGATCGGCATCAATTTCGGTGTGGAGCGAGAAGCGCAGGCGGCCTTCGCCCACCAGGGTCAGAGCTTCATCCAGCAGGATGCTGAAGAGTCGACTGAGGCGTTTGTGATCACCGAAAAGAGCAATCGGCAGTGAGCTCGAGACTTGCAGGATAACCCCGGAGGCTCGGGCCGCGGTGCGGCGGGGAGCGAGCAGAGCTTCCAGCCACGGGCCGGTAAGGAAGGCGCGCGGCGTGACGAGGATGGTTTCGCCCTGACCATTGCGCGACTGTTCCAGAAAGCTGACAAGAAGAGTGTTCGCGGCGGTGCCAGCTCCGCGGGCGAGTTCAACATGGACTTTCTGGGCGGCGCTCAGGTTGTCGCCTTTGATCTGATTGAGATGACTCATCATCAGATGCAGCTGAGAACGCATCGCCAAGCTGAGATTCTCAAGAACCTCGGTCTGGACCAGGCCATGAGTCTCAGTAAGTCGTTTTTGCGCAGTGCTGGGGGAGTCTGATATCATGATTAACCGCCCTTGGAATGCTGCTCACACTAATGCGCTTTAATCATCTTCATAAGTATATGACACTAAAAACTTAAAAGATCAAAAATGCGTTTATTTGTCATCGGAATGACAAGACTGATTTGAAGTCAGAAATGATTACAGGCAATTTTTTAACATGGACTCCTGAGCTTGCGTGGGGCTGACTTTGGCAAGTATGTCTCGACCGAAGAATGGAGTTTGAACTTCGGTCGAGAGCGAGAACTTCAGCGGTATTCGATGACCTGCTCATGGGCGAAGCGAACCTTAGTGGCGCCGGAGTATTTGTCATCGTTGGCGCGGTAGCCGGCGGCGCAGGCGACGACGGTGGCGAAGCCGCGTTCTGGCAGACCGAGCTCCTTGTCGTATTTGGCAGCGTCGATACCTTCGAGCGGGCAGGTATCGACCTGGAGCAGGGCAGCGGAGGTCATGAAGTTGCCGAGGGCGATGTAGACCTGGCGGGCGGCCCATTCGTTGGCGTGGAGCGAGCGAGGGCCGTGGACGACATCGCTGAGCATCATCTTGCGATAGCCTTCAATGCTCGAGGCGTCGATACCGCGGACATCGGCGGTGCGGGCGATAAAGCTGTCGACATGGGCGACGTCGACATTTTTGCGGATGGCGAAAACCACCAGGTGTGAGCAATCGGCGACTTGGCGCTGGTGCCACGAATGGGGCACCAGGCGCTCCATGATTTCTTTATTGGTGATCACCACGAATTTCCACGGTTGCAGGCCGTAGGAGGAGGGGGTGAGGACGAGGGATTCGGCCAAGGCATTCCAGGCATCGGCAGGGATGTGACGGCTGGGGTCGAACTTCTTGGTGGCGTAGCGCCAGTTCATGGCATTGACGAGCTCGGTTGCTTGCATCAGTGGAGTCTCCGGAGTATGGGGGCTGGGGGGCGTGAAAAGAAGCGCCGCCCGGCGATTTAAGCAAATCGCGGTGGGCGGCGCTGGAGCAAATTCCGGCGATTACTCGGCGGAGGTGAGGAAGTCGAGGATGTTGTGCTTGGCTTCGATGTCGCTGCGCTTCGCCGCGGTGGGGCCGCTGGAGGGGATTTCAACAACAGCGGCTTTCACCGACTCGGTCACCGGCGCGGTGACCGGGCGCTTCAGGCGACGCGACAGCTTGGCATTACGACCCTTGCTGCGGCTGATCAAGGACAGGCCGAGAGCATGCTCCGCGATGGCGCTGCAGGTGCTGCGTTCGATGCCCATTTTGTGGGCAACAACGTCGGTATTGATCGGGAAGCCATTTTCCGGCAGATGCGAGAGGAAGCTCTCGAGCTGTTCAGCGCTGACTTCGATGCGAGTCTTGACCTTAGCGGGCTTGCTGCCGCGGAGGGCTCGGGGAGCTTTGACCTTGGCATTAAGCTTCAACTTGCTGGGGGCGGTGCCGTTGCCGATGCGGAGTGAGCCGCCGCGACCTTTACCACTGACAGCGCGACCGGAGTTGATCAAGGCATTGCGGGCGGCGACGTAGCGGGTGTTATCCCAGGAGAGGAGAGATTGCAGCTTGCCGTTGCCGAGGGGAGTTTCGACGAGGTTGGCGAAGAGGGTGTCGACGTCATTGGCACCTTCTGGGAGGATGGCAATGTTGCCGGCCTTGGCGATCTTAGCGGCCTTGGGGGACTTGATCTTGGCAGTTTTCGGAGCTTTGATCTTGGTGGCTTTCGGGCTGCCATCGTGGCGGCTGAGGGAGCCACCGCGACCGCGGCCGTTAACGGCGCGACCGGAGTCGATCAGGACTTGTTTGGCGGCGACATAACGACCAGCATCCCAATTGAGGCGGCGGGCGAGATCCAAGTTGCCGATGCTGCCTTGGCTCGGCAGATTGGCGAAGAGGATGGTGGCGTCATCGGCGCCTTCGGGAATGACGGCGACTTTTGCAGCCTTGGCAGCTTTCGGCGCCTTGGCAGCTTTCGGCGCCTTGGGAGCTTTGATCTTAGCCGCTTTCGGGACTTTGATCTTGGCGACTTTGGCGACTTTGGTGCCGACGCGGTAAGAACCTTTCTGGTCGTTCTTGACGACGATTTTGCCTTGAGCGGCAAGTTCGGCCACGGTGGCTTTCAGGAGCTCGGCGCTGAGGCCGCTGCGACGGAGAAGTTTGCTTTCGCCGAGGCGGCTGTTTTTGCCGCTGATCAGGGCGAGAATGCGCTCCGCTGGATCGGTGGGCAAGCTGATGTCGAGCTTGGCGCGGCGGCCGGGTTTAGCAGCTTTCATCAGACCGTGACGAATGAAGACAGTTTGAACTTTATCGAAGGTGGCGCTGTCCCAAGCGAGTTCATGACGAGCGGCTTCGCGGCGGCTTTCGATTGGGCTAAGCACCTTGCTCGAGGCGACCCGGGGACTGCGGACCGGGCGAGCCGATTGGGGGGCCTCACCATCGCGAAGACGACGCAGGGAGCCGCCGCGGCCGGGACCGGTTTTAACCCGACCTTGAGCCAGTAATTCGGCTTTTGCTTGATTGAATGAATTTTCATCCATCGCGAGCCTTTCGCGGATTTTAGAAGTTAGGGAAAAATCAAAAGTAAGTGCTTCGAAAAGCTGTTCGTTTGTGCTCACGTGAGGACGTCCTTGGGGTGTTTTTTGTTATCAGAAATTGGGGCAAAAAAAATGCGACTCCGGAGTTTAATCCGGAGTCGCATTTGGTCAAGCAGAGAATTTGATGAATTATGTCATGGAGCGTTTAACTGCACCTTGATAAATCTGGCGGGGGCGGCCAATGCGATTAAGCGCGTCACTATTTTGTTCGCGCCAGTGAGCGATCCAACCGGGGAGACGGCCGAGAGCGAAGAGCGGGGTGAACATTTCGACGGGAATATTCAGGGCGCGATAAACGATGCCGGAATAGAAGTCGACGTTCGGGTAAAGCTTGCGGCTGGTGAAATAAGGGTCGGCGAGAGCTGCTTTCTCAAGGCTTTGAGCGACCTTGAGAAGGGGGTCATCGGAGCCGAGCTTGGACATCACTTTGTCGCAAGTTTTCTTGATGATAGTGGCGCGCGGGTCGTAATTCTTATAGACGCGGTGACCAAAGCCCATCAGGCGCGAACCGCTGTCTTTCTGCTTGACGCGAGAGACATAAACTTCGGGGTCGACATTTTCTTGCGAGATGGCAAGGAGCATTTCGACGACGGCTTGGTTGGCACCACCGTGAAGGGGGCCCCAGAGAGCGTTGACGCCGGCGGCGAGTGAGGCGAAGAGGTTGGCTTGCGAGGAGCCGACAAGGCGAACGGCGGAAGTCGAGCAGTTGAATTCGTGGTCGGCGTGGAGGATGAGGAGGTCATCCATGACGTCTTCGACATCTTTATCTACGACGAAGAGGTTGCCGAACATCATCTTCAGCAGTGAGGTCGCATTGCTGGATTTCGAGTCGACGGGATAGACGTAAGGACGGCCCTGATTGCGGCAGTAGGCGAAGGACACGAGGGGCAGCATCGAGCCGATGGCACAGGCCGTAGCTTCCTCGATCTGTTCCTTGTTTTTCGGGTCGCAGAGGCCGGGATAGTAGGCGGAGAGAGCGGACAGGCCGATGGAGAGAAGGACCATCGGGTGGGTTTCTTTCGGCATGGTGTCGTAGAGCTTCAGGATGCCGTCGGGAAGGCGCGAATATTTTGCCACTTTGGCCGCGAATTCAGCCGATTGCTCGGTGCTGGGGAGTTCGCCGTTAAGAACCAACCAAGAAACCGCTTCGAAGCTGCTCTTGTCGCAGAGTTCGTCGATGGCGTAACCACGGTAGCGAAGGATGCCATTGTCGCCGTCAAGGAAGGTGATCTTGCTCTGGGCCGGGCAGGTGTTGCCAAAGCCAGGGTCAAAGGTGACATAGCCAGTTTCCTGGCGCAATTTCATGATGTCAATCGCTTTTTCGCCTTCGCTGCCCGTGAACAAGGGGAGTTCAATGGTTTTATCGGGCAGGATCAGTTTCGCCTTCTCAGACATGTGCCACCGCTTTGGTAGGTTGTTTATATTCAGGTGTCTTTCAAGCTAGATGCCGCTGCCAGTTCATCAACGGCCTTAGGATGCAAAAATTGGCACTGTTGCAGGTTCTGCCGAGTGGGATGTTAATTGTCATAATGTTCGCCCGATGAAAATCATTGATGAAGCTTTTGTCAAGGCAGTTTCAGGCGCTGGCAAGGTCCGACTCTGCTCGTATCTTGGGCGGCTTTCCACAACAACCCGAAATGAGGAATCCTCCATGACTCTGAAAGATCTCAAAGGCAAAAAAGTCGGCGTCTGTGTCTCCGGCGGTCTCGACTCGAAAACCGTCACCAAACGCTTCATCGAAGCCGGCCTGAAAGTCAGCTGCTTCTCCGCCGACCTCGGCCAGCCCGACGAAAAAAACATCAACGACATCATCACCAAGATGGCTCCCTGCGGCGCCGAGACGGTCATCATCGACCTGAAGAAAGAAATGGCCGAAGCCTGCTTCGACATCGTCAAGGCCGGCGCCACCTATGACGGCGGCTACTGGAACACCACCGGCCTGGCCCGCGCCGTCACCGTCAAAGGCCTGGTCAAGGCAATGACCGCCAAGGGCATCGAAATCCTCGCCCACGGCGCCACCGGCCGCGGCAACGACCAGATGCGCTTCGAGCGCTACACCCGCCAGCTCAACCCCACCATGGCCGTCTACGCCCCCTGGCGCGACGCCGAGCTCCTGAAAGAGTTCCCCGGCCGCACCCAGATGGTGAAATACCTCGCCAAATTCAAGATCCGCCACGACCTGCCCGGCACCAAGAAGAAATACTCCACCGATGCCAACCTCGCCGGCCTGTCGCACGAAGCGGAAGACCTCGAGCACATCAGCACCTCCTGCCTGATCGTCGACCCGACCATGGGCGTCTGGCCGCAACAGGCTCCCGACAAGATCGAAGACGTCACCTTCCGCTTCAAGGCCGGCCGCTGCGTCGAGATCAATGGCAAAAAAGTCAC
>JAYTMY010000194.1:0-3756 GCA_043748535.1 Lentisphaeraceae bacterium | reverse complement strand
CTCCGTGACGCCTCTCCGGCTCTTCCTCCTCCATCCCCACTCATGCACCGGCCGGCCAGCTCACGCCGGGCTCAGTCGCGTCGTGAGTAGTAACAAAAGGGCTTGCAGATTTCTCTGCAAGCCCTTGATTTACAATGTGGCGGAAGGGGAGGGATTCGAACCCTCGAGGGCTCGCGCCCCGGCGGTTTTCAAGACCGCTGCCATAAACCACTCGACCACCCTTCCAACGGCTCGGAGTATATGTCCGGCTGCGACAGAGTCAAACGACAGGGTGAAGGGGAATCCGACTTTTCCGCGCCATCTTCCGTGCGCTTGTCCCGTGACTGATTAGTGTAGGGCGCTTTCAACATCATAACAAGGTTGCCCCATGTCCGATAATTCCTCGTCCTTCCCCTGGGGTAAGCTGCTCCTCGGCTGCGCCGCCTGCGTCCTCCTTTTCATCGGTGGCTGCGCCGCCCTCGGCATCTTCGCCGTGAAGAAAATCGCCGAAGCCCCGCGGATGGTCGATAACCAGGAAGCGGCCCGCCTGATCCAGCCGCTTGAGCCGAAGATCAGTGCCTGCGCCGCCCAGTCGGACAGCCTGATCAGCTTCGGTGCCGGATTGGAAAAACTCGCCTTGCCCTCCCTCGTGACGCTGGAGCTCAAGGCCGAAGATGCAGCGGGGACGAAGATCGTCGTCAAGGCGGCGCCGCAATACGGCAGCCACAGCAGCTGGGTGGTCAATGGCTACGGCAGCGGCAAATTCAATCAGCAAGAACTTCTCATCCTTGATAAATCCTTCACGCTGAAATCTGCCCTCAAGGTCAAAGTCCGCGCGGACTTCGACCGTCTCGGCCTGAGCAACGCGGCTCCCGCAGCGCTTCCTGTCGCGCACTGAGGCTCCTCCGATTCTCGGGAGTCGTGAGCTCTTCGTTTTGAGCTAAAGTTTGTAGTCCCGGCTTCAGCCGGTGGGTTCCGTTCCATCCGTATTTTAAGTTCAACGCCCGGCTGAAGCCGGTACTACAAACCATGAACTCGTGACACTCGAGTCCGTTTGAGGAGATTGCCATGCCCCGCCTCCGCCGCCTGCTGAGCCTGCTGCTGCTGCTCCATCTGATCGCGCTCGGCTTCGCCTCTTTGCGGTTACTGCAAACGGGGGTCCGCATCGACACCGATCTGCAGGCGCTGCTGCCGGTGGCGGAGCGCGATCCGAGCTTGAATCAGGCGACCCGGCTGTTCCAGGAACGTTTCGGACGCCGCAGCCTGGTGCTGCTCTCGGTCGAGGGTGACCCGGCCCCGGCCGCTTTGGCCTTTGCGGCAGAATTACGCCGCGATCCGGCCTTTACCGAAGTTCGCCTCGGCGCCAATCCGGCCGAAGCCGAGGCCTTCGGCCGCGCTGCCTTCGCCGCCCGTGCCGGCTTGCTCGATCCCGAATTGCGCCGCGAACTGGAAGGGCCCGACGCCGCGACCCGCCTCGCCGAACATGTCGGCGCCGCCTTGCTTGATCCGACCCAGCCGCTCGCCGGACGCCTCGCCGCCCAGGACCCCTTCTGCACCTTCGCCGGCTGGATGATGTCGCGCCAAGGCCTCCTCGGCGGCATGGTCCTGAAAAACGGCCTGCCACTGCTCCGCGACGAGCAGGGGCGCGACTGGGTCTTGATTACCCTGGCGGCGGCCGAGAGTCCTTTCTCCAGTGGCCCGCGGGAGGCGCAATTGGCGGCCTTGTCGCGAGCGAAAGCGGTCGCAACGGCTTCCGATTCGTCGTGCCGCATCCTCAGCGCCGGAGGGGCCGAATTCGCCGCCGAAAGCGAAGCCCGGGCGCGACGCGAGACGGCGATCATCAGTGGCGGCTCTCTGCTCGGCATCGTCCTGCTCGCCTGGCTGGTCTTCCGCGGCCTGCGCCCGCTAGCCGTCAGCGTCCTGGTCATCGGCTACGGCTGCCTCAGCTCCTTCATTCTCGCCGCCGCCTGCCTCGGCCAGATCCATGCCATCTCCCTCGCTGTCGGGGTCAGCCTGATCGGCGTCGCCGACGACTTCGTCCAGCACTGGGTGGCAGCGCGGCGATGCGGCGACGAATCGCGCGAGCATCTTGAGCGCCGCCTCCTGCCGCCGCTCAGCCTCGGCCTGTGCACCAGCCTGGCGGCCTATCTCGGCCTGCTTCTGGCGCCGTTCCCCGGACTGCGCCAGATCGCTCTGCTCGGAGCTCTGGGCTTGCTCGGCGCCTTCCTCGCGGCGCCGATCCTCTGCCCCTTGCTGGTGCCCCATGTGCCCGCCGGCGCTGCCCGTCCCCTCGCCTGGGGACGCGGCGCCGCGCTGTGGACCCGCCGCGCCGCCTTGCCGACCCTGGTCATCGCCTCGCTGCTCTGCCTCGGCCTCTTCAAGCTCCGGCAGGACCACGATCTGCGCCATCTCAATGCTCCTTCCCCGCAATTGGTCGCTGCGGAAGCGACCATCCGGCGCCTCGCCGGGACCCCTGAAGCGGGGCGTTTCGTTCTCATCCGTGGGACCAATCTGGAGCAGTGCCTGCAGCGCGAAGAATCGCTGGCCGAGCGACTACGTCCCTTGCAGCAAAAAGGCCTGCTCCATTCGTGGATCGGCACAGCCAGCTTTCTGCCCTCGCGGCTGAGCCAGGAACGCGACCGCTCGACCTTATTGCGGGCGACGCAAGACGGAAGCGTCGCGAGCGCCCTCGACGATCTCGGTTTTGCGTCCGGCGCAAGTGCCCAGGCGGTCAAGGACGCCGCGACCGCTCCCTTCCTCACTCCCAAGCTGCTGCGCCAAGGTGGGGCCGCCGGATTGATCAGCCCCTTCATTGCGACCGATGCCGAAAGCGACGCGGCGACCTTTGTCCTCCTGCGTGGGCTCCAGGCCGAGGCTCTGCCGCAGCTCGCTGCCGCTTGTCAGGGCGAGGGCTGCCGCTACACCGATTTGATCGCCGAGAACTCCGAGCTGCTGCGCCGTCAGACTCGCGGCTGCCTGCTCGCTCTCGGCGGCGCCTCGCTTTTGATGCTCTTGGTTTTTGTTGGTCTCTACGGGCCCTTGCAAGGGTTGAAACTGGTTGGCATCCCGGTGCTCAGTGCCGCGGCGGCCCTAGGAGCCTGCGCCCTGCTGGGCCAGCCGCTGAATTTCTTCGCCGCCTTGTCGCTCAGCCTCGTCCTCGGGCTCGGGGTTAACTACAGCCTCGCCACTGCGGCGGAAGAGCCCGAATGTCCAGCGACGGCGCTGGCGGTCTTCCTGTCCTCGTTGAGCACCCTACTCGCCTTCGGCCTGCTCGCCCTGTCGCAGACTCCAGCCCTGCGGTCTTTTGGCCTGCCTCTCGTTTTTGGCATCCTTTTCGCTTGGCTCCTGTCGCCGTTGGCGGCGAAGAAGGGGCTTCCCTCGCCTTTGTGAGCTCCATTTGAGCTGGGTTTGTGCGTCGCGAAGCGACAGGATGAGTGTAGCCGGGGGTTTCAACCCCCGGATTGGGTTGGTGATGAAATCGCCGTCGCGAAGCGACAGGATGACAGCGCGGTGGTGGCGATGCAGACGGCTCATGTCACACCCGAACGCATCTGTCACCGCGTCGCTGCCGCGACGCCCAATCCATTGCCAAACGTACCGGGGGTTAAAACCCCCGGCTACAATCACACCGTCGCTTCGCGACGAGCCGCTGTTGCACAAGTCAAAATCCTTCCTGCGGGCATATTGCGGACTGCGCAAAACCCGAGGAGACGCCGATGAAAACCACGAGCGAACTGATCACCCGATTCCGCCAGCATTTGAAGGAAGCTGAGGCCA
>JAYTMY010000193.1:0-9205 GCA_043748535.1 Lentisphaeraceae bacterium | reverse complement strand
TTGCCCTGGCCTTCTTTGCCTTGGCCTTCTTTGCCTTGGCCTTCTTTGCCCTGGCCTTCTTTGCCTTGGCCTTCTTTGCCTTGGCCTTCTTTGCCCTGGCCTTCTTTGCCCTGACCTTCTTTGCCCTGACCTTCTTTGCCCTGGCCTTCTTTGCCTTGGCCTTCTTTGCCCTGGCCTTCTTTGCCTTGGCCTTCTTTGCCCTGTTGACCCTTGTTCTCCGGATCGGGAAGAATTTTAATTTTCAAAAGCTTGGAGAAGGTTTTAGAAATCGGGCCGCGAGCGTCACAGGCGCTGAGATGAACGAGAATCAGATCACCGGCTTTCGCTCCGAGTTCACGAGCAGGGATCAATACCGTTTTGCCATTGGCGGTGGCGCCGACGCGAGGGTTGGCAAGCCGAAGACTCTTGACCACGGTCGAGAAACGCTCCTGGCTTTCGAGATTGACCGACAAGAGTCCTTGATCATCTGTAGCGCTCCAGAGGATTTCCACGGGCTGGCTTTTCTGCACTTCGATTTCGCTGCTGAGGGGGGTTTCCATCAGCACCACGGGAGGCTGATCCTCGAGAACCTTGATCGGCCAGAATCGGCTATTGACGGAGGAGGACGTTGCTTTCGAGCTGAACTCAAGTCGCCATAAAGTCGAGCGATCCAGAAGCACAGCTTTCGACACGGCCTTTTTTCCCGAGGCCTCGATCTGCAAAGCTTGAGGCTGACCAGCAATCCACAATTTTGCTGTCTTCACCTCTTGGTCAAAGCTGACGGTGAATACGGCCTGCGTGCCGATCCAAGCGGAGAATTCCTTGGCTTCGATTTCAGATTTAGGCAAAGACGAGTAAGGCGGGGGGGTCAGGCTGATCCGGGTTTTTGACACCAGAGGAGGGCGGCGGACCAGGACTTGGTAAGGAGCGGTGAGCGCATCACCGATTTCGACTTGCAGCGAAACTTCTCCTTGTGCAGCAGGCATGATCGCCGAGTATTCGCCGGTTCTGGAAAGCACGAAGGGATAATCGATCCACGGGCCCGCGGCACCATGGCGCGACATCTTGACCCGGCCGGATTTCGGCGTCTCGCCGACACTGGTGGCGCGCACCATCCACTCACCCTCGGCATCAACCGTCTCGCCGGCAGCGGGGAGAATCTGGGCGATGCGCGTCGCGGTGGGTCGGGGCACATCCGACCAGGGCAGACTCAGTCGAGCTGCTGAAATTGCCAAAGGCGGCGCAGCGACGACACTGCTGATCAGGAGGCAGAAACAAGCGGCGGCGAGGCTCCACAGAGCGACTTTCAAAGTCTTCGGCGCGCGCGCCGGGCGGAGCTTCATCTCGGCGATTTCACGTGCCAAGGTTTGCAAGGCGGCGGCGTTGCCGCGGCGGCTAAGTAAACAGGTGAGGAGTCGGCCCTGCAATTCCGGGTTGGCCCGTTCTAAATTCTGCGCTTGATGCAAGAGGCTGCGGCGACTGTTGAAAATCCCCTGCAAGGCCCAGACCACCGCGATGCTGGCCGGCAACAAGAGCAAAGTCAAACCAAGCGTGCGCCATCCGGTGCCGAGAAGCCAATGCAGATCACAGAGGAAAAACAGGGTGACACCGAGGATCAGCCAAGCGCAGAAACCGAGAAAGACCACCATCGTCTCTTGCACGACCGTGCGGCGGATGCTGCTCGTCAACAAGGCTCTGATCTGCGGGTCTTCACTCATGGTCGTCTTCCCATTGGCTGTAGCAATTTAGATCTGATCCCCTCAAACAAGCAAGCACTCAGCAGCGGATTTCAGCTTACTCGAGATTTTGGATCTGCTCGCGGATCCGTTCCAGTTCCGCTTTGAACGACACCACCAGGCGGGAGATTGTGCTGTCTTGCGATTTCGAGCCAGTCGTATTGATCTCGCGGCCGGTTTCCTGGGCGAGGAAATCCATCTCACGGCCAACCGCACCGGGCCGGGCTAGGAGTCCACGGAAGGCGGCCAAATGACCTTGCAGACGGACCATTTCCTCGGTAACGTCGCTGCGGTCAGCAAACAGCACCACTTCTTTCAGCAGGCGTTCATCATCCGGCAACAGATCCAAACCGGCTTCCTTGATGCGCGCCAAGAGCCGCTCGCGGAAACTGGCGACACTTTGTCCCGCCAGTTTTTCGAGTTCTTCCCGCCAGCCGTCGAGCAGGGCGAATCGTTGTTCGAGATCATGGCGGAGACGGGCTCCTTCCGCCGCCCGCGAGGCGCAGAGGGCATCAAGCGCCAACTTGACCGCCTGGCGGCTGAGATTGCAGATTTCCTCTTCGGGAAGCTCGGCGCTGGAGCCGCCGGTGACCCCGGGCAAGTTGAAGAGCGGGCTCAAGTCAGCCGGAGGAGGAAGGCCGAGGCGTTGATGCAGCTCCATCGCGGCCCGTCCGTAAGCTTCCAACAGAGGGAGATTGATTTGCCCGCCGGGACCAGCGGCTTCGGCAAAATCGAGGCGAAGATTGACCGACACCGCGCCGCGGCTGAGGCGGGTTTGAAGAGCATCGCGAACCAGCTGATCAAGATAAGGCGCGTCGCGAGGCGGAACGAAGCGGATCTCCAGCTGTTTGCGGTTGACGCTGCTGATCTCCACTTGGATGCTGAAAGCGCCGGATGCGGCGGCGCCACGGCCAAAACCTGTCATGCTGTTCATAATGTCTCCTGAAAATGGTTGGCGAGCACCATAGCTGCCGCGCCGCCCTCGTCCCGCGTGACCACAAAAAAGGCCGCACCCTGCGGTGCGACCTTGAGGCGAGTCTTGCTCGACTTAGTGATGCTCGGGCGCAGCCTTGGCTTCGGACTCGGGCTTCTCCAAATCGGCCGGCGACTTGTCGTGTCCTCCCTTGTGAGTACTGTGGGCAATTTTATCCATCAGGGCGAAGCCGATGCCGGAGAGGATGAAGATAGCGTGCAGAATGATCATCCACTTGAGGTTGATATAGAGAGCCTCGACATGAACGGGATCGAGTAGAGCTTTGGCAACTGCGCCATGTTCGTCGTGACCGGCTTGTGCTGCGACACCGTTTTTGATCAGGGTGTGGAGAGTGATGAAGGCGTCAAGCAGATGGATACCCGAAATGGCGACAATCGAACCGATAAGCTTCAGTTTCAGTCCGGAGAAGTCGACTTTGCCCATCCATTCGGGGCGGTCTTCGTGTTCAGCCATATCGATCTTGGAAACAAAGTTTTCGTAGCCGCTGAAAATCACCATCAACAGCAGGCTGGCGAAGAGGACCAGGTCGATCAACTTCAGCACCGAAAGAACCAGACTCGATTCATCCATCGATAAGACAGAGGGAGCGAAGTGGAAGAACTCCTGGCCGAACTTGACCATGACCAGGCCCATGGCGAGACACAGGCCGACATACATCGGCGCCATCACCCAGCGCGAGTTGAAGATGAAGTATTCAAGAAACTTTTCGATCATTTTCATTGGCTGATTCCGGGGGGGGGGTTGTGGCTTGTTTGCGCCGCAAGGATAACGCAGCAGCGATAGCCCGCAAGTGATGACCCGGTTAAATTCTCAAGTGACTTTTTGCGAACGGCGCCATCAAGGCTTGGTCTCGCTCTCAATTTTCAACTCGATGACATGAATCTGCTCGGAAAGACGCTTCACCTTGTCGCGGAGATCAGGGCTGAGAGTCGTCAGTTCATCGGTGTTTTTAAACGGGGTTTCCAGCATCACCGCGCCTTTGCCATCTTCGATCCGGACTTCGCGGCTGCCATCCGGACGCATGGTGACGCAAATGAAATGATCTTTATCGCGGCTGTTGATCCGAGAGCAGATGCCCGTCACCTGGGTGTCACGGGCAAAACGGCGAGCCTGAGCCAGTTGTGTTTCGAGAACTTTGCGAACATCAGGCGGCAGTTTAGGGTCGGCAACCTGAGCCTCCATCATCTTCTGCATTTCCGCCGGCAAGGCCGCGGGGACCGGGGTCACTTGACGACGGCCAAGCTCGATCTTGATCTCCTTCATTTCGCCACCCCGGAGGACCGAGAATTTTAAGATCTCGCCCGGCTTGTGGGTCTTCAAGATGCGCGGAATCGATGAGCTCGAATACAGCGGCTGATTCTCAATCTTGAGGATGATGTCGTGAACCTTCAGATCAGAACGCGACACCGGCGCATTAGGATCGATTTGGACCACCGCCAAGCCGCTGCCTTCTTCCATTTTCAGCTGCGCCGAAGCAATGGCCGGCACCGGCTGCAGGAAAAGACCGAGGTAAGCCGAGTCATGCGCATTGGCGCTTTCAGTGGCGGCGAGCTGCGGCTCGGCGCCAGCATCCGCCGCCGCCAGCCAAGGCGCTCCGCCGCAGAGCAGCAGGGACAGCAAGAAGTTTTTCATCACTTGATTTTCCTTTAGATTCATTCGAAATGGACGGGTACGATTTTCATCACTTCGCGCGGGGTCTCGCGCTCAATCACGGCACCGCTGTCTGGATCGACCCAGACTTCATTGTCGACTTGCCGGTTGAGCACCGGGCGGAACCACGAACCATCCGCGGATTTGATCGGGGCCCCTTCATAGCTGGGTAGTTCGCGGGTGGAGCCGACGCTGATCGCATCCTGGGTGGCGCTGGCCACGTGAGTCGGCAGGTATTCATGCAAGACTTGCGGCTGATTTTTCTTCTGCTGCAAAAGGGTGTCGAGCGGAATGATCAGCAACAAGGCGGCCGCAGCGACCCACCAGACCGAGTTATGCAGACGCCAGCCCGGGGATTCCGCCAAGCGGGCGCTGAGCCGCTGCTCGAGCTGGGGACTCGGCTCTTGCGGCGGCAGGGAGCTGAGCTGATTTTCAATCTGCTGGTGAACCAAGCTTTCCTCGATCCTCGCGTCCAAGGCTGCCGAGGGCTGAAGAAGCGGAAAAACCCTCAATTGCTGCTCAAGGAAGAGATCGGTCATGCGCTCATCGAAGGCTGCCGAAGGCTGCACCGGAGACAAGCCGGCGAAGTGGACTTCAATTTCCACGGCAAGCAGACTGTCGTCGACCCGGACATCGAGCTCGGCGGAAGGCGCCAGCGTCTTGAGGCCGCGCAGCATCTCTGCGACTCGTGAGTTCAAGCTCTCTTCCACCCGCGCTTCCAGCTGAGGGCTGGGCGCCCGCGCCTCCAAACTGCTGATCTCCTGCTCAACTGCGGCAGTAAAGATATCGCTGATCCGATCCTCGTGCTGCAAACTGGGCGCGACCAGAGACATCGAGCGCAACAGCTGCTCCATCTCGGCGCTTTCGGGATCCTGTTCGTCCGGCGTGTTCACAGTCTGGCCTCCAAAGCGGCTCGCAACATTTTCAGGGCGCGGAAATAACGAGAGCTGACGGTCGACAGTGGCTCATCCAGCGCTCGCGAAATCTGGTCGAAGGTCAAGCCGGAAACGGTTTTCATCACCACCACTTCGCGGTACATGTCATCCAAGCGCTCGATCTCTTCGCGCAAAAGAGTGCGCATTTCCGTGTCGGCCAAACGCTGACCGGCCATCTCCTGGTCGCGAGTTTCGTGCTCGATGAAGATGAAATCCTGCTTCTCCAATCGGGTCTGGCGACGACGAAGCTTGTCCAACGCCGCGTTGCGAACACTTTGAAAAATATAGGCGGTCGGGTCGCTGCGACCCTCAAGGCCATTTTTGGAAATCCGAGCAATGGCGTCATGAACCGCGTCCTCCGCCTCAGCAGCGTTGCGCGTCACCGATAAAGCACAGGAGAAAAGCCCTTGGCGGTGCTGACGGTAAAGTTCGGCAAGTTGGTTCATCACGATCTCCGGGTTTGGCGTTCATCCCTTGAGACGCCGGGAAGCTGCGATTTACGAAGAGATTTTGATGAGAAATGATCCGGCACGATTCCGGCGTCAGGGAAATCATGCCACCCCCCGGAGACTGCCGCCCATGCCCCGAATTTCCACCGCCACCCACATCCTCGGCCTGAGTTTATCAATCACTCTCCTCTCTGGAATGTCCCTGCACGCCGGCGTCGTCCCTCCCGGTGAGCCCGCCGTCGACAAGGACGCCGCCGCCAAAATTCTCGACAACAACGACTGCCGCGCATGCCATCTCGCCAAGGAAAATCTCGTCGGCCCTTCCTACTTCGCCATTGCCGATCGGCTCCGCTACGACAAGACCAAGATCGCCGCTGCAGTCCTCAAGGTGCAAAAAGGCAGCAACGGCAAAAGCTCTTATACCGGACTCAAAACTTCGATCGCCATCATGACGCCACACCCGCAGCTGAGCCCCACCGAGATCGAAAACCTGATCCGCTACATGATCCTCGAAAGCAGCTGGTCGCCCGAGACTGCCAAAGCCCTCGCCAAAGACCCACCCAAGAAATGACTCCCGCCACTGCTTTTTCTTGCGCCATCCGCAACTAAGTTGGGCCCCGCTCAAAACTTAGCACGGAATTCAACATGCCCGACGACACTGCCGCCAACGAAACCATCCTCAGCGACAAACACACCTCGAACTGGATCTACGCCCGCTCCCACGGCGCCAGCATCATCATGGTCACCGCTTTGGTCTTCCTGTTGCTCAAATACCCTGATCAGTTTAAGCAGGACTGGCAACGATGGACCCTCATCGGTCTCATCTTCATCCGAGGCTTCATCACGATCTTTCTCATCCTCAAGGCAAAGTCCGAAAAAACCACCCTCACCGATCAACGCCTGCGCCTGAAAAGCGGCATCCTGTCGATCGAAAGCTCCGATATCGAGCTCTACCGGGTGAAGGACATCCTCCTCCGCCAAAACCCCCTCCACCGCATGCTCGGTCTCGGCGATGTCCGCATCATGACCACCGATAAGCTCAATCCCGAAATCTACCTCCGCTGCCTCCCCGAGGCCGCCGCATTCCGCGAACTCCTCCGCAATCAGGTCGAACTGGTCCGCGACAAAAAACGCGTCCGCGAAGTCGATATGAATCTGGAATCGGCGGAAAGCAGTAGCACGGACGCCTGACCACTGACCGCTGACATCTGACGCTTAATTCTTAATTCTTAATTCTTAATTCCGAGCTCCCCATGCAATCCCTCCCCGCTCTCATCGCCGCCCGCATCCAGCCCGCCCTCGCCCAGGTCTGCCCGGGTGCCCCCCTCCCCGCGCAACTGGTCTTCCCCGCCGCCAACCCGCAGTTCGGCGACTACCAGTGCAACGCCGCTATGAGCGCCGCCAAAGCCGCCGGCAAGAACCCCCGCGCCCTCGCCCAGGAAATCGTCGCCGCCCTCAAGGTCAGCGACCTGTGTTCCTCGGTCGACATCGCCGGCCCCGGCTTCATCAACTTCAAGCTCAAACCCGAGTTTCTCCTCGCCTACGTCGGCGACCTGCTCAGCTCGCCACGCCTCGGCATCAATCATGCCGCTGTGAAGCAACGCATCGTCGTCGACTTCTCCGGCCCCAACCTCGCCAAGGAGATGCACGTCGGCCACCTGCGCTCCACCATCATCGGTGACTCCATCTCCCGCTTCCTCGAATTCGAAGGCCACGAAGTCCTCCGCGTCAACCACGTCGGCGACTGGGGCACCCAGTTCGGCATGCTCATCCAATACATCCGCGAAAGCAACCCTGAAGCCCTTCAAGATGCGTCGAAATTCGCCATCTCAGACCTCGAGGACTTCTACCGCGCCTCCAAGAAACGCTTCGATGAAAACCCCGAATTCGCCGACGCCTCGCGCCGCGCCGTCGTCGCCCTCCAGTCCGGCGACCCCGCCACCCTCGCGGTCTGGAAGGTCTTCTGCGATGAATCGCTGAAACACTGCCACGCCATCTACCGCGACCTCGACATCCGCATCGAAGACCGCGGCGAATCCTTCTACAACGAGGACCTCGCCAAGGTCGTCACCGAGCTCAAAGAAAAAGGCCTCGCCGTCCAAGCCGAAGGCGCCTGGGGCGTCTTCCTCCCCGGCCGCAAAAACGAGAAGGACGAACCGCTCGCCACCATCGTCCAGAAGTCCGACGGCGGCTACATCTACGCCACCACCGACCTCGCCGCCGTCCGACACCGCTTCGGCACCCTCAAGGCCGACCGCGTCATCATCATCACCGACAACCGCCAGGCCGACCACTTCTCGCAAGTCTTCGAGATCGCCGACACCGCCGGCTGGGCCGACAAGTCCAAATCCACCCACATCGGCTTCGGCATGATGCTCGGCGCCGACGGCAAGCCCTTCAAAACCCGCACCGGCGGCACGGTTAAATTGAAAGACCTGCTGATCGAAGCCGAAGAACGCGCCCTTGCCCTTGCCAAGCAACTCTCCGCCGACTTCAGCAACGAAGACCACAAGCTCATCGCCAAGGTCGCTGGCATCGGCGGCGTCAAATACTCCGACCTGTCGCACGGCATCGCCACCGACTACAAGTTCGACTTCGACAAGATGCTCGCTACCGACGGCAACACCGCCATCTACGTGTTGATGACCTATGCCCGCACCCGTGGCCTCGCCCGCAAGGCCGGACTCGAGATCGATGAGCTCATCGGCAAAGTCGTCATCCGTCCCGAAACCGAGCAGGAATGGCGTCTCTTGAAGACCATCGCCGCGACCCCCGCCGTCTGGCAGCGAGTCGTCGAAGACCTCGCCCCCAACGCCTTGCTCGCCCACCTCTACGAGCTCGCCCGCGACTTCGGCGCCTTCTGGAATGCCTGCCCCACCCTCAAGCTCGAGGACCAGGAGCTGCGCCAGTCCCGCCTCGCCCTCGCCGCCGCCGTCGCCCGCGTCATCAAATGGGGGCTCTCCATGGTCGGCATCCCGGTGCTGGAGAAGGTGTAAAGCTTTTCCTGGGAGCGCCGGCTGCTAGCCGGTTTGTTGCCTTCTGAACAACATTGACCGGCTGGCAGCCGGCGCTCCCAGGAAAACAAAATCCCCATGAAACTCCTCCTCCGGCTCCGCGACTACACCTGGAAGACCCTCGGCCACTGCTGCGTCGGCGGCTTCGTCGTCCTCGAAAATTATCGAGTACAGTGCAGGGGATATTGTTGATGGCCGTCAATTGAGGAGGCTCATATCGGTAGCTGGCTTTCATTTCCAGCCCCTTTGAGAAGATGATGAAATGGCTGACATCGCAGCTCGACTCCATTTCGTAATGATGCGCAAATTTTTTGCTCAACATGTACTGGACTCTTCCTGATGACTTAGATTTTCGTTACTACTCACGACGCGACTGAGCCCGGCGTGAGCTGGCCGGCCGGTGCATGAGTGGGGATGGAGGAGGAAGAGCCGGAGAGGCGTCACGGAG
>JAYTMY010000192.1:0-6896 GCA_043748535.1 Lentisphaeraceae bacterium | reverse complement strand
GCCGGCGTCTACATCCTGCCCAAGCACCTCGACGAAGAAGTCGCCCGTCTCCACCTCGAGAAGATCGGCGCCAAGCTGACCAAGCTCTCGAAAGAGCAGGCTGCCTACATCGGCGTCAAGGTCGAAGGCCCCTACAAGGCTGACCACTACCGCTATTGAGAGTTTTTAAGGCTGGCCCTGCCAGCTTGAGCTGAAAAATAGGGCCTATAGATTCTATAGGTCCTATTCTTTTGCCTTGAAACATTTAAAGCTTTTTACAGCCAGCTGAATTCGATATCCAGCTCGATCTCGGGGGAAATCGACTTGTGAACCGGGCAGGCGCGGGCGGCGGCCTCGAGCTTGCGGCGGGTTTCGAGGTTGGCGACGCCGGGGATTTCGAGGCGGATGAGGAGGCGGGCGACGCGGCGCGGCAGCTCCGTGCTCATGATCTTTTCGGTGCTCGCTTTCATGCCGCGGATGTCGACCTGCTCCTTGTTGGCGGCGATGCCCATGATCGTCATCATGCAGGTCAGCGAGGCGGTGGCGACGAGGTCGGTGGGGGAGAAGCTTTCGCCTCGGCCGTGGTTGTCGACGGGGGCGTCGGTGACCAGGGTGGCGCCGCTCGGGGTGTGAACGGCTGTGCAGCGCAGGCCGCCTTCGTAAACGGCTTGGATGATGACGCCCATATGAATCTCTCCGGTTTGCTGTGTTGGTGACGGCCGAATGTAATGGCGGTGGCCGCAAAGAAAAAGGCCCGCTTATAGAGGCTGGCCTTTTTCTTATCTAGATTCGGATCGCTTGGCTACCGATGGAGTTGGTGGCTGTTATTCAATTACTATCTCAACTATTTCATCACTTTGACATGAGTAAATTATTGCGTATATGCACAGGCCAATTACGCAGAATAAAAATGAAATAATCCCAATTGCTACGTTAAATTTTTTTGGCTTACTTAAAATAGCCGAATCGGAAGTCTTGTTCATGACCATGTAGCCGTTGGCAATGTAGCTATTAATCGATCGCTCCATGTCGTGCTCTGTATGGACCTTAACTTTTCTCATGAGGATTTCCTATTTTTTGTGTATCGCGAGAAGGATCAGTTGCCGAGCAATTGATCGAGGGTGCTGGCGGAGTTTTTGCAGGCGGGGTAACCGGAGCAGGCGAAGAAGTGGCGGCCTTTCCAGGCTTTTTTGATCACTTGTTTGCCGCATTTCGGGCATTGGGCGTCGACCGTTTCAGGCGCGGCCTTGGGGATGGCTTCGAGGGCTTTGCCGAGGGCGGGGGCGCCTTCGCGGTAACGCGAGGCGAGTTTGCCGAGGGCTTCGATCTGACGCTCGGAGAGCTGGCCTTTCGAGGCGAACTGGGCGCGCAGCGATTCGACGAACTCCTTGTCGTCGAAAGTGGCCTTGCCTTTTTTCTGGGCCGGGGCCCATTCCTTCACCTGGGCGAAGCCGGCGAGCAGGGTGTCGATCTTCGACTTGACTTCCGGATCCATCGCCGTCGCTGCGGGAGGGGCGAAGCCGGCCTTGACGATGGCGGCGGCGAGTTTGGGGTCGCGCTCGCCGTATTTGTTGGCGATACGAGCGAGAGCGGCGACCTGGTTGTCGGTGAGGACTCTTCCGGCATTGAGCTGGTCGCGCAGGGAGCTGACGAATTTGCCGTCGTCATAGACGCGCGGGCCGCCTTTGGTGGGGGGGTCGTAGGTGATGCCTTCGAGGGCCTTGAGGAGGGCGGCACCGGGGTTGGAATCGGGGTTTTCGATGGCTTCGACGGCGATGGCACGTTGTTCCTGCAGAACCGCGAGTTCGGCTTCGAATTCGAACTTCTTGGCGAGGACGGGCAGGCCTTTCAGCTGTGACGAATATTTGGCGGCGAGTTTGACCAGGGTTTGCCATTGGCGGGCGGTGACGGCGCCGCTTTCTTCGAGGGCTTCGCGCAGGGATTCGACGAATTCCTTATCGTCGAAGGCGCGGCCTTTGGCGGGTTTCACCGGGGTGTCGAAGGTGACCTTGGCATGGAAGAGCTTGAGCAGGGCGGCGAAGTTTTCGGCGGGCGGGGCGCCAGCGGTTTTGGCGAGGCCGAGCCAGTTGACGAAGTCGCCGTAGAAACTCTGCATCATGTCGGTCCACTTGCAGCGGCCGTTTTCGATCTCGTCGAGCTTCTCTTCCATCTCGGCGGTGAATTTCACTTCGAAGAGGGTGGGGATGGACAGAGTCAGGAAGTCGCAGGTGTCTTCGCCGATCTTGGTGGGGACGAGACGACCGGAGTCCTTGGCGACATATTCGCGGTCTTGGATGGTCTTGACGATGGAAGCGTAAGTCGAGGGACGGCCGACGCCGTTTTCTTCGAGGGCGCGGATCAGGGTGGCTTCACTGAAGCGGGGGAGGGGCTCGGTGAAGTGCTGTTTGGTCTGCGGCTCGATGAGTTTGCATTCTTCGCCTTTTTTCAGGTCGGGCAGGGCCTGGGGGGCGTCTTCTTCTTCGGTCTCATCGTCATCGGCGTCGTCGGTTTTCTTCTTCGCTTTGACTTTCTCTTCGGCGTGATTGTAGGCTTTTTTCCAACCTTCGAAGAGGGTGGTGGTGGCGCTGACGGTGAAGAGCATGCGGTTTTTGACGGCGGCGCCTTGCGGCTCGAGTTCGGCGGTGTCGAGGCGGACCTTGGCGGGCGCCATTTGCGAGGCGAGGAAGCGGTTGTAGATCAGGGTGTAGAGCTTGAGTTGATCGGGCTCGAGGAAGCGCTTCATGCTGTCGGGAGTGCGGGCGATGTCGGTGGGGCGGATGGCTTCGTGGGCGCCCTGGGCCGAGTTTTTCGACTTGTAGATATTCGGTTTGGCGGGGCAGTATTCGGCGCCGAAGAAGGCCTTGATGTGGCCGAGGGCGGCCTGCTGGGCGTCGACCGAAATGGTGAAGGAGTCAGTACGCATGTAGGTGATCAGACCGACAGAACCTTCCTTGCCGATGTCAACACCTTCATAAAGGTCTTGCGCGACGCGCATCGTCTGAGTCGGGCTCATGCGGATGGCACCGGAGGCGGCCTGTTGCAGCGACGAGGTGATGAAGGGCGGCGGGGCCTTGAGCGATTTTTCGACGCCAGTGAGCCCGGTGACCGGGAAGGTCGCTCCTTTCAGTTGAGCGACCAGACCGAGGGTCTGCTTCTCGGTGCTGAGTTCGGCCTTCTTGCCGTCGATCTTTTTCAGGGCGGCGATGAAGGTGTCCTTGCCTTTGGCGCGGGCGAGTTTGACCTTGAGCGACCAGTATTCTTCGGGAACGAAGGCACGGATGGCTTTTTCGCGTTCGACGATGAGGCGGAGCGCGACGGTCTGGACGCGACCGGCGGAGGAGCCGCCGCGTTTGCGGGCGAGGGGCGAGACCTTGAAGCCGACGAGGCGGTCGAGGACGCGGCGGGCCTGCTGGGCGTCGACCATGTCCTGATCGATTTCATGCGGGGTATCAAAGGCGGCCTTAACCGCTTTCTCGGTGATTTCGTTGAAGGTGACGCGGCGGAACTTGGCTTTCGACTTGGGCTTGAGCAGTTCGTACAGGTGCCAGGAGATGGCTTCTCCTTCACGGTCCGGGTCAGTCGCGAGCCAGATGGTGGAGGCGACGGCGCCGGCCTTGCGCAGCTCATCGATGTTTTTCTTCTTGCGGGCATCGCCGCTGATCTCGTATTCGGGGGCGAAGTTATTGTCGACATCGATGCCAAGCTTCTTCTCCGGCAGGTCGCGGACGTGGCCGTAAGAAGCCAGCACCTGGAAGTCTTTGCCGAGGTATTTCTCAATGCTCTTGATTTTCGCGGGGGATTCGACGATGACGAGATTCTTGGCCATGATGGGGGATTCCTTGGAGACACGGGAAGTTGATGATCCGCATATAGTCCCTCCATGCCGCATCAATTGCAAGGTGGAAAATCGGCAAGGTTCGGCAAATCAGCCGCTTCCGGGTCGATTTTTGCGAGTTGCGCAGAAAAAAATCCATCCGGCGCGTTTTGAGATATTGACAAAACGCTTCATTCACTCACCTCCCTAACATCATAAGGAATCCACCCTCCATGAACGTCCTGCTCCTCCTTGCCGCCCTCGCCGCTGCTGAGCCCATTCTCTCACCTGCCGATGCCACAGCCCGCACCGAACAGCTGATCGCCGATTACGCCAAAGCCGACGCCATGGCCCGCAAAGAAGCCAAAGCCGAATTGCTCAAGCTCGGTCCTGCAGCCCAGACCAGCTTAAAAAAACACCTCGACGACAAAGACCCGGAAATCGCGGCGCTGGCGAAAGAGCTGAGCGGTGCCTCTGCCGCCAAGCCGGATCAAGCAAAAACTGTCGATGCCAACAAGGGCGAGCAAGTGATCCAGCTCGGCAACGGCGGTGTCATGCGCGTCCGCGGTGGCGGCAATGTCCAGATGAAAGTCATCGCCAACGGCGTCGTCGTCGCTGGCAACGGCGTCGTCGTCGCTGGCAACGGCGCCCAGCAAATCCCTCCTGAACTTCTCGAGTTGATGCTGCAGCAAGGCATGCAGATTCCGCCTGAATTGCTAGGTGCGAAGGCGAAGCCGGCCGATAAAGTCACTCCGCTCAATCTCGGCAAAGCCGATCCCGAGGTTCAGGCCAAGGTCGACACCTTGCTGAAAACCATCTCGGAAGGTGACGCTCCGGCCCGTAAACAGGCCAAGGCCGATCTCCGGGCTCTAGGTGCTCCTGCCGCGGCCGCTCTTGCCAGCCGCAGCAACGACAAAGACCCCGAGGTTGCCGCGGTCGCCAAAGAATTGACCGCTGAATTGGCGCCGGCTGCCGGGAAAGTCGCAGGCAAGGACAAAAATGGCGTTGAGATCATAGAAGGCCCCAATGGCCGCACCGTCATTCATCGCGCTCAACGCATTGTCGTCAACGGTCAAGAAGTCGACGAAATGCCGCCCGAAATGGCCGCGCGGATGGCGGCGATGGAAGACCAGATGGCGGTCGTCCGCGCTCAACATGCCCAAGTACTGAAGCAGGCTGGGCTTGCGGTTCCGGAAGTGGTGATCGACGATGAGCCCAAAGCCGAAGCCAAGGTAGAAGCTGTCGATGTCCAGGCCGCGGCCGACAAAAAAGCGGCGGAACTGGCGAAGCAGAAGGCTGAAGCCAAACCCTGATCTCGGTATCGAGTCAAAAAACCAGGCGGGCTCAACAGCTCGCCTGGTTTTTGGCTCAGAAGGAACCGGTGCCTAAGCCTCGGTACAGGCTGCGTAGGCGGAAGGGGACGAACCATTTTTCAACCGCGACTTGGCTCGGGTAGCGGCTTAAACGCACCGAGGGGGATTCGCCGCAACGAGGGAAGTCGACTCCGAACGTCTGCTTCAATTCCGTCGCCAAGGCTCGTTGGCGGGGGCAATAATCCTGCGGTTCCGCCGGCAGCCAATATTGCCGACAGGACAATTGCGGCGGGACTTCCGGGTGACCGTCCCATATGCGTGCCGCCCGCTCCGGCTGGGTTGCCAGCGAGGCGGTGCTTTCATCGGGCAGTAGAATGTGGTTCAACGGATCGGCCAGCCAGACGCGGCCATTCTTATGGAGCTCGCAGACCGTGTGGTGCGAAATCCCGGTGGCCGGATCACAGAGGTAGACGATCAGGGGCTCAAAGCCTTCTTGATAGGCCAGTGAACAGAGCAGCCAGGCCTGTTGGTCGCAAAGACCCTTTTGACTGAACCAAATCGCCTTGGGCTCGGGAAGGGTGCCGGCGGGGAGGCTGCCAGTATGCACCTGTCGGTGAATGGCTTCGCTGAGGCAGCGCAGACGGTGATCGTCATTAACCGCTTTGCGGCAGATCTCGGTGGCTAGATTTTTGCAGAAGAGCTGATTCTGCCAGTAATGCAGATCGGCTTTGTCAAAGACATGCGGCGGGCAGTGACCGGGTTTGGCGTCACGCCAGCAGGCGCTGCTCGGGTCGGTCCACCAGCAGTCCAATTGCCGCAGGGAGCGCCCCGCGGCGGCGACGTCGCCAGCGCAGATGGCATCACTGAATTGGCAGAGAGAATTTTTCTGGGCTTGAATGGCGCTGCTATCTTGCCGCCAAGATAAGAAATAGGGCAGAATAGATACAGAAAGAACTATGACTAGAATTGTCATGCGCCAGCGGCTTGGCGGTTGTTTCGGAATCGGCATCAGGTTCTCTCAGTGGGTTATCTTTTTTGAGTTTAGACAATCAAGATAACGCCAAGTCATGACAAGTATTGGCTCAAAATCCGGCCTAAAAGATCATTTGGCCAAAAATAAATTTTATTGAGTGAAGATCTCAATTGGGGAAGATGAGTCCAGACTGAGCTTGTTCCTTGAGTTTTCCATCGACCAGCATGCCGGCCTTGTAGGAGCTGCGGACCATCGGGCCGGAAGCAACGGCGCCGAAGCCCATCGCTTCGCCGAGGGCCTTCCACGACTCGAATTGCTCGGGGCGGACGTAGCGCTTGAGTTTCCAGTGCTTGCGCGACGGCGGCAGGTATTGGCCGATGGTCAGGATGTCGACCCCGGCGGCGCGCAGATCGCGCATGCAATCGAGGACTTCTTCGTCGGTCTCGCCGAGGCCGACCATGATGCCGGACTTGGTCAGGACGGTGCCGTTGGAGAGGCGTTTGGCGTCGGCCAGGACCTGCAGGCTGCGGTGGTAGCGGGCACGGCCGCGGACCGGCGGGGTGAGGCGCTCGCAGGTCTCGAGGTTGTGATTGAAGACGGTAGGAACGGAGTCGACCACGATCTGGATGCATTCGAGGCGGCCGCTGAAATCGGGCGTGAGGATTTCGATGCCGGCCTTGGGCAGACGGGCACGCAGGGCACGGACGGTGGCGGCGAAGTGAGCAGCTCCTTCATCGGGGAGGTCGTCGCGGGCGACGGAGGTGACGACGACATATTCGAGGCCCATGCGTTCGGCGGCTTCAGCGACGCGTTCGGG